>WJJG01000152.1 GCA_014729815.1 Candidatus Eiseniibacteriota bacterium
CGCTTCACCTACGAGGACGTCTCGCTGCTCGATGCGATCGCCGCGCACGTGGCGGCCATGCTGCGGTCGCTGCAGCTCATCCAGGAGCTCTCCGAGACGCGCGAGAGCCAGCTCATGTCGCAGTGGAGCCGGATGATGCTGCACGATCTGAAGAACCACCTGACGCCGCTGCGCATGGTCTCGCGCAACCTGCGCGAATGTAGCCACGAACCGGATGCGATCGAGACGTGCGCCACCGATCTCGAGCGCGCCGCCCAGCGGCTCGAGCACCTGGTGCGTACCCTCTCGGAGCTGCGTGAGATCCCGCGCCTGCAGATACGGAGCTGCTGCCCCAACCGGATCGTGCGCGACGCCCTCGGGGAGTTGCAGGTGGAGAAACGCAACGGGATCGAGCTCGACTTGGCGCTGAATGCCGAGCGCTCGGTCTACGCCGACGACGGCATGCTGCGCCGCGTGGTCGAGAACCTGATCACCAATGCCATCGAAGCGATGGACGGCCAGGGAAGCCTGGCGATCCGTACGGAGGACCACCGCGAGAACGCGCGGGACGAGGTCCACATCTCGGTGGCCGACACCGGCTGCGGGATCCCGGCCGAGTTCATCCGCGAGCGGCTCTTCCGGCCGTTCGCCACGACCAAGAAGAAGGGGCTCGGACTGGGGCTCTACCAGAGCCGCTCGATCGTCCGCGCCCACGACGGTCAGCTGACCGTCCGAAGCACCGTCGGCCAGGGAACCGCGTTCCGCATCGCGCTGCGGGCGGCGCCTCCGCCGACACGGAAACAGGTCGAACCGCTCAGAGAACGGACACTGATCGAAGGTGAGGCGGTACCATGAGTGAAACCAAGGGAGAAGAACCCCGCGCGAAACTGCTGATCGTCGACGACGATCCCGACATCCTCAGCCAGCTCAATCTGGCTCTGCGCCGGGAGTTCGAGGTGCGCGCGGCGGAAAGCAGCAAGGCTGCGTGGGAGATGATCGCGGCCGACCCCCCCGAGTTGATGACGCTCGATCTGGCGCTCGACGACGACGACCCCGAGTCGGGCTTTACGCTGCTCGAGCGCGCGCTGCAGAGCGACCCGCTGCTGAAGATCGTGCTGATCACCGGCAACGACGAGGAGAACAACGCCCTGCGCGCCATCGAGCAGGGCGCGGCCGACTTTCTCGGCAAGCCGGTGGAGATCGAGGAGCTGCGCGTGCTGCTGCGCCGCTTGCAGGTGACCGCCCGGCGAGAGCGGCAGAACGCGCAGCTTCTGCAGCAGCTCGGCGCCCGCGAACGCCTCGGCTCGATCGTGGGCCGCAGCAAGCCGATGCGCGCGGTCTACCGGCGCATCAAGAAGGCCGCCGCGGTCGACATCGCCGTCCTGGTGTTGGGCAAGAGCGGCACGGGCAAGGAGCTCGTCGCACGCGAGCTGCGCCGGCTCAGCGATCGGGCCACCAAGCCGTTCGTGAGCATCAACTGCGGCGCGATTCCCGACAATCTGGTCGAAAGCGAGCTCTTCGGACACGTCAAGGGCAGCTTCACCGACGCGCGGGAATCGCGCCCGGGACGACTCGAGCTGGCCGAGGGCGGGATCGTCTTCCTCGATGAGATCGGCGAGCTGCCGCTGACCTCGCAGGTCAAGCTGACCCGCTTTCTCCAGGAGCACGAGATCGAGCGCGTGGGGGGACGTGAGACGATCGAGCTGGATGTGCGCGTGATCGCCGCCACCAGCAAGAACCTCGCCGAGGAAGTCGAGAAGGGCGCCTTCCGGCAGGATCTCTACTATCGCCTCTCGGTCGTAGAGATCACGCTTCCGCCGCTGCGCGAGCGCGGCGAGGACATCCTCTTCCTCGCCTATCACTTCCTCGACCGATACGCGCAGCAGTTCGAGCGCGGCCGGCTGGGTTTTACGCAGCAAGCGCGGGTGGCCCTGCAGCAGCACGAGTGGCCGGGGAACGTGCGCGAGCTGGAGCATCGCATCCAGCGGGCGGTCGTGATGTCGAGCGGCCGGCAGGTGGGACCCGCCGACCTCGAGCTCGAGCACGCGGCCTGCCCGCGGCGCATTTCGCTCAAGAAAGCCCGAGAAGAGGCCGATCGTGAAATGATTCGCGAGGCGTTGCAGTTGACCGGCGGGAACATCTCGCTGGCCGCCGAGACGCTGGGGATCTCGCGGCCCAGCCTGCACGCCCTGCTCTCGAAGCTGGACATCCGCGCCCGGGACTACAAGCCCGCGGCCTCCTCGGCACACAAATCCTGACCAGGTGGGCGAGTCATGGATCGTCTCCGCCACATCAAGAAGACCGGGATGCTAGACGGTGCGACTGCGGCTCTGGCAGGTGTCGCAGCGTTCGCCTGCCTGCTCGCGGGGCCCGCGGGCGCGGACGGAGCGCCGCAGACCCTGACCGCCGATCCGCCCGCGGCGCATCTGGCCATCACCGGCCCCGTGGCGCTCTCGGGCGCGGCCCCCCTGCCGATCGGCGAGCTCCCCGACGGCGAGTACGAGCTGCGCGCCGACGGCTATGGCCTGCCGCTCGTGCGCGGGCGCTTCGTGCGCGAGGGAGACGGCCTGCAGCGCCGGCCCTGGGCCGGGATCTCGACGATCCTGCTGCCCCCGGGGATGCTGCATCTGCAGCGCGGCGAGCGGCGCGGCTGGTCCTTCCTGGGCGCCGCCGCGGTGGGCGCCTTCATGGCCATCGACAGCCAGACCTCGCTCTGGGATGCCGAGGACGATCGCGACCGCGCCATCCGCGACTACGAGCGAGCCGTTTCCGAGGCCCAGATCCGCAGCACCCGCTACCGCGTCGAGCAGGCCCGCGACGCGGTCGACGATCACGCCGAGATGCGCACCCTCTGGCTGGGCTACCTCGGAACGAGCTGGCTGGGGGCGGCGGCCGAGGCCCTGCTGCTGACGCCCCAACCGACCCTGCGCTCGGGGGCCGCCGGTGAGTACGTCGCCGGGCTGCCCCGCCTCAGCGGCGCCGGCCTGGCGCTGCGC
>WJJG01000153.1 GCA_014729815.1 Candidatus Eiseniibacteriota bacterium
CGCGGATCGAGCCGCAAGGCTTCCGCATAGGCCGCGCGCGCACGAGCGTCGTGCCCTTCGCGCTCGGCCATCACACCCAGGCGATGATGGTACTGGCCGAGGGTCTGATCCCGTGCGATGGCCAGGTGGTTGGGATACAGGAGGGCATAGGTCAGCAGGACGACGACGACCGCGGCGACCCACCGCCGCAGCGCCGTTCCCGCAGAGCGTCTCAGGGCCATCGCCCGCGCGATCCCCGCCCCGGCCATGAGCGCCAGGAGCAGGTGCATCGGGAAGCGGAAGCGTCCGGTTACGAAGAAGAGCGCCGTGGCCAGCGCTGTCGCCAGGACCGCGAGGCCCAGCAGGCGGATGCGGCGATCGTCCCAGCCGAGCACGAGGGCGCCCGCAGCGAGGGCCAGCAGCAGCATCCAGTTCGGCAGGATCGGGATGCGCAGCAGACAGGAGAAGCGCTTCTCGAAGTCGAGCGACTCGATCTGCGGCGCCTCGTAGGCGTGCAGGTAGTAGTAGAGCTTGCGCAGAAAGAGGCCGAGTGCCCGCCCGGGATCCTCGCGGACGGCATCCAGAGCCTGCCGCGTCCAGTAGCGCGAGGCCTCGGCGGGTGTGAGCTCCCGGCCGGTCACCCGCTCGGCCTCGGCGAGACCGGTGAGATCCTGCGCGCGATTCGGGTCGCGCCGCGACGCCGCGTAGAAGCCGGTGGCTTGCGGACCGTTGCCGATCTGCAGGTTCACCCCGGCATTCGCCGAGATGGGCACGAACGCCCCGCTCATGGCCAGGTTGTGCACGGTGGCCGGCAGGATGGCCAGCAGGATGCCAAGGAGCAGCAGCAGGCGCGGCCGAGCGCGATTCCGGCGCGTGCCGTCCGCTTCGCGGGACGAGCGCGCAGGGCGTTGCGGAGCGCGGGTCGCGGCCTGGCCACCGGTCGCCTCCGCTGAACCCACCGGCCGCCCGTCCGGCGTCCCCCCTCGCACCAGCCCCCACAACGCCACCACCGTCCCCGGCAGCACCAACGGGTGCGCGAGCCCCGCGAGCCCCGCCGCCAGGCCCGCCCCCAGGCCCCGGAGCGATCCGCGGCGCACAGCGAGCCACAGGGCCAGCGCCAGGAGCAGCGTGGCCAGCGTGGGCGCGAGCAGCGCGCCGGTGTAGAAGATCGCCGGCTTGTAGAGCGCCAGCAGCAGCCCCGTCGCCAGGAGCGCCGGCCGACCCCACAGCCGGCCCGCCACCTGCGCGCCGAGGAAGACCGTCGCCGATCCCAGGAGCGTCTGGATCCAGAGAACGGCCGTGGGCGCCGCCCCGAAGAGCGCGTAGCAGAGCGAGACGAAATAGGGAAAGAGCGGCGCCTGGGGAAAGGCGTCGGGCCCGAGCACGCGGCCGCTGAGGATCGAACGCGCCCACTGATCGTAGACCAGGGGATCGAGGGCGAGGTGCTCGCGGAAGGGGTTCTCGCCGCTCTCGAGGAGGTAGAGCACGCGCAGCGCGAGGGCCAGAAGGGCGAGCAGCAGCGCCCAGCGCCCGAGACCGCCTTGCTGTCGGCGCTGCGAGGACACGCCTGAGACCTCCCCGGTCGATCACGTCGTAGACGCGAACGAACGCCCGCGGGAACAGCACGTTTCGCTCTCCAGCGGGCCTCGCCTGCCATCGACCGAGCGATTATGCCTCAGTTCACCCCGCGATGGATCCTCGATATCGGCCCCACTCCGGCAGTCCGCGCCAGAAGCCGAAGACCAGCCCGGCATAGATCGTCACGAAGGCCATACCGATCCGCGGCGCAGCGGCCGAGAGCCCTCCCAGGCGCAGGCTTTCCCCGGCGATCAGCAGCAGCCAGAGCGCGGCGGGCAGCGCGCAGAGGGCCAGGGCGACCAGGGCCAGGCTCCCCAGACCCGGCGCGTTGGCCGGGTCGCCAGACCCGTCTCCCATCAGCGCCGCCAGGCCGAGGCCCACCGCAGCTATCAGGACAACCAGCACGTACACGCTAATCCCCGCCAGCGGCCAGGGGATCATCTTGCCATGCCGCGCCATCAGGCGCGCGCGGCCGCGCCCGTAGCGGGCCATCTGGCGGAAGAGGTCGCGCAAGCTGGCGCGCGGGCGGTAGGCCACGGCCAGATCGGGATGGCGATAGGCGCAGAAGCCGGCCTCGGCCACGCGGTGGTTGAACTCCACGTCCTCGCAGGCATCGAACCTCTGATCGTAGCCGCCGAGCCGCTCGAAGCAGGCGCGGGTGTAGGCCGCCCCGGCCGAGCGCGGGTCGGTAAAGCCGGGCGCGCCGCCATAGATGTCCGAGCCGGGATTGTGTCCCAGGCGGGAGTGCCGCGCGTCGGAGATGGCGCGGGCCCAGGGGCTCTCGGTCAGGCGATCGAGCGGCTGGGGGCGGCAGAGGCAGTCGGCGCCCGTCGATTCGAAGAGCGCCACCGCGCGCTTCACGTAGTCGCGGCGGGGAAGGGCGCAGTGCCCATCGAGGAACATCACGTAGCGCCCGCGCGCCGCCCGCGCGCCGGCATTGCGCCCCGCGCTGCTCAGGCGATCGGGGTTCTCCAGCAGATGCAAGGCCGGCCAGTCTGCGGCCCGCTCTTGCACGATCTCGCGCGTGCGATCGGTCGAGCCACCGTCGGCGACGAGGACCTCGAAGCCTCCCGGTGGCGACTCCTGATCCCGCAATTCACCCAGCAGCCGGCCGATATCCCCGGCCTCATTGAGAACCGGCAGGACGATCGAGATTGCGGGTGACGGCAATCGGCTTCTTTCCTCGCTTCCCACGCCCACCCTGCTTGGGGCCCCAAGAGGCCTCGCCGGCCTGGCCCGCGGCGCCCTCGGGCCGGAATCTCATCTTGCGGTCGCCGCCGGCATCCCCTTCAGACGAGCCCTCGCCCTTTTCCTTCTTGCGCTTGTAGTACTCGTAGTAGCGCCCGCCGCCGTACTCGGGCATGGCCTCCTTGAGGTTCCCCACGACGAGCCCCAGGATGCGCACGCCCATGCCGAGACAGATCTCGCGCGCGCGGCGCAGGGCCGGCTTGGTCGTGCGCCCGGCCATCGTTACCAGAATCACGCCATCGACGAAGGGCAGCAGCACGGAGGCATCCGCCACTGGCAAGAGCGCGGGCACGTCGAGCAGAACCAGATCGTACTGCTCCCGGAAGTACTCGATGGTCAGCGAGCACTCGCGCGTGCGCAGCAGCAGGCCCGGATCCTCTCCCTGCGGGCAGGGCAGGGCCAGATCGAGATTGGGCAGCTCGGTCTTGAGGATCGCATCATGCAGACGACACTCGCCCCCGATCGCATCTCCCAACGTGCGTTCGACCGGCACCTCGAAGTGCGCGTTGAGCTGCGGGTCGCGGAAGTCGAAATCGGCCGCCAGGATGCGCCGCTCGGGATGCAGTGCCAGCGCGCTGGCCAGATAGGCCACCGTGGTGCTCTTGCCTTCGC
>WJJG01000154.1 GCA_014729815.1 Candidatus Eiseniibacteriota bacterium
CGATCTACGCGGTGACGGTGATCCTGACGACCTACATGTCAGGCCTGGCGCTAGGCAGCTGGCTCTTCGGCAAGGTCGCCGACCGGCGTCCGGGGCAGGGATTGCGCTACTACGCGCGCCTGCGCAGCGGCGATCAGCAGGTCGTCGAACCGCTGCGCGTCGTCCGATGAGGTCGCTCGGCGCCACACTCGTCGCCGGCGCAGGCAGCGCGCCAGGAGGCATCGCGACTGTCGTCGCCGCACCGGATCGCCGCGGGCGCGCACGCCACGCCCGCATGGGCCTCCTACTCTTCCTCTGCGGGCTGCTACTCTGCGGCTGCGCGCGGGAATGGGAGGGCACACGCACCGTCGAAGACGGCGTGGTCTGGGTCCGCAATCCCGCCGCGCCACTCGCCCCCCCGCAGTCGCTGGAGATGCACGAGTGCTGGCGCTTGCCGAGCGAATCGCCCTCGGGCGAGCTGCGCTTCGGCGCCATCGCTGATCTGCAGCAGGACGAACGCGGCGTCACCTACCTGCTCGACTCGCAGCTCGGCGCGATCCATCTGGTCTCCCCGGATGGCCACTACCTGCGCTCGATCGGTCGGCAGGGAGAAGGCCCCGGGGAATTCCAGTGGCCGATGGGACTGGTGCTCGGGCGTGCGGAGGAGCGGATCGGTGTCCTGGATGCGGTGGGACACAAGATCGTCTTCCTCGATCGCCAGGGCGTGCCGGGCGAGACGTGGCGGGCGGCGGGCTTCGAGGAAGGGGTGCGCTTCTCGCCGCTCTACGCCTGGGAGGTGCCCGCGGGGAAGCTGATCGTCTATCAGACCCGCGAGCGAGACGGTCGGCTGATCACCTTCGGCGATGCGATCGGTCTCTTCGGTCAAGACCACGCGCTTCGGCACACGCTGACCGAGAAGTCGCGCGTACATCACCTCGACGAGGCCTTCCTCTTCGACGAGGTCGCGGCCGAGTCGTTCAGCTTCCTCGGGGTGCGCGATGACGGCACGCTCTATCTGGCGCCGCGCTTCGACGAGTATAGGATCGAGGTCTACGATCCCCGGGGCGCGCTGACGATGGTCATCGAGCGGCCCATTGCCCCGGTGGCACGCACCGGTGAACAGATCGCCGACCTGCGCGCCTCCTGGTCCGCCTTCTACGAACGGGTGCGCGATCTGGAGCTGCGCATCTCACCGGACCGGCGGGTGATTCTGGCCCTGCGTCCGCGCCCCGCGGGGGCGTTGTGGGTCGAGACCAGCCGTGGCTGGGCCGACGCCGCAGGCGGGACGGCGGTGATCTTCGACGAGATCGATGCCCAGGGCCGCTTCGTCCGTCAGGTGGCGCTGCGCGGAGAGATCGATCCCTGGAACGACTACATCTATCTCTTCGGAGATCGCCTGCTGCGGCTGACGTCCGGCTTCGAGGCGACGCAGGGCGCCCTGGGGGCCTCGCGTGGCGAGCAGGATGCACATGGCGACCAGGCGTCCTCCAGCGGCGCGGACGAAGCGAGCGCCGGCTCGGGAAACGATGCGTCCGCCGCTTCGGGAAGCGAAGCGCCCGCCGCCGGCTCCGGGGGGGCGCCCGCGCTCATCTGCTACGATCTCGTCCCCGTCGCGCCCTAGCTGCCGCTCCCACTCATCCCGCCTAGAATGTGGTACAGTAGTGTTGTCGGGTTTGCGGCCACGTCCGCCATGCGGGCGGTCGGGTCCGGACCACTTCGGGGCGGAAGCGGGACCATGACGGATCTACATCACAAGCGGAAGCAGCATGCCAGGCTCCTGGCTGCCCTGATCTCGGTTGCCCTGCTCCTGTCGGTCTGCGCGGCGGTGGCGGACGCCTCGCCTGCGATGGGCAGGCAAACGCCTCCCACCGACGGAGATATCGACGACTGCCCATTCTGCACCGATCCTGACTCGGGGGGTGATGAGGTTGCGCGTCTCCTCGATGCGGCCCGCTCCCCCGGCGCGCGGGCAGGCGAGCGATCCACGCGATCTCTCCCGCCACCGCATCTGGTGCCCGAGCGGGCGAGCGTGACCGAGATCTGCTGATCGATTGGGGCGAAGGCCCGCCGAGGGGTCGATCGCAACCAACCGGGGAGCGGTGGATGGGCGCTGAACGGCCCACACAGCCGATGCGGCGAAGCTACGCGTCCGGGACGCAGCTCGTCGAGTGGCGGCGCCTGGCCGCCGAGGCGCGGATCTATGCCTCGGTGGGCGCCTGGGACGCGGCCCACGACCTGCTCTGGTCGGGCTTGCAGCCGGTCTGGCGATCGCCCGATCTGCCGCCCAACGCCGTCGAGCCGATCGGACTGCTGCTCATCTCCTGCATCCATCTCGAGCATCGGCCCCACATCCGTGAGGGGACGGTGTGGCTGCGCGATCTCGTCGCCCGCCATCCCGATCTCGAACCCGAAGCGCGTGTCCTGGCACACCTGCTCATCGCACGCGACGAACTCGAGACGGGCGACTACTCCGCGGCGCGTCGGGCGCTGGGCGAGATCGAAGGCGCCAGTTCCCCCGATGTCGGCCCGTGGGTCCTCGCCCATGCCGAGATCATCCGCGCGCGGCTCGCGGCGCGCGAGGGCAACCTGCCCGCCGCCGAACGGACCGCGCTGCAGGCCGCCTCGTGTGCCGAGAAGAGCGGCAGCGACGTGCTCCTCGGCGATGCACTCAACTTCCTGGCCAGCGTGCTGCGCTTCCGGCGCAAGGTGGATGCCGCGCAGCGCCTCTATGCGCGCGCCGCGACCTCCTATTGGCGCGCCGGAGACGCGGTCGGCCGCGTGACGTCCCTGATCAACCGCGCCGCTCTCCTCAACGGCCTCGGCCTGCTGGAGGAGAGCGCCGAGATCTTCCAGGAGGCGCATGGCGCTGCGGTGGCCGTCCGCCGCGAGTCCAGCGCGCTGCGGGCGAGTCTCGGAATGGGGTGGGTGGCCGCCCGCCGGGGCGAACCTGCGCAGGCGCGTCGCATCCTGCTGCAGGCCTGGAGGCAGGCGCGACGGTTGGGCGCACCCCGCGACGAGGCCCTGGCGCTCGAGTATCTCGCCGAGTCCTACCTGCTCGCGGGCGAGCTCGAGAAGACCCGCCGCGCGGTGCACTGCTGCAAGCGCCTGATCCAGCGCATCGCGCCCGAGAGTGACATCGCCATCGAGATCGCCATCCGCGAGGCCCTGCTCTCCATTGCCGAAGACGATCTGCGCGGCGCGATCCCGCGCGTTCGCCGGGCGCTCAAGCGCGCGCACAGCGCCGATCTGCCGTGGGAGGAGGCGCAGGCCTACCGCGTCCTCGGTACCGCGCTGGCTCGCTCGGGCCGCAAGCGCGAAGCGCTCGAGGCCTTCCTCAAGGCGCGCGAGCTGTTGGAGCGCATCGGCGAGCAGCTCGAGAAGCGCCTCGTCGACGCCTGGATCTCAACGCTCCAGCCGTCGCGGAGCGGGCCGCTGGCGCGTGCGGAGCAACCGGCCGCGGAAGGCGGCGAGCCGTTCGAAGTCACCGGGGCACGGTTCTGGATCGATCATCCGCTCCTGGGCCCCGATGTCCTGCGTCGTCGCCCGCATCCGCGGCGTCGCGCCTCGGACGCGGAGGCTCCGCGCAAGCCATCATCGCACGCGGCGCAGGGGCGGAGCTCGGCAAAGGCCATTCCGGCGCCGACGGCGTTGCAGCCGATCTGGAACCGGCTCGGGCTGGTGACCCGCACGCCGGCGCTGATCAAGACGCTGCGCTTGGCCGAGACGTTCGCCCCTGGACCCTCCCCGGTTCTGATCCTCGGGCAGACCGGCACCGGCAAGGAGCTCCTCGCGCAGGGTCTGCACGCCCTGAGTGGACAGACCGGCAAGTTCGTGCCGGTCAACTGCGCCGCGGCGCACAAGGAGATCTTCCTGGCCGAGCTCTTCGGGGCACGCCGCGGAGCCTACACCGGCGCGACGGAGGAGCGCGCCGGGCTGATCCGCGAAGCGCAGAACGGCACGATCTTCTTCGACGAGATCGCCGACCTCGATCCGGTGGCGCAAGGCTTCCTGTTGCGCTTCCTCGACTCGGGCGAAGTGCGGCCCCTGGGCGCCGCGCGCAGTACGCGGGTCCGCACGCGCGTGGCCGCGGCGACCTGCCGCAATCTCCAGCAGCTTGTGGCCCAGGGCGCCTTCCGCCGCGATCTCTATGGGCGCCTGATCGCCGCTGTGCTGCGCCTGCCGCCCCTGCAGCAGCGTGTGGCGGATATCGAGCCGCTGGCGCGTGCGATCTGGGATCGAATGAACGGTTCGCCGGAGCAGTTCGAGGCGGTCTTCACGCCGGAGGTCCTCGCCGCGCTGCGCGAGCGGAGCTGGCCGGGGAACGTGCGCGATCTGGTGCACATCGTCGGCCAGTCGATCCTCTTCGTCAGCAGTCTCGGTCCGATCGCCGCTGCCGAGAACATCCTCGAGAACACCGGCAATCTGTGGCATCCCGAGCGCGCGAGCGGCGAACGGACCTCGGCCGCTGCAACCGCGGCGAATCGGCCGGCAGGCGCCGCGCCGGGCCGGCGCCGGCGGGCCGGTCGCGGGGGTCGCTCGAACGAAGAGCTCGAATGGGCCCTCGAGGCAGCCGGTGGGCATATCCCGGAGGCGGCCAAGCTGCTCGGGATCTCGCGCAGCCACGCGTATCGGCTCTACCGGACGCTGCGGGGCAACTAGGCGCGGCGACTCTGCCTCTCATTCCCACCTTCGCGAGCCTGCCCCCGATCGCCGAGATCCCGCCACGGGGTCCCCGTCCCTCATGAATCCGAACGCGCGAACCTTCAGTTCTCGCGCGGTGCGCATGCATCTCCCACTGCATCCTCGCGGGGAGCCGCATCCTCCACCGGAGCCGGCGCTGCGGGAGCCGAGCCCAGAAGCGCCACGACATCCATCGCGAGGCGGGCCGCGTTCGATGCGGCCCGTTCGAAGTTGGCCTCGATCTCTTCGGATGCAAGCGCATCGGCGCGATCGCTGATCCCGCGGATCAGCAGCCAGGGCGTGCGCCGGGCGTGACAGATCTGCGCTATGGCCGCGCCCTCCATCTCCACCGCATCCGCGCCCAGGCGTGCGCGGATCTCCTGCCGCTTGCTTCGGGCGGCCACGAAGGCGTCACCGGTGGCGATCGCGCCCGCCACGATCCGCGCCGGCGGCCCGGGAGAGGCTTCCGGCCGCCCACCGGCCGCCGCGCCCGCTGCGCTCGTGCGCGCGGCCAGGTGGGCCAGATCGCAGAGTCGCGCATCGGCCGGAAGGAAGAGCGGGAAGCGCTCGCCGTCGGCTGGGTTCTGCGGCGCCCAGGTGACGACCGTATCGGGATGGAGCGCCACGAAGTCGTGCACCACGGCGGTGGTACCGATCACCACGTCCCCCGGACGCAGATCGGGAGCGAGCGCGCCGGCGATGCCGGTGAAGATCAGTTCACTCGGGGCGAACTGCTCGAGCAGCAGCGTGGTCGTCATCGCCGCGTTCACCTTGCCCACGCCGGTGCAGGCAACCAACACCTCCCGGCCTCGTAGCTCCCCCCGCACGACCCGCAGGCCGGATGCCTGCTGCTCGACCGGATCACGCAGGGCGGCGCGGATCCCAGCGACTTCGACGTCCACCGCACCGAGCAGCGCCGTCAGCGGTTCGGCTGCGATCGGCGCCGCACAGATCAGCACCAGGCCGATCAGGAGTGCAAGGCTGGGCTGTTTCTTCGCCACGTCCGTCCTCCTCCCCTCGCGGTTCCGCATGCGCCACGGCGATGCTATACTGGCGCGCCTCGATCGTCATCTCGCGAGCCCCTCGGGTCCCGCGGGACGGATGCGGACATGGGTGCGTTTCGAAGACGAGGTGCGCATATGGCTGCCGGATCGCTGCTCATCGCCTGTCCTTCCTGTCAGGCCAAGAATCGCATCCCGACAACGCGCGTCGGCCAGAAGGGCCGCTGCGGGCGCTGCCAGGCCGACCTGCCCGGGGACGCCTTCTATGCCGACGGCCCGGTCGCTGTCGACGACGCCCGCTTCGATCTGCTCACGCGCCGGAGCCGCCTGCCGGTGCTGGTCGACTTCTGGGCCGGTTGGTGTCAGCCGTGCCGCCAGCTCGAACCGGTGGTCGAACAGCTCGCGCGCGAGCTCTCCGGCCGCTTGCTGGTGGTCAAGGTCGACACCGAGCAGGCCGTGAGCACGGCCAATCGCTTCGGCATTCGCGGCATTCCCACGCTGGTGGTCCTGCGCAGCGGCCTGGAGGTCGATCGGATCCCGGGAGCGCTTCCCTTGGAGGCATTACGCGGTCGTCTCGAGCGCTTTCTCTAGACCGCTTCGCGTGATCCTCGCGTGCCGCGAGGTACCGAGCGCGGCCCCGTGCGAGACGACGCACCCCCGTTCGCATGCGGTCAGTAGCGGAAGTCACAGCCGTGCAGCCGCACGCCGGGCTTCCAACGGCCCTTGGGCCCCTCCCCCAGCGTACGGAACATCTCGATGTGTCCCAGCTGACGGAAGCCGGCTCGGTGGAAGCAGACCATCGCCCGATCGTTGCGCGCCACCGGGCGAACGCTGAGATACTGGATGCCGCGTTGCTGCGCTTCATTCTCCAGGCGCTGGAGCAGAGCGCTGCCGATGCCGCGCCCTCGCACGGGCGCGCGCACGACGACCGGCTCGATCTCGCCCTGCTCCCCCTCGGCCAGCAAGCCGGCCATGCCGGCCACCTGGCCGTCGAGTTCGGCGACCCAGATCCCCGCGAGGTTCCGGCGCTTCTCGTAGGCGTCGAACTGCGCTCCGGGATCCTCGCCGCCGATGCTCGCATCCTCGTAGATCTCACGGTGCCGCTCGGTCAGTTCGCGCCACAGATCGCGGCAGGCGCCGCGGTCGCGCTTCTCGTACGGTCGAATCGTGAGCTGAGATTCCATGGCTCCTCCCATACAGATTCAGTTCGCCAGCCACGCATGCCGCAACGTGGAGGCAAGACAGCCGCGGCCGCACCACGGCCTACCCGATCAGATGGATCAACAACACCCGGGCCCCGATCAGGATCAGGATGGCGCCGCCCACGATCTCCATGCGGCGCCCCACCAGCACGCCCAGGCGGCAGCCCGCCACGACCCCGATCCAGGAGAGCGTAACGGTCACCAGGGCGATCACCAGGCTGGGGATCCAGATCGAGACGTCGAGCATCGCCAGGCCCATGCCGGTCACCCAAGCGTCGATGCTCGTGGCGACGGCGAGGGCCAGCAGCACCCAACCACGCGACGGATCCGCGCGCCGCTCCACCGGCGCAGAAGAGGCCCCCGAACGGATCATGCGCACGCCGATCAGGGCGAGCAGCCCGAAGGCGACCCAATGGTCGTAGTCGCCGATCCAACCCGCGAGCTGCGCGCCGATCAACCAGCCGGCGATCGGCATCGCGCCCTGGAACAGCCCGAAGGCGCCCGCCATGCGCAGGCCGTCCGTGCGCGCCTCCGCCTGCCCGCAGGCTCCGGCCGCCACGCTGACCGCGAAGGCGTCCATCGCCAGGCCAACGGCAATCAGGAGGATTTCGATGAGGCTCACGAACCGGTCCCTGCACTCCACGTCCACGAATCCGCCGCCCGTCGCTGCCGCGCGACCTGGCCTGCGCGCATGCTACAATAGTGGATGCTCGATTCCCACGCCACCGCGCGGCCGCGGGGCGCTTCCCCTCCCACCGGCGGGAGGCTCGAACCGGCGGAGGTTGGCTTGGCAGCGAACGCGCACCACTTCAGCGACGTCCTCAGAGAGAGGCGGCGCAGTGCACGGGCGCTCGCGCGCAGCTTCTGCGCGACGATCCCGCTCGCGCTCTTCTGGCTCGTGTCGCTCACCAGCGCCCCGGACGCGCAAGAGATCTGGAAGATGCGCATCCACCGGGGGGAGAGCTGGCAGGAGCACATGCTGGCCGAGATCGACAGCATCACCTTCCATGCCGATCCTTCCCCCGTGCCCTTGGTCCGCGTGCCCGCCGGGACGTTCGTCATGGGCGATGGCGTATCGACCTGCGGCATGCAGGAGCATACGGTGACCTTGACGCGCGACTTCTTCCTCGCGCAACACGAGATCACCAACGGGGAGTACCTGCTGGTCCTGCAGTGGGCCTACGACGAAGGTCTCGTGACTGCTTCCACGAGTGGCGTCTGGGATGCGATCGGCAGTGACGCCGAGCTGCTCCTCGATCTCGACAACGACTACGTCGAGGTCCAGTTCGACGGCGGCGGGACCTTCTATCTGCGCGAGTCCCCATCCGAGCCCGCCCAAACCGCCTATCCGGACGGCTACGATCCCTCCCGCCATCCAGTCAAGGAGGCCACCTGGTTCGGCGCGGCGGCCTTCTGCAACTGGCTCAGTCTCTACCTCGACCTGCCCGCGGCCTACGATCATGAGAGCTGGGAGTGCCACGGCGGCGATCCGTACGGAGCCGCGGGCTATCGGCTGGCAACCGACGCCGAGTGGGAATACGCCGCACAGTTCGACGACGAGCGGCTCTTTCCCTGGGGGGACGAGGATCCCGATTGCGCGCGGGCGAACTTCTACGCGCCGGGCGGTGTCTGCATCGGCTGGACCGCCCCGCCGACGAGCCATCCCGCAGCACCCACGGCGTTGGGCCTCGCGCATCTGGCGGGCAACCTCTGGGAGTGGTGCAACGACTGGTTCGTCTGCGAGCTGGGGACCGCGCCGCTCGTCGATCCGCCGGGACCGAACGCGGGAACCCACCGCGTCTGCCGCGCCGGCGGCTGGGGGAGTGTCGACTACGATCTGCGTTGCGGGTTCCGTGCCTACAATGCCCCGGATGGGGCGACCTACGCGCACGGCTTTCGAATCGCGCGCACCGCCCCCTGATCGATCCGCCTTCGTGCGGCGCGCGACCTCTCACGCTCCCGATCCCGGCGCTCGGCGCGCCGTCCCCGTCGATGATCCCCGCGGTCGGCACCCGAAGCCGGTCCGTGCGAAATCAGCGGAGCCACTCAGCGGGACGGGCGGCCCATCCGCGCTCGCAGCCAGGCAGAGAGGTCGCGGATCTCCGACTCGGAAACCGTATGCCCGATCGGGTAGACGTGCAGTTCCGTCTCCACGCCCGCCGCGCGCGCGAGCGCGGCGGCCTCCTCCGCACGCGCGGGGTCGATGACCTCATCCTGCGCGCCGTGGCCGATGAAGAGCGCGACGTCGTGTGCCGCCAACGACACGAAGCCCCCCTCCTCGGCATAGGCGGGCAGCAGGTAGCCACCCAGCGGCGCGATGCCGGCGAAGAGCTCCGGATTCTCCAGCGCGGTGAGATAGGCGGTGGCCGCGCCCTGACTGAATCCGACCAAGAAGACCTGCGTCGTGTCGATCGGCAGGCCGGCAGCCACATCGCGCGCAAGCGCGCCATAGCTGCGCGCAGTCAGGCGCGCGGCAGCCGCCAGCGCATCTTCCTGGCCGGACTCGCGCGTCCAGCTCGGCCAATACTCGAATCCCCCGCCGCCCTCCGCCAGTGGGTAGGGTGCATCCATCCAGACGTAGACCACATCGTCCAGCGCCAACGCCTCCGCCAGACGCTGCATCGAGGCGCCGTCGACGCCCCGGCCGTGGAGGAGGATCACGAGCGCAAACCCGCCGGGCGGCGGATCCTCGTATGCGGCCGGAAGCTCGACACCGTAGGACGCCAGGCGCATCTGCGGCGCGTGGAAGCGCTGCGCGATCTCGTCCCTGCGCATGCGCTCCCGCGCCGCCATGCGGCGGGTCAGCTCGGAGAAGCGAGGGCGGGAGCGCAGGGCGGCCAGATCCGGATCGCTGGCCGTCCAGCTCGAATCCGCGTATCCCGCGCGCAGCGCCTTCTCCAGCGCGAGCAAGGCGTCGTCCGCCTGCGCGTCCCGTGCCAGCGCGCAGGCGTAGTTGTACCAGTCGTACGGCGCCGTCGGATCGGCGGCCAGGGCGATCTCGTAGAGGCGGATCGCCTCCCCCAGTTCCCCCGCGCTCAGCGCGCGGCGCGCTCGGGTGGCCGCCGGCGGATCGTCCGGATCGAGCGCTCCGCTGGGTGTGGCAACAGCCAGCACCAAGACGGCGCTCAGCACGCCCAGCCCAACGGCGGCGGGCGCGAGACAGCGTCGCATCGGTTTCCTCCGCGGAGCGCCGTCGGGTCGGCTAGCCGCTCTTCTTGACCAGCTCCTTCCCGCAGCACGACATCGTGCAGGCGTTCTGATTGTCATCGTGACAGCCGCACTCCGAGGCCGGCTTGCCGGCATCGCGACACTCCTTGACGACCTTCAGCTCGAGTCCGCAGTCGGGACAGACGTAGACCTCATCCTGGCGCATCTCGTGGCAGTTCGGCATTCGTCGACCTCCTATCGTGCCATCTGATCCATGCTCGCATGCGTGCGACCACTCGGCGTCGTGCGTGCCACCACTCGGCATCACGCAGGCAACGACTCGGCGTCATGCGCGACGCAGGCGCTCGAGTACGCGGCCCAATTCATCCTCGTGGAGCGCAAAGACCTCGCACTCGGGACACGCATCCAGCATCGCCAGACGCCACTCCTCGCGGGCGGCGCCCGGCGGAAGCTTCTCGAAGTAGGATACCCAGTCAAATGCCCAACAACCATGCTCGATGTTCCGTGCGGGACACTCGGCAGCGGGCGGCAGCTCATCGCCGAACGGACAGCTCCGCAGACGATAGCAGGGCAGCATCACAGCGCTCGCGGTCGTCACGCCACACAGGGCACAGCCGCGCTGCGGTGTCGCCTCGGATGGCTGTTCGGACATCGCGTATCCCCCCCGGGAGAGTGGTTGCGCCCAGCATGATCGCACGCACGATGATACGACTGGTGGCCGGTGGCTGCCAAGCCCAGCCAGCACATTCGGTGCGTGACAAATGCAATCGAGCTGCGGACACGACGCCCGCGAGGGGGATCCTTGCGGGAGCACGCGACGCCATCCACAGGGCTGCGCTTGATTCCCGCGTGCAGCGCGGTGCCGAGCGCGATGGCGCCCTGGGGAGATCCCGCGAACGCGTCTACTGCAGCGTCAACAGGGAAACCTCGGGGCGGCACCCCCAGCGCACGCCGAAGAGACTGCCGACGCCGCGACTGGTGTAGATCCAGCGCTCACGCCACGTGCCGCGGCCAGCCACGAAGCGCCGGTCCTTCAGCGGCACGACCAGCGCACCCACCAGCGGCAGGCGCACCTGCCCGCCGTGCGTGTGACCGCAGAGCAGTAGATCCCAGTGCGTCTCGGCCAGATGCGTCTTGACGTCCGAATTGTGCGTCAGAAGCAGCGTCCGCTCCGCCCCTCCGCGACCCAACGCCTCGCCGAGCTGCCGCGGCGCGAAGCGTTCGGCCCACAGATCCCCCGCGCCACCCACGCGCAGGCGTTGTCCGGCGACCTCCAGCGTCCGGGCGCGGTTTTCCAGCAGTGTGATGCCCGCGCGCGCGAGCATCTCCTCGGCGGCGCGCGTGTCGGACGCGCCCCCATGGGCCCGGCTCCAGGCGCCCCCGTCATGGTTCCCGAGCACCGCGAGCGCCGGCGCGGCCTGCGCCAGCGGGGCCAGCGTCGCCGACAGTGGGGCGAGATCGCGCCGTTGCCTGACGGTGACATAGTCACCGGCCAAGCAGACGAGATCGGGGCGCTCGTCGAGCCCCAGGCGCACGGCACGATCGATCAGCGCGAGCGGCACGCTACGCGACCAGTGCAGGTCGGTCAGCAGCAGGATGCGGATCGGGCTCGCCAGCGCCGCGCCGCGCGGCGGAATCGTGGCGCGCACCCGCTCCAGCCAGCGTGACTCCGCGAAGCGCGCATACCCTCCCGCGAGCAGGCCGATTCCGGCAGCGCCCAGCAGAAATCGTCTGCGGCTGATCTTCATGCGTCTCTCTTGCACGGCAGCCGCGCGTTCGTCGGGTGCCCGATCACGCGTCGCCCGAACCTCTCATGCCGCGCCCGCGGCAGGCGCTACGTCCCGGCACCCCCCGCACCTATGCCTCCTCGCCCCGAATTCGCGCCAGCAGCTCATCCTCGGCCGCGTAGTCGAACTGCCGCGGGTCGACCCGCTCGGGCGGATGCTCCCGCTCCCAGGCCACCGTGCGCGCCAGCGCCTCCTCGCGCGGCACCCGCTCAGCGAAGTCCAGCTCGTCGCGTATGCGAGACGTGTCCGCGACCAGGTCCTGATCGGTGGCGATCTGCGGGCGGAACGGCGGGGGCAGATCGCGGTAGGGAATCGTCACCACCTCGCCTGGCCAATCGACAGCGGCGCCGATCGCCGCGATCCATTCGCGCAGCGGCAGCGCCTCTCGCTCGCCCACATTGTAGACTCGGCCCACCGCCTGCGGCGCCTGCGCGGCCAGCGCGATCGCATGCGCGACGTCCTCGACGAAGCCGCGCGTCCAGCGCCAAGCGGCCATCTCCTCGCAGAGCAGGATCGTCCGGCGTCCGTCGAGCATCCGCTTGAGATACTCGAAGAGCCGATGCTGTCGGTCGTGCGGACCGTAGACCATCGGGAGGCGCAGGACCGTCGCGGGGAGCTGGTCATCCCCGCGAGCGGTGCGCTCGACGAGGATCTTCTCGTAGTCGTCCATCCAGCGCCGCGGGTCATCCGCAGCGCGGGGCTCCGCGCCACGATAGGGGAAGAGGCGTTCCCGCACGGCGGCGGATTCGTTCACGGGCACCGCCTGCGGCGCCCCCGCTTCGATGCCCAACAGCACTCCGTAGGCGCGATAGACATCCTGGCTGCTGATCGTCACCAGACGCTCGGCGATGTCGCGAAACGTCTCGACCACGGCGCGCGCCGACGCCTCCGTGGTGGGGATCATGTCGATCACGACCTGCGGGGCCAGCTCGCGGAAGCGCGGCAGGAAGTCGGAGTAGTAGGAGCGATCGGCGATCTCGCGCTCGGGGCACTCGATCTCATCCACGCCGCTCAGCTCCGTCGCCGGGGTCCGGCCACGATGAAAGAGGGTCAGTTCGTGGCCCGCATCGCACAGCTCGCGCACCAGGGGCGGGCCGATGAAGCCGCTGCCGCCGATAACCAGAATCCGCATCCGGGACCTCCCGCATTCATCACCCTGTCGCCAGCCGGCCCGCGCGCCCGCGCCGTGGGGGCGCGCCGTGCGAAGCTCCGCGTCTAGCCACCGATCTCCAGCACCTTCGCCCCGCGGATCTTTCGCGCGCGCAACTCCTGCAGCGCGCGATTCGCCTCCCGCAGGCCGAAGGTGGTCACCTCGGGGGTCATGCCGGTCTCATCGGCCAGCGTCAGGAACTCGCGCACGTCCCGCCGGGCGACGTTGGCCACGCTTTTGATCTCCTTCTCCATCCAGAGATCGCGCTCGTAGTCGAGCCGCTGGAGGTAGTCCTGATCCTGGCTCTCCTTGCGGATGGCGTTGATCACCAGTCGCCCGCCCGGCTCGAGATTGGCCAGCGCTTCGACCACTGGCTTCCAGGCGGGCGTGGTGTCGATGATGCGATGCAATCGCGCGGGCGCGCGCGCCTCGATCGCACCGGCCCATCCGGCGCCCAGCTCGCGCGCGAAGGCCCGCTCTCCCTCGCTCCGTGAGAATACGTAGACCTCGCTGCGCGGAAAGCGATGCTGCGCCATCTTGAGCACCAGGTGCGCCGACGCGCCGAAACCGGTCAGACCCAGCCGTTCGCCATCCTTGAGCTCGGTGAGACGCAACGAGCGATACCCGATGGCGCCGGCACAGAGCAGCGGCGCGGCCTGCGCATCGGAATAGCGCTCCGGGATCGCATAGACGAAGTCGGCAGGCACACGCATCCGCTCGGCGTAGCCGCCGTCGGCGTCGCGGCCGGTCGCGCGGAACCCGGGACAGAGGTTTTCCTCGCCACGACGACAATGGTAGCAGTGGCCGCAGGCCGAGTAGATCCACGCCACACCGACCCGATCGCCGATCGCCGGCTTCGAGACGCCACGGCCCTGTGCGGTCACGCGTCCGACGACCTGATGCCCGAGGATCACCGGCAGCTCCGGGGGCGGCGTGCGCCCCTCGATCTCATCGAGCTCCGTGTGACACACGCCGCACGCGGTCACCTCCAGCAGCAGTTCGCCATCGGCCGGCTCCGGATCGGGGACCGTGCGCGGCACCAGCGGGTCCCGATCGCTCGTGACCCGTCCCAGCCCCTCGAGAACCATGGCCTGCACGTTGTCTCCTCCCTTCGAACGATCCCCTGCGCGACGCGCGATCCGCGCTACTGCTCCATTCTCTCACGCAGTTCGCGAAAGAGGTGCCAGCTTCCCCCGCGCCGATACGCGTCCCGTGGCGCGCGATCGTAGTAGATCTCGAAGATGCGTCCTTCGCGCGTGCGCACGCGATAGAAGTCCCGTCCCACGCCCCAGGAACCGCGCTGCGCCGCACGCGCGGCATGCTCGGCGCGCATGTTGCGCGCCATGCGTCCCCGCCGGCGGTAATCGTGCCACTCGGCCAGGCGCGCGACGATGGCGTGCCGCGTTTCGCGCCAGAGCATCGCATCCGGGCATCCCGGCTTCTTCGCGAGCGCCGGCGACGCGACGAACTCCACCGCGATCTCCTCACCGATGAAAGCGATCGGCTCGTATTCCACCCTCTCGGCCTCGCTCCGCGAGACGACCCGTCGCGCCGGTCGCCCCGCCCATCGTCCGTCGCGCCGGCGCCGTCAGATCCGATCTTGGTGGCCCCACCATAGCCCACCGGGCGCGGCTCTCGAAGGCGGGATTCGCCCCGCGTCAGGAGCTCAGGCATCCGTCAGGAGATCGAGATAGGCGCCCGCCACCAAGTCCGCCTCCTCGACGCCGAGCTCGGCCATCAGCCTGGCGGCGATCTGCCGCCCGACCGCCGGCGAGGCGTCCTCGTCCACCTGCACCTCCAGCTCGAGGAAGTCGCCCAGGCCTTCGACCGCATCGATGTGGATCCGCGTACGTCCCACTTGGTAGAGTTCACGCCGCTTGCGTACGACACCCCGCACGCCCAGGACCGTGGCCAGGCCCTTGCGGAGCTTCCCGGGCAGCGTTCCACGGATCGGATGCACTTCGTAGCGCGAGAGTTTCGCCTCGCGCGCATCCGCGCGCTCGTAGTAGATCAGCTCGCCCCCGCGCCCCTCTTCCTCGCGCAGCTTCAGGCGCCCCTGGGCCGTGGGGAAGAAGGTGTCGGTCTGGACGATCCGCCTCACCGGCGCGTCGCTGAGCGCGGCCGCCCGCGCGCGCACGGCATCCGGATCGCGCAGGTGCGCCTTGATCTCGACATTGGCCGGCATCTGCGCTCCCTTCCCGCCGTCGTCTTGCACGAAGCCGGACCGTCCTCAGCGAGACGGATCGTACCAGCGGTCGATGACCGCTCGCCCCCGCGCATCGAAATCGATCCCCTCGGCCTCGAGCAGGCGACGCTTCATGCGCGCTCCGCCCTGGTATCCCCCGAGGCCGCGGTCGGCGCGGAGCGCGCGGTGACAGGGAATCACGATCGGGAACGGGTTGCGCGCCAACGCGCGACCGACCGCCCGGGCGGCGCCCGGGCGCCCGACCGCCACGGCCAAGCGTCCGTAGCTGCTCACCCGGCCGCGGGGGATCGTGTGCTCGGCCCGCAGCACTCGCTGCTGGAAGCCGCGGCATCGCGCGAGCGCGACCACGCGGAGATCGAAGCGCCGCACCTCCCCATCCAGGAAGGTCGCGATCCGCTCCGTGAGATCGCGCACCGCCCCCGGCGGGCGCGGAGCAGGCCGAATCGCCGCTTCGCGCAACGCGGCCCGCGCGCTGTGCCCGGGTCGCGAGAGGAGTACGCGGCGGATGCGAACGACCTGGTCCCCGTCCTCGAAGAGCAGGGCAAAGGGTCCGAAGCGGGATGCTGCGAGATAGTACCGAATCACCCGTCCGGCTCCTCCCAGCGGTAGCGCCTCAGATCGATGCCTCCGCGCGCGTCGAAGACCACGCCTTCCGACTCGAGCAGTCGCTGTTGTTGGCGGTCGCCGTCGCCATGTCGGCGCGCGCTGACCTCGCCGCGGCTGTTGACCACGCGCTGCCAGGGCACCTCTTCCCAGAACGGGGTCGCCGCCATGGCGTAGCCGACCGTCCGCGCCGTACAGCCTCCCACCGCCGCGGCGACCTGCCCGTAGGTCACCACGCGTCCGGGCGGCACACGCCGCACGTAGTCGTAGATCCGTCCGTATAGCCCGGAGGTATCGCCCTTCCCGCGGCGCGCCATCTAGGCTTCCTTGCGCGCACCGCCCTCACGGCGACGCCAGAAGTCGAAGGATCTCCCCGGCCCGAAGATGTCCAGCCCCGTGGCCCCCGTGTCTCCGTCGTTGCGCACGCGGTGTGGTTCACCGCCGGGGAAGTAGGCCGCATCCCCCGGCTGCAGCTCCGTCTGCTCTTCGTCCGTCTCGACGATCAGGCTGCCGTCGAGCACCACGAGCAGCTGCGCCTGCGGATGCTCGTGGCGGGGCGAGGCGTGCCCCGGGGGCTTGATGAAATGTTCGACCGATAGATCCGGCTCGTTGCACAGGCTGCTGCGCGTCCAGCCGGGTTCCGGTTCGTAGCGTTCCGCAGCGCTGAAACGAACGATTCTCACGTCTTCCTCCCATTCCGCGCACCCTGCTGGCGGCGTGTGAAATGCAAGCCGGAGCAGGTCTTGTCGATCGCGCCCCCTCGTCGCACCGACTGGCCGTGCCCGCAGCGCTCGTCCCAGAGGCGTCCTGCCTCGTGCTGTAGCACGCATCGTCCGTGCGCTACTCGCCGTGTTCGGTGGTGTTGAACGTATAGGACGTGACCAGGCCCTGATCGTCGAAACGAATCACCAGATCCTCGGTCCGGGCCTCGCCGAAGAGCCGGTAGCGATAGCGCCCGTAGGTCCAGGTGCGCAGGCCGTCCTCGAGGCCCACGCGCCAGGGCGAGCCGAACACCTCGTAGACTTGCTCCTGCGTGGTCTCGCCGATGCGGATCTCTCCCACCCGCTCGACGGGGAACTCCCGGCCGACCGTCGCGCAGCCGAACTGCAGGCAGGCCGCCAACAGGAGCAGACCCCGCGCCACGCCGGCCAGTCGGCGCCCGCGACGTTTCCTCGCGCCGCCCGCGGACCGTTCGCTCGAGCGCACGGTGACGCCCTTCCGCGATCTCATCGTCTCCCTCCTCCCGGCGAGCCTGTTCGCCTCCGTTGCTCGTCCGCGCCCGCCAATGCCGTGCCCGTTCGCCTCCGCCGCCGCCGACCGCTACGCGCCGAACTCCGCCCAGTGCGGATCGTCGAAGCGCTGGATCTCCACCAAGTAGCCGCTCGGATCGCGCAGGAAGCAGTGATAGATCCGGTATTCGGGATTCCGCGCGGGCGCCTTCTCGATCTGCGCGCCGAAGCCGCGCAACCGCTCGCACCATCGATCCACATCCTCGGTCACGAACGTCAGGATCACCCCTTGGGGCGCGCCGGCATCCGGGCGACGACAGAAGCCGACATAGGCGCCCTCCGCCGCGCGATAGATGCGACACTGCCCCTGGTCGAGGACCAAGGGCAACTGCAGCCCCTCGCCGTAGAAGCGCGCGGCGGCCTCGAGGTCGGGTGTGTAGCAGAAGGTGATGTGCCCATCGAACGGTTTCACGCCGCCCCCCTACTGGAGTGCCGTCCAGCCCTGGCTGCCGTCGTCATAGGCCTGCAGCTCCCCGTTCTGCAGATCGAGGAGCCAAGCGTGTAGCTCCAGCACGCCCGCCTCGAGCGCCGCGGCCACCACCGGATAGCTGTGCAGGTTCTCGCGCTGCTGGAGCGCGCTGCGTCGCACGACTTCCAGGTGACGTGCATCCGGCGTCAGCTCTTCGGTGCCGGTCGCCTCCCAGATCGGTCGCACCTGCGCCAGCCACTCGGCGATGTGCGGCTCGCGTCCCGCATCGATCCCCGTCGCCAGCGCCCGGATCCCGCCGCAGTCGGTGTGTCCGCAGACGATGATGTGATTCACCTGCAG
>WJJG01000155.1 GCA_014729815.1 Candidatus Eiseniibacteriota bacterium
ATCCTGGGAATCGTCTCGCTGCTGGCGGCGTTCCTACTCGGCTACCTGCTGCGCGGCGGCGACCCATCGCCGGGCGGCGGCGGCCGCCCGCCCGCCACGGCAGACGACGCGCGGGCCGCCGAGACGGTGCCCGAGGTTTGGACCTGCTCGATGCATCCGCAGATTCGCCAACCCGAGCCGGGGCGCTGCCCCATCTGCGGGATGGATCTGATTCCGGTCGCCGAACCCCAGGGCACAGCGTCCGGGGCCGCCGATCTGACGCTTTCGGAAGATGCCCGCCGCCTGGCAGCGGTCGCAGTGGCGCCTGTCGAGCGACGCTTCGTCGAGCACGAAATCCGTCTGGCGGGCACGATCGACTTCGATGAGACCCGCCTCTCCTACATCACCACGCGCGTGCCGGGCCGCTTGGATCGTCTCTTCGTAGACTACACGGGTGTGCCGGTGCGCAAGGGAGATCACCTTGTCAGCCTCTACAGTCCCGAGCTGCTCTCGGCACAGGAGGAACTGATCCAGGCGGCGCGCGATGCACGCGCGGGAGGCCGGACATCGACCGCCACGGGCAACCCGGGGAGTGCCGCGGCCCGGTCGCTTCTGGAGGCGGCGCGCGAGAAGCTGCGGCTGTGGGGGCTGACTTCCGAGCAGATCACCGAGATCGAGACGCGGGGCACCGTGTCCGATCATCTGACAATCTACGCCCCGCTTTCCGGAATCGTCATCGAGAAGCACGCCGTCGAAGGCATGTACGTCGAGACCGGAACGCGGATCTACACGATCGCGGATCTCACTCAGCTCTGGCTGCGTCTGGAGGCCTACGAATCCGAACTGGCTTGGCTGCGCTACGGACAGGACGTCGACTTCGAGGTGGCCGCCTACCCCGGCGAGACGTTTTCGGGATGGATCGCCTTCATCGACCCGGTTCTCGACCCGCACACGCGCACCGTGAAGGTGCGCGTGAATGTCCCCAACGAGGATGGGCGCTTGAAGCCGGAGATGTTCGCCCGGGCGGCGGTGCACAGCCGCCTGGCATCGGGCGGCCGGGTGATCGAGCCGGACCTGGTTGGCAGATGGATCTGTCCGATGCATCCCGAGGAGATCTCCGAAAGCGCTGGAGACTGCTCGATCTGCGGGATGCCGCTCGCGCGGAGCGAGTCACTGGGCTACGTCAGCGCGGGCGTCGGCAACGCGGAAGCGCCGCTGGTGATCCCCGCCTCGGCGCCGCTGATCACCGGCGAGCGGGCGGTCGTCTATGTGGCGCTCCCGGGCGCCCCGGGCCGCTACGCGGCGCGTGTGGTCCGACTCGGTCCGCGAGCGGGCGATGCCTACATCGTCCGAGCGGGCCTGGCCGCGGGAGAGCGGGTGGTGGTCAACGGCGCCTTCAAGATCGACAGCGCCGTGCAGATCCTGGCCGGGCCCAGCATGATGAGTCCCTCCGAAGAGACTGCGCCGACGGGGCCTGGTCACGGCCAGCCGCACGCGCACGGACCCGCGGACAGGCATGCCTCGGTCCCCCCCGTGAAGGGCGCCGGGACGGCTCACGATCACTCGGAGACGACCGCCGGGCGCGAGCGCTACGTGGTTCCGGCGGCCTTCGGACGCGATCTGGCGCGGCTGCTCGAGCACTACTTCGCGATCCACCACGCGCTGAGCTCGGATTCCCTGGCCCCCGCGCGGAGGGCCGCGCAGCGACTCTCCGCCGCCTTGCGCGAGACGGATGCCAGCGGATTGGGGGCTCCGGCGCGCGCCATCTGGACCCGCGCGACCGGCGGGGTCCATGAGGCCGCCGGGGGTGTCGCCGCCGCCGCCTCGCTACAGCGGGCGCGTGAGCAGTTCGATTCCCTCTCGGCCGCCATGATCGCGATCACCGAGCGGTTGGGCAGCTCGATGGGCTCCGCGGTCCTGCGCTTCCACTGCCCGATGGCGTTCGATGGTCGCGGGGCCGACTGGCTGCAGGATCACACCGGGGTCGAGAACCCCTACTACGGTTCGATCATGTACCGCTGCGGCACGCAGACCGGCGTGCTCTCGGAAGCCCCACCCGCCGGCGATTCCGAGGCGAGGTGATGTCGTGTTGACCCCTACGCCGGGCGGCTGGCTGGGCGCGCTGCTGCGGTTCACGATCGAGCGGAAGCTCGTGGTCTTTCTGCTGGCGCTCGTGGCGATCGGCTGGGGCCTGCTGGTGGCTCCCTTCGATTGGGAGATCCTCGGGCTCGAACGCGACCCGGTGCCGGTGGACGCGATTCCGGACATTGGTGAGAACCAGCAGATCGTCTTCACGGAGTGGCCGGGCCGCTCGCCGCAGGACATCGAGGATCAGATCACCTACCCGCTCACCACCGCGCTGCTCGGCATCCCCGGCGTACGCACCGTACGCAGCTTCTCGGTGTTCGGCTTCTCGACGATCTACGTCATCTTTCGTGACGAGATCGACTTCTACTGGTCGCGCTCGCGGATTCTGGAGCGCCTCAGCAGTCTGCCGTCCGGTGCGCTGCCGGCAGACGTGCATCCGCGCCTGGGCCCCGATGCCACCGCTCTCGGACAGGTCTTCTGGTACACGCTGGAGGGCCGCGACGCGCGCGGGCGCCCCAGTGGCGGATGGGATCTGGCGGAGTTGCGCTCGATTCAGGACTGGCACGTGCGCTATGCCCTGCTCTCGGCCGAGGGCGTCAGCGAGGTCGCCTCGGTGGGCGGATTCGTGCGCGAGTATCAGGTCGACGTCGACCCGGATGCCCTGCGGGCCTACGGCGTGGGGTTGCATGAGGTCTTCGACGCGGTCCGCAGGTCGAACGTGGATGTGGGCGCGCGGACGATCGAGGTCAATCGCGCGGAATACGTGATCCGCGGCGTGGGCTTCGTCAAGCAGCTCAGCGACATCGAGAACGCCGTGATCTCCGTGCGCGACAACGTCCCGATCTACGTGCGCAACGTCGCACACGTCTCGCGCGGGCCGGCTCTGCGCCGGGGCGCGCTGGATCGCGGGGGGGCCGAGGTGGTCGGTGGCGTGGTGGTCGTGCGCCACGGCGCCAACCCGCTCGAGACGATCCAAAACGTGCGCGAGAAGATCGCCGAGATTTCCCCGGGTCTGCCGCGCAAGCGATTGGCCGATGGCACCGAGAGCCAGGTAACGATCGTGCCTTTCTACGATCGCACCGATCTGATCCATGAGACGCTGGACACATTGCGCACGGCCCTCTCCCAGGAAATCCTGATCACGATCATCGTGGTCCTGATCATGGTCCTGCACTTCGGCAGTTCACTGTTGATCTCAGGTCTGCTGCCCCTGGCCGTGCTGCTCTGCTTCGTGGCCATGAAGCTCTTCGGCGTGGATGCCAACATCGTGGCCCTCTCGGGCATTGCGATCGCGATCGGGACGATGGTCGACATGGGGATCATCATCTCCGAGAACATCCTGCGCCGACTGCGCGAAGCCGGGCCGGCCGAGGATCGACGCGCGGTGATCCTGCGCGCCTCGCGGGAGGTTGGCGGGGCGGTGCTGACGGCCGTGGCCACGACGATCGTCAGCTTCCTGCCCGTTTTCACGATGGTCGCCGCCGAGGGCAAGCTGTTTCGCCCCCTGGCATTCACCAAGACCTTCGCGCTCTTGGCCTCGCTGCTGGTCGCGCTCCTGCTGATCCCGCCGCTCAGCCATCTGCTCTTTCGGCGCACCGGCCCGCGGGTGGGCCACGCCGCGCCTCGGCCGCCGGCCGGGCGCCCACGCAGCATCCTGTTGCGCGGACTCCCGCTCGGTTGGCGACCCTACGCCGCGCGCCTGCTGCCGTGGCTGGCGGCGCTCGGCGTGGGGGTCCTGCTCGCCGACTACTGGCTGCCATTGGGCCCCGAGCGCGGGCTGGCGCGCAACGTCCTCTTCGTAGGGGGCGGGATCGCGGTGCTGCTGCTCTTCTTCCATTTCTTCCAGCGCGTCTACCCGCGGCTGCTCGCCTGCTTCCTCGCGCGCAAGCTCGCCTTTCTCTGGCTGCCTCTGTTGCTGGTGCTGCTGGGGGTCTTGATCTGGCAGGGCTTCGGTCCGCTCTTCGGCTGGCTTCCTGCGCCGGTGAAGCGTTGGGGTCCGGTCTCCGACTTCGCCCACACCTTCCCGGGGCTGGGCCGCGAGTTCATGCCGCCGCTCGATGAAGGGGCGTTCCTCTACATGCCCACCACGATGCCGCACGCCTCGATCGGGGAAGCGCTCGATGTGCTCCAGAAGCAGGACATGGCCCTGGCACGCATTCCCGAGGTGGAGGATGCCGTGGGCAAGATCGGGCGCGCGGAGACGCCGCTCGACCCGGCGCCGATCTCGATGATCGAGACCTTGATCACCTACCATCCCGAGTACCTCGTGGATGCCTCGGGTCGCCGCCTTCGGTTTCGCTACGATCCGGACAGTACCGATCTGGCGCGCGACGCTTCGGGAGAGCCGCTGCCCGCGCCGGACGGCGAGCCGTATCACACAGCCGGCGCCTTTCTGCGGGATGAGGAAGGTGCCCTGATCCCCGATCCTCGCGGGCGCCCCTTCCGCATCTGGCGCCCGCCTCTCGATCCCGACCTCAATCCCGGTCGCGCGGCCTGGGCGGGCGTGCGCGATCCGGACGACATCTGGGATGCGATCCGGACGGCCGCCCAGATCCCCGGCACCACCTCGGCACCCAAGCTGCAGCCGATCTCCACGCGCCTCGTGATGCTGCAGAGTGGGATGCGCGCGCCGATGGGCATCAAGATCAAGGGACCGGATCTCGAGACGATCGAGCGCCTGGGCATCGCCATCGAGCAGGCATTGCGCGAGGTGCCCGCCGTCGTCCCGGCCTCGGTCTTCGCCGATCGGATCGTAGGCAAGCCCTACATCGAGATCGTGCCCGATCGCCAGGAAATCGCCCGCTACGGAATCCAACTTCAGGGCGTGCAGGACGTGATCGAGGTGGCCATCGGCGGCAAGTCCGTGACCATGACGGTGGAGGGTCGCGAGCGATATGCGGTGCGCGTGCGTTACATGCGCGAGCTGCGCGACGAAATCGAATCGTTGGGACGGATCCTCGTCGCCGCGCCGGGCGGCGCCCAAATCCCGCTCGCGCAACTCGCCGAGATCCGCTACGTGCGCGGCCCGCAGACGATCAAGAGCGAGGATACGTTCCTGGTCGGCTACGTGCTTTTCGATGGACGTCCCGGCTGGGCCGAGGTCGACGTCGTCGAGCAGGCCCGCGCGCACCTCGCACGCAAGATCGGCTCCGGCGAGATCACGCTCCCCTCCGGCGTCAGCTACCGCTTCGCCGGCAGCTACGAAAACCAAGTGCGCGCGCAGAAGAAGCTGACCGTGATCCTCCCGCTGGCGCTCCTGATCATCTTTCTGATCCTCTACTTCCAGTTCCAGTCGATCTCGACGAGCCTGCTGGTCTTCTCGGGCGTGTTCGTGGCCTGGTCGGGCGGCTTCCTGATGATCTGGCTCTACGGACAGCCCTGGTTCCTGGACGTCGATGTCTACGGCCTGTCGCTGCGCGAGGTCTTCCAGGTGCACCCGGTGAATCTCAGCGTGGCGGTGTGGGTCGGCTTCCTGGCGCTCTTCGGCATCGCCACCGATGATGGTGTGCTGATTGCCACCTACCTCAAGCAGGCGTTCGCCGACCGGCAGCCCCGTTCGGTGGCCGAGATCCGCACGGCCACGCTGGAAGCCGGCCGCCGGCGCGTGCGCCCGGCGTTGATGACCAGCGCCACGACCCTGCTGGCCCTGCTGCCGGTGCTCACCTCCAGCGGCCGCGGCGCGGACGTGATGGTGCCGATGGCGATCCCCACCTTCGGAGGGATGGCGATCGCCGTGATCACCCTCTTCGTCGTTCCGCTGCTCTACGCCGCCATCGCCGAGGCCCGCTGGCGGCGCCGATCAGACATCGGCGTCTAGGCCGTGCCGGCCTGCGGACCGCCCGCCGCGGCGGCGCTGTCGCCGCCCCCGTCGCTGGGATCCCGCGGACGCGCTACCCTTCACGATCCGGTCTCGATGCGCGAGGCGCCGCAGACGGGCCAGCTCCTTCTTTCGCTGCTCGATCGACGCGGCCTCCTGGCTCAGCCGCCGGAAGCTCCGCAAGCGCGCCGGATCCAGCTCTCCGGCCTCGATCGCCGCGCGCACGGCGCAGCCCGGTTCGGACGCGTGCCGGCAATCGCGGAAGCGGCACCGGCTGGCCAACTCCTCGATCTCGGAGAAGGTCCGCCCCACCCCCTCTTCGTCCGACCAGGCGCCGATGACCTTCATGCCCGGCGTGTCGAGCACGATCGCCCCTCCGGGAAGCAGGATCAGCTCGCGGCGGGTGGTCGTGTGGCGCCCCTTGCCGCTGGCATGGCTGATGCCGGAGACCGCCTGGCGCTCCTCGCCCAGCAGCGCATTGATGATGCTGGACTTGCCCACACCGGACGAACCGAGGAATCCGTAGGTCTTGCCCGCCTCGAGATAGGCGCGCACTTGCTCGAGACCTGCCTCGCGCAGCGCGCTGATCGCATGGACCGGCGCGGGGGCGACCGCACGCGCCGTCTCGCGCAGCCTGTCGGTCGGGTTGTCCGCGAGATCGCTCTTGTTGAGCAAGAGAACCGGAAACGCACCGCTGTCCCAGGCGATCGAGACGTAGCGTTCGATGCGGCGCACGTTGAATTCGATGTCCAGCCCGGAGACGAGGAAGGCGACGTCGACATTGGCCGCCACGGTCTGTTCTTGCGTGCGGCCCCCCGCGATCACCGCCTGGCGACGAAAGGCGCTCTGGCGCGGCAGGAGGGCGTGGATCATGACTTGGCTCCCCGCGCCTTCGGCTTGCCCGAGACTCCGCACGGCGACCCAATCCCCCGTCGTTGGGAACTCGCCGGCGCTCGAGGCATGGTGGCGAAGCCGGCCTGACAACCGGGCGCGCACCGCACCGGACGCGGAGAGCAGTTGATACAGGCCTCGATCGGCGCGCGCGACGCGCGCCGGGGAGAGGCCTTCATCCTGTAGGTCTTTCAGCTTCTGGGCCCAGGATCGATTCCATCCGAGCCTATGCAAATCCATCTCGTTCACCTCTTGTCCGTCTCCCGCGGTCGGTCGCTGCGCACGCCTGGCCCTCGCGCCGTCGCGCAGTCCGGCCATCCAGCGGCACTGCCAGGGCGGCGTGGTCCGTGGCGCGGCATCTGGTCGATCGATGTGCGTCCGATAGCTCCGGTAGTCGCCCGGGCGACAACGGAACGAGGAAGGAGCCTGGAGGGCGTGGCGGAGAGAACCGCGGAAGATTCTGCTGCGTTCCCTGACGCTAGCCGACGAACTCCTCACCCCAGCGAACTGCCGATCCGTTCGAAGCAAGCACCTGCACAAAGGCCTCCTTTCGCTGCGGGCCGAACCCGGTCTCCCAAGACGTCGGGGCGCTAGCCTAGCGCAATTGGCTCATCCCCGCCAGAGATTGCGGGGTGCGCCCAGCACCTCCCATGGACCTTCGCGTAACCACGCATCGCTTTTCGCACGCTGCAGTCGGAGACGCCAGGATTCGCCTGCGTGGGCCGTGGAGCGGCTGCGACGCGGGCGATTGGCCTCCCGTGGGGGCCCCTGCCCTGGGGGCAGTCTCGTCTGGTGGAAGGCGCTGCCGTGCGAGCGAATGCAGGAAGCCCGAATCGCGCGTGCCGCGGCGCGCGGGGATCAGTCGCTCCGCGCGGCGGAGATCTTCAGGTCTTCTCGGGTGGTCTCCCCCGCACGCACGGTGACGCGCGCGTCGGCCTCGTGTCCGCGCGGCGGCGAGTGCATCGTGCGCAACCGGTAAGTGCCCGCTGGGACGTTGTCGATGCGGTAGTTGCCGTCCGAGTCGGCGATCGCGTAGCAGCGATTGGGCAGCACGAACAGCCGCGCGTCCTCGCGGCGGTGCCACTCGCAGTGGGCCGTGTACTGCCCGGGCTCGGCCGGACGGAACTTGGCGCGTTCGCCGGGTGCCAGCAATCCCATCTCGTGCGCAGGCCCCCGCTGGGTCAAGCCCGGGAGGATGTAGGGCTGGTGAGAGATCTCCAACGTCTCGGCGTTGCGGAAGATCGCCGTCTCCCCCAGCGTCAGGTGGATCGTTGAGGGATCGAACCCCCCCACCTTCTCCGCCCCCCCCAGCGCGACAACCGGCTCGCGAAGGGCCCGGGAGATCCCGCACGGGTGGCAGTTCTCGCCATCGATGTAGGCGATGAGGCGACCCGCATGGAAGCGTCCCCGCGCCACGATGCGCCCGGCGATGCTGCCGCATCCCTCCGGGGGGAGGCTGTCGGGCGCCTCGGCATCTATCGATCGCACAGAGTCCGGGTGACTCCCCTCCCATGGCAAGCGGTAGTCGAGCGGCAGCGCGCGATGGCAGGTCGTGCCGCGCTTCGTGGCGTAGAGATGCAGGGTCAGTGGCGCATGGGCCGGATGGAACTTCGCACCGGAATCGGTCAGCCCATCCCAACGGATCCGGATCGTCCCGTCCGTATCATTCGCACGCACGGGCAGATGATCGAGGTGGCGCTCTACATCTCCAAATCGATTGCGGATCTCCGCGCGAACCGCACCGGCGGGCTCGATGCGCAGCTGATAGAGGAAGCGGTTGTCCCGTGCGGGAGCAAACGGCTCGAGCAACTCGAGCCGGGCGATGCGAAAGATCTCGACGGTCAAGGGCGCGGCGTCCCGCTCCGGCTCATCGGCAGCTCCGGGATGGAGCCCGCTATCGTCGATCTGCGTCTCGACACGCACGAAGCCGGCCATCTCGGGAGCCCGATACACCACACGACGCGCGGAGCCGAGGATCCGCCCCCGGGTCGCACGCCAGCGGTAGCGCATCCGATCGTTGAGCGGCAGCGGCGCCGGCGGCGACACGCAGTCGGGCGCGATGCAGCGATGCACGAGTCGATCGCGATCGAACGCTTCGCGCTCGAGAAGCAGATGGTGTCCGGCGCAAACGACCAGCGTCTCGGGAGCGGCCGGAGACACGAAGAACGGACTGCCGGGCTGCCAGTCCAGCGAAGGCTGGCAGTCACAGAGACCGCCATCCGCGGCGGGCGGGGAGGCGGGCGTCAGCGAGCCGCGGGCCCCGGCGCCCGGGGGAATCCCAGCGCCGGAGGGCTCGCCGGCGCCGCTCGTGCCGCGGTCCTCTTGCGGAGATGGGGAGACGAGTCGCAGCAGAAACGTGCGCTCCTGCGGCCGATCGTCGATGCCCGCCAGGTACTCCCAATCGTCATCGACGGTGAGGCGGATCACCACCGTCGGATCGGCGGGCATGCCCGTCGGCGCCTCGTAGAGCGCCGCCGGCCCTCGCTCGCGCGCCGAGTGCCGATGCCCCAGAGGCGGGCGGGTGCGCAGCGCGCCTGCGCCGCTGACCAGCTCCCACGCGAATCCCACGCGCCCGGGAAGGGTCACCATGCGCTGCGCGGCGCACTCCGGACAAGCCTGCTTGCCGCACGCTTCCTTGAGGCAGCGCAACTGCATGCGATCGCGATCCACGGCGTCCACCGCGAACGCCAAGGTCTCACCCAGGGCGACCGGAATCGCCCGCTCCTCGATGGGGCTGATGATCTCCACCTGGATCGGATCGCCGGCGTCCCATAGGCGCAGCGCATGGCAGCAGCAATCACACGCTCCCTCCGGTGGGGGCACCCCCGGCGGCTTCTCGGGCGGAGGCTCCCTCGGCGGCGTCTCCGGCGGTGGCTCGCCTGGCTCTCCAGGCGGCAGCTCGGGTGGGGGCCGCGCAGGAGGCTGCGCCTCCGTCGGCTCCGAGTCCGCCGGCCTGCGCGCGTGCGCCACTGTCTCACGGCCGCGATACCGCTTGCTGACGCGTCTTCCCGCTGCGCCACCGCCTCCGGCTTCAATGGCAGGCGTCGCCGCCCGGTCCACCAACTGACCGGAGGCATAGAGATCGTTGACGATCTGCGCACCATCGGTGGCATGGGCGGCCACCTCGTAGGCGAGCCGCACGAGCAGCCGGCCGTGTGGCGGTACGACGAGCTGCTCGAGCAGGAGCCCCATCGTCTCGGTGGACGCGTTGCGCGGATGTGAGGGTGCGCCGCGGATCTCGATCGAGGGCAGAATCAACCGCCGGCAACCGAGCGGGACGGGATCGTAGAGCGTGGTGACCCAGGGCCGGGGAGTCGGGTTCTCGAGTTCGATCTCGAAGTGGAGCGCTTCCCCGACACGCGGACGCCACGCGGGATCCGACGCCATGGCCCCGTCCGCCACCGTCCCGCCACCCAGAGGAAGCGCGATGGCAAGTCTGATGCCGGGCACCCAGCGGAGGGCATTGCCGCCCGCATCGGAATCCGCGGTCATCGCGTCCAGTGTCACAGCCGCCTCGAGGATGCCCCGTCCGCGGATGTGGAAGCGCAGGCCAGCGACCGCCCTCGCGGAGAGCCCGTGGAATGCCTCCGCCGAACCGATCGAGAACTGGCGACCCGCGAGCCGCGCCTGCGTCTCATCGGGCGTCACATAGGCGTACTCCAGGCCCGCGCCGCCGAAGGGGCGGCTCCTTCCCCAATGGAACTGTCGGATCAGCAGCCCTTCGATCGCCACGCGTGTGAAGTCCGTCTCCAGTGTCCCTTCGCGCGCAATCGGATCGGCCTCGGCTTCGGCACCGATCGGGAACCGCCCCCGGGCCTCTCCGCGCAGCAATCCCACCCCGACCTCCGCTCGCCATGCACGATCCAGCGGCGATCCGTACCCCAGACCGACACCGAACTCAGGGCGCATCTCGAATGCAGACGATTCCCCGGCGAGCCAGAAGGGGCCGCCCAGCCGCTCGACCAGATCCTGAGAGAGCTCGGGGTCGGCAAATGCGGCCCTCAGGTCCGTGCTGCGGCCCCCATGGAACCGCCACGCGCCGTCGTCGTGCGGCCGCTGCATCGCGAATCGCAGGTTCAGCGACTGGGCATCGGCAGCCAAACCAGCACCCTGCAGGGTCGCCATGAGGAGCAATCCTGGAATCGCCGCCCGGCCGTAGAGGAAGGCGCCGCCTCGGGTCCAGGCGCGCCGGACCCGCATGGCCCGCTGGGGCACCATCGCGCGGAGGAAGTCTCGCATCCTGGCGTGAGGCTAGCGACACGCAGTTCAATGTACAAGACGAGTCGACTCCGCGTTCTTGCCAGTCATCTGCACTTGCCGGCACCACGCGAGCCGGACCTTGGTGGCTGCGCGCATGCGATGTGTCGCACGCGAGGCGCTTCCGCATCCCTCTCGACCGGTGCCTGCATCCTGAATCCGGACGGGCCGGGTATCGCTACTCACCGATCGCTGAACCAGTGCCGGCTGGTCTGCGCGTTGCGCTGCAACCAGGAGCGGATGAGCATCGCCCGATCGAGCAGAAAGCGCGGGTCCACCGCGCCATCTCGCGCCGTCCGGCTGCATCCGGGCGCCGGGCGCGTGGCCGGCGAGCCGTCGGTTTCCCCGTCCACCCGACTTCCCCGGACGAAGACGTGGACGCGCGGCGGCGGGCCGTCTTCTTCGATCACCAATCGCTGCTCGCGGAAGGCGCGCAGAAACCGCCGCTGATCTCCGAAGCGCTGGCAGAACGCAATCTGTGTCTTCCGCTGCTCGGCGCGTTCGAATGCGAGTCGCTTCCCCGCACGTTCCATCGAGCGGCGCAACTCCTCGACCACATCCGAAACATCGCCCTCGAGGAACGCTGCCGCACGCCTGACGCGTTGGCCGTAGGCCTTCGGCGTTGCTCTGCCTCGGCAGGGCCCGCAGCAGTGGCCGAGATCGTACGCGAGGCAGCGCGCACTGGGGTGTCGATCTCGGCAGGAACGCAAACCGACACGCTCGTGGATGAGCCGCAAGAGGCCACTTGCCAGATAGCGATCTCGGAATGGACCGAAGCGGCGGCCATCGGGTTCAATCCCGGCGTCGATCATCCGCAGGCGCGGATACGTCTCAGATGTCAGCTCCAGGAGCTGCTGCTCGAGGAACTCGTTCTGCCGAACGTTGAAGGGCGGGCGGTTGCGCTTGATCAGCTCGTCCTCGAGCAGCAGCGCCAGGAGTTCCGAATCGATGGTGCGGTAGTCGACGCCGCGTACGGCATGGATCAGGCGCGCATGCCGCGGGTGATCCGTGTGCAGATCCTGTCCTAGATGATTGCTGAGCCGCTGCCGCAGATCGGCCGACATGCCCACGTAGAGGATCTCGCCCCGCTCGCCACAGAGCAGATAGACACCGGGCGCCCGCGGCACATGCAGCCGCAGCACGGTCAGAACGTCGGCATCGCGCGAGAATCGGATCATGGCTGTTGGCGCCTCCGCCCGTCGGAAGCCACCGGCCCGGACAGCACCCGGCGGCGCCCGCCCCGTGCCTACGGTGTCTGATGCTCGTCGGCAGCCGCCAGCACGGCCGCCCACTCGATGCGAAAGGCGCTCAGCCGATCACGCCCAGCAGTGATGTTGTCCGGCACACGAATCTCTTCGATCCGCGTGAGCCCTGGCCGCAGCGTCTCCAGGATCTCGCGATACCAGTCCGGGAAGACCACGATGGCCTGCGGTCGAGTCGTCACGAGCAGATCGAGCAGCGCCTGGTGCCGCGCGCGACGACCGCGACCTCGGATCGGGAAGAGCACCTTCTGAACCTCGGGACTGACGATGCCTACCAGGTCCAACACAAACAGGTCGGTGAAGTAGGCCAGCGCCCCGACGTCATTCGCGGCAACGCGGCTGCCGGAAGGCAGATGGCGCTCGAGCCGCTGCGCCATCTCCACCTGCATGGCGTTGATGTCGCGTACGTTGTGTGCGAAGAATCCGGCGTGCGAGATCGACGCAGCCAGATTCCAGATCAGAACGCCCACCACGACGAGTAAGGCGACGGAGACGGCCGGGCGTCGTGCATCCGCCGGGCGCGTCCCGGCGCGCGCGGCGGGACCGAGCCCTCGCGCGCCGAGCAGGAGCGTGCTGATCCCGACCGCCACCAGCACAGGCGCCAGCGGGTAGAGGTAGCGCCCGAAGTTCCCGGCGCCGCCGGCGAAGAGGAACGTGCGACCCATGGCGGCGTAGGAGAGGGGCAGCAGGAGAGCAAAGAGCAGTCCGGGCAGCAGGGAGAAGAGCAGGTCGCGGGATCGGCCGCGCCGTTGGGCGGAGCGATGCGCACGCCAGCTCAGGAGCAGACCCGTGACACCCAGCAGCAAGAGCAGGATCGCTCCGGGCATCAGGCGCCAGAGGAGCTGCCCTGCAGAGACGAGATACGACGGGTCCGGCAGCCCGGCGATCGCGTGTGTCGTCTTGGCGTAGAAGGTAGCCGTCAGCGGACGCCCGGAGACCACCAGGCAGTAGATCGCATATGGGGCTGCGAGCAGAAGCCCGACGAGCAGATTGCGCAGCGCCGATCGCCGCGGCGAGAATAGCGCCAACAGCGGCAAGAGGAGCAGTCCCTCCGGTCGCGCCAGGGCGGCGAGGCCGGCCGGAACGCCCCACCAGCCCGCAAGGCCGGGGGGGTGCGTACTGCGTGAGCGCACCTGCAGCGCCCAGGCCGACATGAACAGCGCCGCGAAGAGCGGCGTCTCCATGGCTCCCGCAGCACTCCACACCAATCCCGTACCGCTCACCACCATCAGCCCGCCCAGGAAGGGCAGCCATCGCGCCGCAGGGTCCGCCAGAGCGTCTCCATCCGCGCGCCAACGAGTGGTCAGCGCGGCGATGGCGGCCGCCGAGGCCCAGCCCGCGCAGGCCAAGGTCGCCGCACCCAGCAGCCAGGGCCAAACGGCATGCCCGGCGCCGAAGAGGAATCCCACCGACAGCAGAAGGGCCCAAAGCGGTGAGGTCGAACCGGTGCTCGTCTGCCCGGAGTTGACGCCGAAGCCTTCGCCGGCGGCCAGGTTGCGCGCGAAGGAGAGATGGATCCAGCTATCGTCCAACGGATAGCCGGCGCCCCCTTGCCAGCGGTAGAGGA
>WJJG01000014.1 GCA_014729815.1 Candidatus Eiseniibacteriota bacterium
TCTCGAGTCGATCGCCTATCTCTCGGGCAGTCGTCCCGCCCCCAGGGCACGGAGCGTCACGCGCTACGACTCCGCCGCGGCCTGCAACGGACTGAATCTGTACGTCTCCGGGCACGGACCGGAAGCCCACCTGATCGACATGGCCGGCCGGCGGATCCACACCTGGCGCTATCCCGCCGCGCGCATCTGGCCCGAGCGGGATTTCGGGAATCTGCGCCGTGATCAGTCGGCCACCTACTGGCGACGCGCGTATCTGCTCGAGAATGGGGATCTGCTGGCGATCTTCTCGGGCCTGGGGCTGCTCATGCTCGACCGCGACTCCCGATTGCTATGGGTCTACGAGGATCAGGTGCATCACGATCTCGCCCTGGCTCCCGACGGACGCATCTACGTCCTCACGCGCCAGCTGCGCCCGGATCCGGCGGGAGAGATTCGGCAGCCTCTGCTGCTGGACTACGTGGCGGTGCTGGATACCGCGGGGCGTGAGCTGGAACGGGTCTCGATTCTCGAGGCGATCGAGCGCTCGCCCTACGTCTCGATCATCAAGGAGCGCGCGCGCAGCGGGGACATCCTGCACACCAACTCGATCGTGGTGCTCGACGATCGCCTGGCGCACCTGGGAGAGGCCTTCCGGCCCGGCAACGTGCTGCTCTCGATTCTGCGGCTGAGCACCGTCTGCACGCTGGACCTGACCGCGCGCCGTCTGGCCTGGGCGCACTCCGCCCTCTGGAAGGAGCAGCACGATCCGACGGTGCTGCCCAACGATCGCTTGTTGGTATTCGACAACCAGGGGCGCCGGGGCGCTTCGCGGGTGATCGAATACGATCTCGCGCGGCGGCAGGCGGTCTGGAGCTATCCGGATCGGGAGGCGTCGCCCGAGGCCCTCTACTCGGAAACCTGCGGCACCTGCCAGCGCCTGCCGAACGGCAACACGCTGATCACCGAATCGGACGCCGGGCGAGCGATCGAGATCCGCCGTGACGGCACGATCGTCTGGGAGTTCCTCAATCCGCACCGCGCGGGCCAGGAGGACGAACTGGTCGCGACGCTCTTCGCGGTACACCGCTATGGCATGCGGCGCGACCTGCCCTGGTTGCGCCACTCCCCACCGGCCGCCGCGCGGCCCGAGCGCGCCCGCCCAGACACCTCAAGCTTCCCCTAGCGATCGGACCGGCGGGAGGGGTATCATGTCACGTTCGCGCAGCGGCGGCAGTCGGCCGAAGCGGGCGCGGGAGCCTAGTCCCAACTCGATGTGGGGAAGCGGATTACAACGCTCCCGGCGGAGCGCCGGGGATCGTCATGGGGGCTCATCATGACGCAGATTCAGGAGGCGCGCGCGGGACGGACCACCCCCGCCGTCGAGCGCGTGGCGCAGCGCGAAGGACGCACTCCGCAGGTGGTTCGCGAAGCGGTGGCGGCGGGACGGGTGGTGATCCCCGCCAATCGGCACCACCTGGACGCGGCGTACGGCGGCGCGGGCCAGGGGCGACTCGATCCGATCGGCATCGGCCGCCTGCTGCGCACCAAGGTCAACGCCAACCTGGGCACCTCTCCCGATGCCTCCTGCAAGGAGGAAGAGCGGATCAAGATGGATCTGGCGATCCGCTACGGCGCCGACGCGGTGATGGACCTCTCCACCGGCGGCGATCTCGACGCCATCCGCACACATCTGATCGAGCACGCCAGCGTGCCGCTGGGCACGGTTCCGATCTACGAAATGCACCAGCACAAACCGATCGAGGAGCTCAGCCCGCGGGAGATGCTGGCGGTGCTCGAGAAACAGGCACGCCAGGGTGTCGACTTCTTCACGATCCACTGCGGCATCCTGCGCGAACACCTGCCCCTCGCCGCCCAGCGGCTGGCCGGCATCGTCTCGCGAGGAGGCAGTCTGCTTGCCGCCTGGATGGATCGCCACCAGAAGCAGAATCCGCTCTACGAGCATTTCGACGAGATCTGCGAGATCATGCGCGCGCACGATGTGGCCTTCAGTCTGGGCGACGGCCTGCGGCCCGGCGCCCTGGCCGACGCCAGTGACGAGGCGCAGTTCGCCGAGTTGCGCACGATCGGCGAACTGACGCGCCGCGCCCACGAGATGGGCTGTCAGGTCATGGTCGAGGGCCCCGGACACGTGCCCTTCGATCAGATCGAGCAGAACATGCGCCTGGAGGAGGAGCTGTGTGACGGCGCTCCTTTCTACGTGCTGGGCCCGATCGTGACCGACATCGGTGCGGGCTACGATCACATCGCCAGTGCCATCGGTGGAACGGCCGCCGCCTACTACGGCGCTTCCTTCTTGTGCTACGTCACGCCGACCGAGCATCTCGGCCTGCCGGGCCCCGAGGACGTACGCGAGGGCGTCATCGCCCATCGCATCGCCGCCCATGCGGCCGACATCGCCCGCGGACTGCCCGGGGCCCGCGATCGCGACGACGCGATGAGCCGGGCGCGAACCAACTTCGATTGGAAGCGCCAGCTCGAACTGGCCCTCGATCCGACCCGCGCGCGGAGGATCCGCGCCTCCTCGCATCCCGATGAGGACTACTGCAGCATGTGCGGCAGGGAGTGGTGCGCGGTGCGCCGCTCGCGTGACGTCCTGGCGCGGCGCCGCGCGCAGGGACGCACGGAAGAATCGGAAGCCTCCCCGCGACCGTCCGGCGACGCGTGACGCGCGACCGATCTGCCGAGCCGCTCTGCGGCGCGGCTGCCCGAGATGAAACGGATCCCATCGAGGATCCGTCGCATAGAGGAAGATCGCAGCGCCGAGCGGAAGACCTCTCCGGGGTCTTCGTCCAGAACGTGGCCAGCAGGGAGGTCCGGCATGGCACCCAGAACCAAACCGACGTCTCGCAAGCCGACCGGCCGCACGGGCACCACGCGTGCCGCGGCCGGCAAGAGCGGAAGCCGCGGCAAGAAGCGCATCGCCCAGCGCGCACGGACGGGCAAGCGGCGCGTCGCCCAACGCGCGCGCCGTGGCAA
>WJJG01000156.1 GCA_014729815.1 Candidatus Eiseniibacteriota bacterium
CGGGGATCTGCACGATCTGGGCGACGGCGGTGCGGAAGCTGGGCGCGATGATCGTATCGACGTAGATCCCCGCGTGACTGGCCTCGGTCTGATCGATCAGACGCGCGAGCACCTCGCGGGCATCGCGGCTGTTCTCCAGATTCAATGGCCCCTGGATGTAATGGATGTAGGTTCCGAATCCGTAGTAGTGCGAGATCCAGCGGAGCATCTCAAAGGCCGCCAGACGGTCGAGCGAGTGCGGAGAGATCGCCACCAGCGAGGGGCGCCAGTTGGCCGCATCACGGGGGACGCGTCGCTTCTGGCTGAGGACCTGCAGGTGTCGCGTCAACTGATGCAACACGCCGCGCAGCACGGCGGAGAGATCGCGCTCCTCCCGCCGGCTGCGCCGCAGTCCGCTGTAGATCAGCGCCATGACGACGATCGCCGCGGCGGCGTAGACCGGCTGCATCTGGAACATCATCACCAGGCAGGCCAACGCGCCGAGCAGGGAGAGATACCACTGGGTGCGGAACGTCGGTCGATAGGAGGGATTCCCGGCGAAGTGCTCCAGGAAGCTGACCGCGCAGAGCGATCCGTAGGTGATCATGAAGAACATGCTGATGATCTGCGCCACGAAGTCCACGCTGCCCAGCGCCACGAAGGTCAGAATCAAGACCGCCGTGAGCGCCGTGGCGTGGATCGGCTCGTTGACCTCCCCGCGGCCCTGGCTGAGGAACCGATTGAGGCCCGGCCAGGGCAGGATCCGATCGGAGGTCAGCGCCTGGAGCGTGCGCGGCGCGACCAGGACCGAGCCGATGGCCGAGGACAGCGTCGCGGCGGCCAGGCCCAGCGGGATGATCGGCCCCCAAAGCGCGATGCGCGACATGATGAACTGGTCGCCGGCCAGCTCCGCGGGCGAAGCGCTGGTGGCCATCTTGGCGACTACCAGCAGGTAGACCAGCATGCCGGTGAGCGTGGCGCTGAGGGTGCCGAGCGGAATCGCTCGGCGGGGATTGCGCAGATCGCCCGAGAGTCCCACGCCGGCGGTCATGCCGGTGAAGGCCGGGAAGACGATTGCGAAGACCTTGAAGAAGTCGTCGGGATCGGCGACGTGCGCGAAGATCGGGAGCTCCTCGGGCGCGTTGCCGGTCGGATGCCCCAGGAAGAAGGTCACCAGTGCCGCTCCCAGCAGCAGCACTACACCCCAGAGCGCCGTGACGCCCAGGTTGGCGCCCCGCACCAGAATCGAGCCACACAGGATCAGCGCGGCGGGGATCGAGATCATGCGCGCGTCGGGCACAAAGCCGGCGTTTTCCGTCACCCAGCCGAAGAGCGGGCGAAACGCTTCGGCAAAGGCGATCAGATAGAAGGCCACCGAGATCGCCTGCGAGAGATAGAGCGAGATGCCGATCGCGCCGCCGACGGTGGCGCCGAAGGAGCGGCTGATGATGAAGTACTCGCCGCCGCCCTGCACGCGCCGGTTGGTGGCGATCTCGGCGACCGCCAGTCCGGTGGGGATCGTGATCAGGTGACCGATCAGGACGATCCCGATCGCCCCGGCCACGCCCACATGCCCGATGGCGTAGCCGAAGCGCAAGAAGAGAATCGCCCCCAGGATGGTGCTGATTCCGGCGAGGAAGACCGGGGCGGTGCCGAAGCCGTGGCCGCGCAGCGGCGCCAGGCGTGGGGAGGAGCTGTCGGGGATGCGTCCCATGCGCGCCGGATCCTCGAGTGTTGCTGCGCACGTCTCCCCACCCACCCGTCGGCGTGGGGGGTCGAATGCTGCGATTCTACTCGCGACCCCCTGGGTGCCAAGGCCATTCTGCACGGCATCCGCGCGGGCGCTCAGAACGGCCAGAGGCGTGGGATCAGCAGCACGGCCACGAACCAGAAGAGCAGGTTGAGTGGACCGCCGATGCGCGTGTAGTCGAAGAAACGGTAGCCGCCGGGGGCGTAGATCATCGTGTTCGTTTGATAGCCGATCGGGGTGGCGAAGCTGGTCGATGCCGCGAAGGTGATCGCCACCAGGAAGGGGCGTGGATCGACCTGCTGGAGCAGGGCCACCGAGATCGCCAGCGGAGCCAGGAGCACGGCGGCCGCGTTGTTGGACATCGTTTCGGTGAGAATCGCTGTGGTCAGATAGAGTCCCGCCAACACCGCCACCGGACCGGCGGACACCAGAGGATGCAGCAGTCCCGCGGCCAACCACTGCGCTGCACCGCTCTGCTGCAGCGCCAGGCCGAGGGGAATCACGCCGGCCAGCAGGAAGATCACCTGCCAATCGATTGCCTCGTAGGCCTCCTCGATCCGCAGGCAACCGCCCAGCACCATGCCGACCGCACCGATGAGCGCGGCGGTTACGATGGGCACCAGCCCACTGGCTGTCAGCCCGACCATCAGCACCAGCATCCCCAACGCGATCAGCGCCCGGTCGGCGCGCACGTGCAGATCGGTGACCTCGTTGGTCACGATCAGGTCCGGCGAGCGCAACAGGCGCGCAACATCGTCGGCCTCGCACTGGAGCAGCAGCGTGTCGCCGCCCTGCAAATGGATGTCGGCCAGCCGTTCGCGCAAGCGCTTCGCGCGCCGTTGCACGGCCATCACCATGCAGCCGTAGCGCCGGCGGAAGCCGACCGAGCGCAGGGTACGCCCCGCCAGGCTCGAGCGGGGTGGCACGAGCGCCTCCACCAGGCGCATCTCCGCCGAGCTGAGCTGCTCATCGCCGACGGCCGTGTCGCTGATGCTCTCGAGCCCGAGCCGGTCACGCCGCTTCATCATCGTGCCGACGTTGCCGCGCAGCAGCAATCGGTCGCCGGCACGCATGCGGGTCGCGGTGGCGCGCCAACTCGCCCGGTCTCCGCGGATCAGCTTGATCAGATCGATCTCTTCGGTCTCCTCAGGGGCATCCCGCCAGCGCTGGCCGATCAGGGGCGAATCCTCCGCCACGACCATCTCGATCAAGTAGTCGGCCAGACGGTACTGATCGACTCGCTCGCCGCCGCTCCGCCGGCGCGGGAGCATGCGAGGCGCGGTCAGCAGCAGATAGAGAACGCCAATCGCGCTCATCACGAGACCGAGCGGGGCGAATTCGAAGAGGCCGAAGGGCGGCAGACCGTTCTCGACGGCGATCGTGCTCATCAGGATGTTGGTCGACGTGCCGATCAACGTGCACACGCCGCCGAATTGGCTGGCGAAGGAGAGCGGAATCAAGACGCGCGAGGCGGGGATGCGCCGCGACTGGGCGAGCGCCATGGTCACCGGGATCAGCACGGCCACGATCGCGGTATTGACGACGAAGGCCGAGAGCGCGGCGCTGGTCAGGCAGAGCACCAGCAGCAGGCGTCCCAACGAGCGGCCGGCCAGCCGGTCGAGATGCCGCGCCAGCCAGTCGACCAGGCCGGTGCGCACGAGCCCGGCGCTGAGGACGAACATCGCCGCCACCGTGGCGGTGGCCGGGCTGGCGATGCCGGAGAGCGCTCCCGAGATGTCGATGCGCCCGAGGAGCAACAGTGCCACCAGCGAGCAGAGCGCGACCAGATCGACGCGCCACTTCTGCCAGATGAAGAGCGCCATCGTGCCGACCACGACGAGCAGCACGGTGATCGCTTCGGTCGATGGCATTGCGCTCCCGCCTCCCCGCGTCGCTGCGCCCGCCCCCCACGCGTGCTCGGGCGTGCTGGGCCTGGGCTCCCGGGTCTGTCGGCGCGGGGTCACCGGGCGTGCCGCGCCTGCATGTGCCCGGGTCTATCGGCGCATGCGATCGACCGGGAGTGTCGGCCGCCCCTCGGCCGGGTGCAAGCCCCGGGCGACGTCTGCGAAACTGTTGCGTCTGCAAGGAGTTACGATACGCGGGCTTCGGAATCCGCTGGGATCGGAAGGATCGGCGCTGCTACAATTGCCAGCGAAGCCTCGCGCGCGGGCCGATCCCCACCGATCAGTCCCCGTGTCCGAGGAACAGGCGCGAACCCGATCCGCGAGAAGGAGCCGCCATGTCAGACGATCGCGAGCGCAGCCCCGGCCGTCGCGGAGCCTCGTACGAGCTCCGCGGGCAACCGAGGCCCGCGCGCCCCTGGCTGACCGTCCTGCTCGTCGCCTGCGTGGCGGCGGCCGCCGCCCCGGTGGAGGCTGCGACCTACC
>WJJG01000157.1 GCA_014729815.1 Candidatus Eiseniibacteriota bacterium
ATGCAGGTCCAAGGATAGCCCCGGGACCGTCCTCATCGGCACAGATGTACCACTGCAGTGGCTGCTCGGTGAAATCCGCCCACCAGCCCGCGGTGAACTCCCCCGAGACGCAGCAGTCGATCGGCACATCGTCCTGACCGCAATCAGGCCAGTACGGTACGTTGTCCAGCGCGACGCCGGGAATCAGACATAGCACCTCACCCGGCTCGCGCGTGCCCCCCCCAGCCCAGACGTACGCATCCATCGGCTCGCCGTAGAACCAGCCGATCTGGGAGCACCAGTAGGCGCCACAGACGACCCGTCCGTATCCGAGACCGAACGCCTCGGCGAAGGCGCCGCAGGAGGGCTCCGTCCATCCGAACGACCAGCCGTACGCGTTCTCGGCCGACCCGTCGTGATGGCAGAATAGGGTCCCACCGCATTCCTCATCGGGGGGGGCTGAGGAGTCCACCTCCACCCCTCGGTCCGAGCACGATCGGCTGGGCCCCGAGGGGCGCAGCCGCCAGCAGCAGCGCCATCGCGCAACCGACGACCGGAAGCCATCGTAGCTCCGCGAGGCTTCGCGCCCGTTCGAGGCACCGCGCCGACGGCCGGCCCCATCGCGCACCGTTCGCGTCGATCTCCCCAGCGCGCGGCGCCGGAGAATGGTCCTTTTCGGAAACGTACGAAGCCCCTTAGACTGCGCTGCGAATCCACAGACTCGAGGAGGTGGGGATGAAGTCCTTCCTGAAGACGTTGCTGGCCGTGTTGCTCGCACAACTGATCCTCTTCGGCGCCGCGGCGCTCTTCGTCGCGGGAAAGCTCCGCGACGATGTCGAAGTCGAGGACGGGTCGGTTCTCGTGCAGTCACTCGACGGTTCGATCCCCGAGAGCGACCCGGTTGGGGGTCTCCCCTTCGGACCCCAGGTGCTCAGTCACACGGGGATCATCGAGAATCTCGAGAAGGCGCGGCACGACGAGCGCATCGCGGCCGTGGTCCTGCGCATCGGATCCCCCCAGATCGGGTACGGCAAGATGGGCGAGCTGCGCGAGCGCATCGCCCAGATCCGGGCGGTTGGCAAGCCGGTCTGGGCCTACACGAGCTGGCTGAGCACACGCGGGCTCTATTTGGGCAGCGCCTGCGACAGCCTCTTCCTCCTCCCGGCCGGATACGTGAGCGTTCGCGGCACCGCCGCGGCCCGCCCCTTCCTGGCCGGCACCCTGGAGAAGCTGGGAGTCGAGGAGAACCTCCACCGCATCGAGCACTACAAGTCAGCGGCCGAGATGATGCAGCGGCGCGACTTCAGCCCCTCCGCGCGGGAGAACGTCGAGTGGCTGCTCGACGAGTTCTACCCGGCCGTGGTCTCGAGCATCGAGCACGAGCGCGGACTGCCCCCGGGAACGCTCGAGAAGGCGGCCATGTCGGAGGGTGTACTGGTGCCCGCCGAGGCGTTGGAGCTCGGCCTGGTCGACGGCTTGCCCTACTGGGACGAGATCGAGACGGCGCTCTTGTCGGTTCCGGGCGTCGAGGCGCGCAAGCGGGATCGCGACGAACTCCCACCCCGCCCGCGCACGATCGTCGGGGGTGACTACACCGAGGTCGAACGGCACGAGGCCGGCATCGATACCGAATCGAAGATTGCCGTGGTGCACGCGATGGGAATGATCCAGGGAGAAGAGAGCGGGATGACGTTCCCCTTCGGCCCGACCATGGGCGCCGCCACGATGTCGCGCGCGTTCCGCGAGGCTGCGGAGGACGAGGATGTGGCCGCGATCATCTTCCGCATCGACAGCGGGGGCGGCGAGAGCTCGACCTCCTGGCGCATCCAACGCGCCATGTTGCGGGCCGCCGAGCAGAAGCCGGTGGTCGTCTCGATGCTCGATATGGCCGGCTCGGGCGGCTACCTGATCTGCTATCCCTGTGAAACGCTGGTGGCCAACGACCTGAGCGTGGTCGGATCGATCGGCTCGATCTCCGGCAAGTTCAACCTGCGCGGTCTCTACGACAAGCTGGGGATCACCTGGGACTTCGTCACACGCGGCCCGAATGCGCTGATGGAATCCGACTACTTCGACTACACCGAGGAGCAGTGGGCCTCGTTCAAGCAGCGTCACTGGCGCGACTACCAGGACTGGGTCGCCGACATCGCCCACTATCGCAACAAGACCTCGGCCGAGATCGACAGCGTGGGGCGCGGACGCGTCTTCACGGGACGTCAGGCGCACGAGATCGGGCTGATCGACACCCTGGGCACCTTCGATGTGGCCGTGGCGATCGCCAAGCAGCGCGCCGGCATCGAAGCGGACGAGGAAGTGGAGTTCGTACACTTGCCAGTGGCCGCAGGACCGCTCGAGATGCTGCGGCGGGGCGGTCTGGGGGCCGCCGTGCTCGCGCTGATCGAGGAGTGGAGCGTCCCGCTGCGCCGGGAGGAGAGCTGGGCGATCGACCCGAATCGCTACTGGTAGGACTCCGACGACGTCCGGGCGGCTCTACTCCGGCGACGTCTCTCGCAGCGCGGCCAGGGCTTCCGCTTGCGAAGGGTAGTGGTCCAGCACGTCCCAGAGGTGTACCAGCTCCAGCAGGACGCGCGTCTTCTCGGGGACCGCCACCAAAGACATCCTGCCGCCGGCGTTCTTGGCCGAAGTGAAGCAGGCCGCCAGCAGGCCGATGCCCGAGCTGGTCACGCGCACCACGTTCTCCAGATCGAAGACCAGCCTCAAGTATCCGTCGCGCAGCTCGCCGCGCACGTCGTCGAGCAGGTCGTAGCACTCACGCGTGTCGGTCAGCGGTCCCGCCAGAGCGTAGACGACCGCCTTGGGATCCTCGTGCTCCGTCCGCGTGATCTCGAGCTTGCCCCGCAGCCAGGCCATCGCTGCCTCCCGCTTCGGACCCGCATCCTGGGGCGCATCCATCGGGACGCGCCGCACCATCCCGAGCCGCGCTCGGGAGCTTCGGGAGGCTAGCATCGACCCCACCGCACCGCAAGAGCAGGGCTGGAGGTCGTGGATGCATCTGGCCGTCGCGGCAGGCGGCGCGGGGGGGATGGGACTCGCCCGCGCCGCGCATGCGTGTCCTACCGGAGGAACTCGTGCTTGATTGCTCCCCAGGAGCCTCCCCGCGTGGGCGTCGTGGGCGGCACGTAGTCGATGAAGGCCACGCCCCCACTTCCCTGCAGCGTCAGCACGAGCAGATCAGCAGCTCCGTGGCCCGTGAGGTCGAGCGTCTCATAGGAATTGTTGCCGAGCGAGCTCGCCGGGATCGCTGCCAGCAGCTGATCGTCGAGATAGAGTTCGACCATCGCACTGGAGCGATCGTCGATGTCGACGAGGCCCAACGCATGCAGCTCGACCGGTTCGTAGAACGCGAATCGGATCTGACCGCCACCGCCCTCGTCGTCCGGATCGTCCACGAGCCCATCGCCGTCTCCGTCGTGGATCTCCTCGGCGATGATCAGGAGATTGCCCTGTGCGGTGCCGTTCTCTCCCGGCTGACCGGCACGCCCCCCCGACCCGATGCCGGGACCACCGAAGTCCTCGTTCGGGGTGCCCAGGTCGTAGTCCCCGCCGGTGGGGGCGCTCGAGTCGAAGACGATCAGGGACGAGGGGCCCCCGCCCTGATTGAGCACGTCGAGAATCATGTCGGAGAACTCCGTCCCGCTGGCCATCCCCCCGCCGGGCTCCTCCCCCGCGATCACCGTGCCGGCCAGGGGTCCGGAGAAGCTCTGGATCTCTCCCGTGGCCACCGCCGGCGCCAGCAAGACGCTCAGCGACAGAGCGATCAGATCGGATCCGCGCACCGTGCGCTGCAGCATCGGTCACCTCCATGCCTGGGTCTGGATCGGTCCAACGCGAATGCTGGACACGCCCCGGAAATCCGTTGCAGAAGCGATGCCAGCCACGAACCGCACTGCCAGCCCTCGCCCGCGGCGTGCTGGCGCGCCGCACGGTTCGGATCGACCACGCGGCCGGCTCGCGCAATGCATGCCGGTCCCGACCGAGCGGGCGAAATGCACGACGTGGCCGGTCCGGCGGACTACGCGGAGGGTCGCCAGGGCCCGTTCGGCGGACCGCGGGACGGCGGCGGGCGATCGCGAGGGGCTCGAAGATGGATCGCGCCGAGATGCGCGGCTCGGGGAGGACGCTGCCTCTGGTCCGCCAACTCTCGGGAGTGGCGCCGCCGATCCGGCCGTGTTCCGGGCGCAGGGCGGGCGGCCCACCCGCACGAAGGGAGGGCGCGGCGCGAAGGGGCGG
>WJJG01000158.1 GCA_014729815.1 Candidatus Eiseniibacteriota bacterium
CGCACGCCGAGAGGATCAGCGTGCCCCAGAGCAGCCAGCGGTCTCCCCGCGCCTCCTGGGAGGTCTCCGCCGCCACCAGCGGTTCCCACCGATCCGGCTTCATGCCGTCTCCCCTCTGGCGCCGGCGCCAGCCAACTCGGCCACCAGGGCCTTGAAGACCGCCCCCCGCTCCTCATAGTCGCGGAACAGATCGAAGCTCGCGCATCCTGGGCTCAGCAGAACGACGCCCGAGCCGTCCGCGGCCGCCAGGGCGCGTCGCACCGCATCCCGGAAGTCCTCCGCCCGTTGGGCGGGGACGTTCGGCCAGGCGCGGCGCAGCCGCTCCGCCGCCGCGCCGACCAGCACGAGGTGGCGCACGCGCTCGGCCACCAGATCGCCGATCGCCTCGAACTGCCCCCCCTTGTCGAGCCCTCCGGCGATCAGCACCACCGGCTCCGGGAAGCTCTGCAGCGCCACACGCAGCGACTCGACGTTGGTGGCCTTCGAATCGTTGACGAAGCGCACCCCGCCCACTTCTCCCGCCGGCTCGAGGCGGTGGGGCAGACCCGGAAAGTCGCGCAATCCGCGCGCCAGGGCGCGCCGCTCCTTGACGAGCGGAGCCACCAGACAGACGGCCGCCAGGGCGTTGGCCAGATTGTGCGGACCGGGCAGCGAGAGCGCCCGGCGTTCGATCAGCGCTGCGGCGTGTTGTCCCTCGCGATAGACGAGCTGCTCGCCCGCGACGAAGGCCGCGCACGCCCCGCCGGGATCCTCGTGCGCGAAGCGCGCCACCCGGGCCGCGGGCTGCAGACCCGCAGGCGGTCGCACGCTCTCGCCCAACACCAGCCAATCGTCCCCGGTCTGATTGCGCGCCAGCGACCATTTCGACGCGCGGTAGGCCTCCAGACTGCCGTGACGATCGAGATGATCGGGAGCGATATTGAGGATCGCCGCACTGTGGGGCCGCAGCTCCGGGCAGTCCTCGAGCTGGAAGCTGGAGATCTCCGCCACGAAGATCGCACCCTCCGGCTCCTCGAGCACCGCCTGGGAGAGCGAGCGCCCGATGTTGCCGGCGGCGACACCCGGCAGGCCCGCACGGCGCAGCAGATGGGCCGCCCAGGCGGTGGTGGTCGACTTGCCGTTGGTGCCGGTGACCGCCAGCAACGGCGTGTGGATCTGCGCGGCGGCGAGGGCCAGCTCGGCGCGAATCGGGATGCGACGCTCGCGCGCCGCCTCGAGGATCGGCGCATCGGCCGGCACGCCGGGACTGCGAATCAGCAGAGCCGCGCCCTCGAGGGCCTCTGCGTCATGCGGGCCGGCCCGTAGCTGCGCGCCCTGTTGCCCCAGCCGCTCCCAGGCCGCGCGCCGGACATCGTCCACTTCGCGTTCGAGGAGGCGCACCGCCACCCCGCCGGCGAGCAGCAGACGCGCCGCACCGAGCCCGGAGCGCCCGAAGCCCAGGATGCAGACCCGCCGGCCACGCCGGCGCAGCTCCGAGATATCCAGCACGGCTTCCATGCCGCTTTCCTCACGCCTCCTGGCGGCGGTTCGCGTTGCTACTGCAACTTGATCGTCGAGAGCGTCACCAGCGCCAAGAGGATCGAGATGATCCAGAAGCGGATGACCACCTTCGACTCGGGGATGTTTCCCAGTTCGTAGTGATGATGCAGCGGCGCCATGCGAAAGACACGCCGCCCGCGCGTGCGATACATGAAGACCTGGATGATCACCGAGAGCGCCTCGACCACGAACAGCCCGCCGACGATGATCAACAACAGCTCGCGTTTGACCAGCACCGCCATCAGCCCCAGCGCACCACCCAGCGCGAGACTGCCCGTGTCTCCCATGAAGACCTGCGCCGGATGCGCGTTGAACCAGAGGAAGCCGAGCGCGGCCCCGAAGAAGGCCGAGCAGTAGACCAGGATCTCGCCCGAGCCTTCCAGAAACGGGATGTTGAGATAGTCGCTGAAGACGGCGTGTCCCGAGACATACGCCAGCGCCCCCAGGGCGACGGCCGGCGGCGTGACCATGCCGATCGCCAGACCGTCCAGCCCGTCGGAGAGGTTGACCGCGTTGCTCGAGGCCGTGATCACCAGGGCCACGAACGGCACGTAGATCCAGCCCAGATGCAGGAAGGCATCCTTGAAGAAGGGCACCGCGGTGCGCGAGGTCATCTCGCCGTAGGGTGCGATGTGGAACAGGACGTATCCGAGAGCCAGACCGAGCGTGATCTGGCCCACCAGCTTGTAGCGCCCCGCCAGCCCACGCGCCCGCCGGCGCACGACATGCAGGTAGTCGTCCAGGAAGCCGATCGCGCCCAGCACCACGGTGGCCACCAGCAGCAGGAGGATCTGCACGTTGCGCAGATCGGCCCACAGGAGCGTCGGCACGACGATGGCGACAAGGATCAGGACGCCGCCCATCGTGGGCGTGCCCTCCTTCGTGCGATGCGACTGGGGGCCGTCGGTGCGCACCTGCTGTCCGACGCGCCACTGGCGGAGTTTTCGGATGATCCAGGGTCCGAGCAGGAAGGAGAGCAACAGCGCGGTGATGGCCGCGTAGGCCGAGCGAAAGGTGATGTAGCGAAACACGTTGAAGCCGACGAAATGGCTGGCCAGCGGGTAGAGCAGCAGATAGAGCATGGCCTAGCCTCCCCACGTCCCGTACTGGGCGTCGATGACCCCCAGCGCCTCGGCGATCGCCTCCAGCGCGGCCGCGCGCGCGCCCTTGAGCAGCACGATATCCCCGCGGCGGAGATAGCTTCGCAGGAACCGCACTGCGTCTTTCGGCTCGTCACACCAGATCACCTGGCGTTCGCCCGCTTTCTGCGCCACCGGCGCCGAACGCCGCGCCTCGGGCCCCACAAAGACCCCCGCGTCGCAGAATCCCGCGGCTCGCCCCACCTCCACATGCAGCGCCTCGCTCTCCTCCCCGAGCTCCCGCATACCGCCGAAGACGAAAACGCGTCGCCCCTCGGCCGGCAGCTGCTCGAGCAGCTGCAGATTGGCCATCGTCGATTCGGGAGAGGCGTTGTACATGTCGAGCAGCCAGAGCACGCCACGGTGCCGGCGCGGATCGAGGCGCCCCGCCAGGGGCGGCAGATTCGAAAGCGGCGACGGATCGATCTCGCGCAGGTCGAGCGCCCGCGCCGCGGCCAGTGCGGCCAGGGCTCCGGTCACCGCGCCCTGTCCGAGCTGGCGCAGTGCCAGCGGCTGCGGGAGGCCATCGATCTGCAGCTCCGTACCCTCGGCCGCATGGCGCGTGTCCAGCAGACGCACATCGGCGGCGGCGCTGCGTCCAAAGCGAAGCAGTCGGCCCGACCAGCGCTCCGCCACCGCCGCCGCCAGCTCCGCATCGTCATCCGGGATCACCACCGCGCCGTCGCGGGCCAGTCCCTCGAGGATCTCCAGCTTGGCCGCCCGCAGCGCCGCGCGACCGCCGAACTCCCCCTCGTGCGCTCGTCCCACACAGGTCAGCACGGCCACATCGGGTTGGGCGATCTGACTGAGCCGTGCGATCTCCCCGCGATGATTGGCCCCCATCTCGAGCACGGCCCAGCGATGCTCGGGGCGCAACTGCAGCAGGGTCCAGGGCAGGCCGATCAGATTGTTGCGGTTGCCCTGCGTTCCAATCACGCCCCCCAACGGCGCGAGCAGGGCCAGGAGCATCTCCTTCGTTCCCGTCTTGCCGCTCGAGCCGGTGATCGCCACCACCCGCGGACGCAGGCGCGCACGCAACGCGGCCGCCCACTGCTGGAGCGCCTCGGCCGGATCGTCGACCAGCAGATGCACACCGCGCGCGCGCGCTGCCCGGCGCCGGCTCCACCAGCCACGACGGGCGATGGCCGCCGCCGCGCCGGCGTCGAACGCGGGCGCGATATAGGCGTGCCCGTCGACCCGCTCGCCGCGCAGCGCCAGAAAGATCTCCCCTCCGCGCACGCTCCGGCTGTCGAGCGCCACGCCGGAAACCACCAGCGGCGCCACCAGACTCCAATCCTGTGGCGAGATCCCGGCCACCGTGGCCTGGGTCATCGCGGCGATAGCACCCAGCGACCAGGGATCCTGATCCGTGGCCGGTGGGACATCCGGCCCACGCGATGCCTGTGGCGACCGTGCGTCCGCGTCGGAATCGGACACGCGTAGCTCCTCTCGAACGTGGGCGACCGGGAGTGACCGCGGCCGCCCACCCACTCGATCTCCGTCACGATCGCAGGAGGCTGCGGAGAACCTCCCGATCGTCGATCTCCTCGATGTGGCCGGCGTGGATCTGCTGCGCCTCGGCGCCCTTGCCCGCCGCGACCAGAATATCGCCCCTGCGCGCCAGTGCAACGCCGCGCGCCAGCGCGGCCCTCCGATCCAGCTCGACCTCCCAGCTGGCCCGCCCGCCTCGCAAGCCGCCCAGGATCTGCTCGGCGATCGCCCGCGGCGATTCGGAGCGCGGGTTGTCGCTCGTGACCACGACATGGTCGGCCAAGCGGCCCGCCACGCGACCCATGGCCTCACGCTTGCGCGCATCGCGATCGCCGCCGCAGCCGAAGACGACGATCAGCCGCCCGCGGTCGATCTGTCGCGCCGCGCGGAGCAGGCTGCCCAAGCCGTCGGTCGTATGCGCGTAGTCGACGATCACCGCGAAGGGCTGTCCCTCGTGGAGCGCTTCGAACCGCCCGGGCACCGGCGGCATCTGCTCCAGGGCCGAGGCGATCGCCGCGGGCCGCACGTCGAGGCCGTAGCAGATCGCCGCCGCGGTGAGCAGGTTGGTGGCGTGGAACTCCCCGTGCAGCGGCGTGGCGATCTCCCGCGGTTGGCCATCGAAGCTCCAGGAGAGCCGAATCCCCGCCGGCGACTCCTCCGTGCGCAGGCAGCGTACGCGTGCCCCGCGATCCCGCCCGTACGTCATCCGGGGATCCTCCGAGCGGGTCGCCAGCATGCGCCCGAGCGGATCGTCGAGATTGAGCACGGCCAGCACCGGGCGCTCCTCGAGCGGCCCGCCCCGCGTCTCCCGCGCGAAGAGCCGCGCCTTGGCCGCACGGTAGGCCTCCGCGGATCCATGGTAGTCGAGATGATCAGTAGCCAGATGCGTCAAGGCCACGGCCGCGAACTGCGTGCCGTAGACACGGTCCTGCGCCAGCGCGTGGGAAGAGACTTCGCAGACCACGTCCTCGACCCCTTCGGCGGCCAGAGCCGCCAGGGTGGCCTGGAAACGCGGCGCCTCGGGGGTCGTGGGATGCCAAGTGCGCGCGACTTCCACCTCGCCGCTCGATCCGGGTTGCCAGTCGCGCGTTCGGCCCTGCGCATCGAGGATCCCCAACGTTCCCAGCGCCACGGCCCGCCGGCCCTGGCGCGCCAGCAGATGCCGGGCGAACCAGGCCGAGCTCGTCTTGCCATCCGTACCGGTGATCCCCACCACGCGCACCCGCCGGCTGGGCCGACCGTGGAATTGCGCGGCGCAGATTCCCAGGGCCCGCCGCGCGTCCCGCACCCGCAGCCCGACCCGGCCGGCTGGCAGATCCAGTGCGGCTTCGCTGACCACGCCGGCCACCCCGCGCGCCACGGCCTCGCCCACGAAACGGGTCCCATCCCGACGTGTGCCGCGCAGCGCGAAGAAGAGCTCCCCAGCCCGTGCGCGCCGGCTGTCGCAGCAGAGCCCGCGGATGGCGATGACTGGAAGCTCGGGCGGCGGACCCCACCAGAGATCCGCCGGGATGGGGCGCAGCAGATCATCGAGCGCGACAGACAAGTTCCCTCCGTCGCAATGCGTCGGCGCGCGCCTGCGAGGCGGCCGCATCCGCCCGCAGGCGACAGCGCGTTCCGCCCGCCACGCGCGTGCCCGCTGCGGGATGCTGCTGTACAACCCAACCGCCCCCTTCGGCAGCCACTTCCAGGTCTGCCGCCGCCAGCAAGGCAATCGCCTGACGCAGGGATAACCCTTTCACATCGGGGACTTGTACAGTACCACGCTCGAGATCGTCGCCCAAGCGCAGCTTGATCACACTGCCCGGCTGGACCAGTGCATAGGCGGCCGGACGGCAGGCGGTGACGCAGTCTCCGGGTCCCTCCAGCACCGGGATCAGGTCGTTGCGCCGCAGCGCCTGGCGCGCCGCCTCGGCGCGCAGTCCGCGGACATCGGGAACGACGATCGGACGCTCCACCGCCTGGGCCAGCGGCGTGCGCGCCCAGCGATCGCGCTGCAGGATCCAGGTCAGGTCCTCGATGATGCGTCCGAAGATGGGCGCCGCCGCGCCCCCGGCCTGCACGTCCGCGCGCGTGCGTAGCATCACCAGACAGACGCAGCGCGGATCGTCATGGGGCGCGAATCCCGCAAAGCTGAGCAGGTGTTCATCGGGCGAATAGGTGCCGGTCTCGGGATCGACCCACTGCGCAGTTCCGGTCTTGCCCGCCGGCGGGCAGTGCGGCACCTCCGCGGCGCGCCCGGTGCCGTGCGCGACGACGTCGCGCAGCAGGAGGCGCATGGTCTCCGCCGTCTCCGGCGAGAGCGCGCGACGGATCATCTCGGGACGAGTGCGCCGCTCGATCTCGCCCCCGGCATCCAGGAAGGCGGAAACCAGGCGCGGGCGCATCAGGCGACCCCCATTGGCGATGGCGGCAAAGGCCGCGGCGACCTGCACGCCGGTGGCGGCGATCTCCTGGCCGTAGGCCATCGTGATCAGGGAGCGCTCCGACCACCCCTTGCGCAGCGGGTGCGGCAGATGGCCGGAGGCCTCTCCGCCGAAGGCGATCCCGGTGGGGGTGCCGAACCCCAGGCTCTGCGCCATGGCGCAGACGCGCTGCCATCCGCAGCACTCCGCCAGGCGACCGGCCCCGATGTTCGAGGACTTGATCAGGATCTCGGCCACCGTCAGGAAGCCGTAGGGATGCAGGTCGCGGATGCAGCAGCCGTGAACGCAGCGCTCGCCCTCATGGCAGTAGAACGTATCGGCCGGAGTGACCAGGCCCGACTCGAAGGCGGCGCAGAAGGGTACGATCTTGAGCACGCTGCCCGGTTCGTACTGGTCCATGACCGCACCGAGGTGCAGGCGTGCGGGATCGAGCGCCTCGGCGCAGAGCGGGTCGAACTCGGGCAGTTCGACCAGCGCACGGATCTCCCCGCCGACCGGATCGAGTACGATGGCGAAGGCCTCGCGGGCCTCAGCCGCCGCGGCGCCCTGGCGCAGCCGGTGGCGCACGATCTCCTGGATCTGTTGATCGATCGTCAGCAGCAGGCCGCCGCCGTCGCGCGGCGGCTCCAGCACGCGCGCCGGGGGCGCGTTCTGGGGGCGTCCGCCGCCGGTGACGAACTGCAGCAGGCGACCGGGACGCCCGGCGAGATGCTCTTGGTACTGCCACTCCAGGCCGCTGAGCCCGACACCGTCGGTGCCCACCAGCCCGAGCAGCTGCGGCGCCACGGCGCCCGCGGGGTAGAAGCGCTTCAGCTCGCTGTGCTGCTCGAGACCGGCCAGGCCGGCGGGGAGCCGCTGCAGCGCCTGTTCGCTGACCCACCGGCGGTTGACCCAGGCGAAGCCGGCGTTGCGCTCGCCGGCCAATGCCCGGGCGCGCGCGGGCGTGCAGGCGCCCGCACGGAGCGAGGCCTCCAGGATGCGCCGTCGTTCCTGCGGGTCACTGAGACGCACCGCCAGGGAGGGGTTCTCCAGGGTGCAGGAGAGCGTGCGACCGTGGCGGTCGAGGATCGGCCCTCGTTTGGCCGGCAGATCGACCTGGTCGGTCTGCTGGGCGCGCGCGATCCGCTCGAGCTCGGAATGCTCGAGAATCGCGAACTGCGCCGCGCGGGCGATCAGGACGAGGAAGCCGAGGGCCACCAACCCGAGGAAGACCGCCAGGCGCCGATCGCCGTCGCGTCTCATCGCGACGCCTCCGACGACGCCGCACGGGCATCCAACGCCGTGGCATGTGCCTCCGGAGCGCGGGTGAGGAAGTCGAGCACGCGCGCGGGAAGATCCTGCCTGTCTGCGCCGCGCCGCGGGGCGCGTGATAGAGCCGAGAGTTGCGCGCTTGCGGCCGGGTGCAGATCGCGGGTCCGCGCATGCGGCTCGAGCTCGGCGAAGTCGACTTCGGCGGCGATCTGGCGGCGGCGCTCGAAGATCTGCACGGCCAGCGACTCACGGCACAACTCGAGACCGGCGATCTCCTTGCGCAGCAGCTGCACGCGCAGGCCGACCACCATCGAGGCCAGGAGCGTCAGGAAGAGCAGCGGGGCGACCAGGTAGACGGCCAGGCGGCTCAGCCGGCGGCGCGCCCGGCGACGCCGCACCGGTCTTCTCAGATAGGCGTGTTCACCAGGACCCGTCGCAGCACGCGCATCCGGGCGCTGCGCGCGCGGGGATTGGCCCGCGCTTCCTCGGGCGACGGACGCACCAGCTTGGGCGGGCAGACCTCCATGCGGAACCGGGCCCCGGTGCGCGGATCCTGCCGCGTCGCCCTGCGGAGCGCCTTGACGCGGACATCCTCCTGAGACTGATAGGAGATCACGCACAGCACACCCCCTGTCTCCAGCAGTCCGGGCATCGTCCGCAGCGCGTCCTCGAGCTCCTCGATCTCGGCGTTCGTGGCCATGCGAATCGCGGCGAACACGCTGGCCAGCAGCTTGGGGCTCGCCCGGCGACCCAGGCTGCGCCGCAGGCAACGGGTCAGGTCGCCGGTCGTGCGCAGCCCCCCGC
>WJJG01000159.1 GCA_014729815.1 Candidatus Eiseniibacteriota bacterium
CTCCATTCGAATGAATGGAGGCCCTCCGATAAGAATGCGATCCTGGCCGAACCATGCGGCGGAGGTCGATGGACGACCGCCCTCCGGCTACGCAGATCGTCCGGCACTCATGTTCGCGCGCCCCTATCGCCCGCTGCCCGTCCGCGTCCGCCTCGCCGGCGCTTTGTCCGTCGCGCTAGTAGGTCCCCAGCTCGCCGATCTCCTGCTCGACCGCGCGCAGGATATCCAGGCTCTTGACCAGCGCCATCATCGTGTTGTGGTCGGGATAGAGCGGACGGTCGACTTCGAGGAACTCGACGTGCTTGCGGATCTCCGCCTTGGCCGCCTGCGTGCCGCGACCCGGCGTGTAGCTACGGAAGTCGAGCGCCTGGGCGGCGCCCATGAACTCGATCCCCAGAACGCCGTTGGCGACCTCGAGGATCTGGCAGGTCTTGAGCGCCGTGTTCATGCCCATCGAGACAAAATCTTCCTGATCGGCGGCTGCCGGGATCGACATCGTGAAAGCCGGCGCCGATAGGATCCGCTGCTCGACGATCTGCATATCCGCCGTGTACTGACTGAGCATCATCCCCGACATCATGCCCGCGCCCTTGGTCAGGAAGGGTGGCAGGCCGACGCTCAATGCCGGGTTGGTCATGCGGTTCAGGCGCCGCTCGGAGAGCACGCAGACCATGCAAATCGCCGCTCCCATGCTGTCGAGCGGCAAGCTGACCGGAGTGCCCTGGAAGTTGGCGCCGGTGAGGACGACCTTGTCGTCGGGCAGGAAGATCGGATTGTCGCCGAGACCGTTGGCCTCGATCTCGAGCTGGCTGCGCGTCCAGCGCAGCTGGTCGCGCGCCGCGCCGATCACCTGCGGCGTCGAGCGCATGCTGTAGGCGTCCTGGACCTTGACCTTCTCCTTGCCGGTCGTGAGATCCGAACCCTCGATCACCTTGCGCAGGTTGGCGGCGGTGGTCACGGCGCCCTGGAAGCCGCGCAGCTCGTGCAGGCGGGTGTCGTAGGGCTTCATGTTGGCCTTGAGCGCCTCGAGGGTCATGGCCGCGGCGATGTCGGCCTGCTTGAGCCAGCGCTCGGCATCGTAGACGGCCAGGCACCCCATCGCGTTGAGCAGATTCGAGCCGTTGATCGAGGCCAGGCCATCGCGGGCCTTCAGGCCGGGCACCGGGATGCCGGCCTTCTCCAGTGCCTTGTCCCCCGGAAGCCGTTCGCCCTGATAGAACGCCTCGCCCTCGCCCATCATCAGCAGTGCGATCTGGCTCATCGGCGCCAGGTCGCCACACGCTCCGACCGAGCCCTTCTGGCAGACCACGGGGGTCACACCCTTGTTGAGCATATCGATGAAGGTCTGCGCGATCTCGAGACGGCAGCCCGACTTGCCCAAGGCCAACACATTGACGCGCAACAGCATCGCCGCGCGCACATGATCGATGGGGCAGGGCTCGCCGATGCCGGCAGCATGATTGTAGATCAGGTAGCGCTGGAACTGCTTGGTCTGCTCATCGTCGAGGACGACCTCGGAGAACTCCCCGATGCCGGTGTTGACGCCGTACATGATCTCGCGCGCTTCGATGCGCTGTTCGATGAACTCGCGGCACTTCTTGATGCGCGCGATGGCGTCGGGGTGCAGTTCGACAGGCTCGTGGCGACGGGCGACGGCCTCGATCTTCTCGATCGTCAGGTCCTTGCCGGTAATCTGGATGGCCATACAAAAAACCTCCCGCTATCACAGCCCGGGGCGTACGAGCGAATCCCCGAGCAAACTTCGGGTTGATCGCTCCCACCCGCCCCGCTGCAATCGAGAGGTCTCGATCCGCGCAAGACGATTGTGCCCGTTCCGGTGGGCGCGGCGCAAGGGAATCCCCCCCGGTGCCGCTTCTGAATCGCCACCGACATCGGCGGAAGCAGAGGGGCAGGCCGTCACCTGCGCGAAGGACGCGGTGGGCCCAGCCCGAACCGGCAAGTGCTTTGCATGCACGGCCTTCCGCGCGCGCCGCCTCCCGAGGGTCCGTCTCCTTCCGCCCGTCCTACCCCGCGGATCCCGCACGACGACGCGGCCCCCCGGACCGCTCGGGTCCGGAGGGCCGCCGCCTTGCGTTGCTACCCGTTCTCGAGTCGTTCCCCCGGGCTGCGGAGTCGCTATCGCACCAGCAGAAACTGCCGGCTGCCGACCAGCTCCCCGGCCTGCAGCCGATAGAAGTAGCAGCCGGCTTCGGCCCGACGGCCCCGGGCGTCCCGCCCGTCCCAGACGAGCTGATGCCGCCCGGCGGTCTGGATCTTCCCATCGAGCAATACGCGCACCCGGTGGCCGGTGATGTCGAAGACCTCGGCCTGCACCGCACTGGAAGTCGGCAGGTCGTACGTCAGCACGGCCCGTCCGAGCGCCGGGTTCGGCCGGCACGGGTGGAGGAACAGGCCGGTGTGCACCTCGGCCTCCTCGACGGCGTTGCCCTCGCGTTCGGCGACCACGAAGGGCGAGAGCGTCGCGCAGACACCGCAGATGATGTTCTGCTCGACATCCACCGAGGTGGTGATGTCGACCCAGGCGGGCGGATCGAGATCGGTATCGAAGTGCAGCAGCTCGAGGTCCTCCTCGGCCATCGTTACATCTTCCTCATCGTAGGCCACGCAGACTTCGATCGAACCTACGAACTCCGCCGTGGTGGTCAGGAAGTGGAACTCGGCCGGGTCCGCCGGAACCAGGAGATACTCGACCGGCACCTCGGGCCCTGCATCTCGGGTCAGCCGCCGCGAGTCGCCCGCCCCGGTGACCTCGTCGAAGGTCAGCACGATTCCGTCCAAGGGCACCTCGACGTTCATCCCGGTCGGCGTGGGCAGGATCACTCCCCCATCGCATCCCAGGCCATAGGCGCCGATCTCCTCTCCGCTGGGGCTGTACATCGCCAGGCAGGGCGAGGTCGCGTCCAGCCGGTAGTCGCCGTCGAACGTCTCTACCGGCGGGATCACGGGATCGCAGAAATAGGGATCGACGTAGACGTTCTCATCCGGACTGCCCCAGTCGATCAGTTCGTCCGGATCGTAGACGCCGTACGGGGCCACCGCCGAGCGCAGCACCTGGACCTGGGGCTCGTTGTAGAGCAGAAGATCGTAGCCGCCGTTCCCCCACAGAATGCAGAGATCGATGTCCACCACCGCCTCGGCGTGCTCGGAGATGTGGACTCCGTCGGATGCATTGTGCGCGATCGTGCAGCTCGTGAGCTGGGCCACGCAGTCGGTCAGATCGCAGCCCGCGGCATTGCCGTGGATGCCACAGCCCGTGAGCGCGATCGTGCTGGCCTCCCCGACCAGCGCCTGATTGCAGCCGCTGATCTGGCAGTTCACGAACTGGAACGGGCGGCTGCTCCCCTCACACAGCACCGCCTCCCCGTCGAAGTCGCCCAGGATGAAGCCATCGACGACGACCGCATCGGCCTGGGTATCGCCCTGCAGCGCGAAGCCGGTCGTGTGAGTCTCGTCTCCCCGGATCGCGGTGTGTCCCAGACCGAAGAGCGCATGCAAGTTCACCGGATGCGCTTCGCCCGAGAAGTCCAGCGCGGTGTTTCCGTCGCCTTGGAAGGAGCCGGACCAGACGAGAACATCGGGATTGCCGGCGTCCGTGGCGTCGATCCCCTGCTGGATCGTCGGATACAAGTGCGGGACCAGGCGCGCATCCGGATGGATGGCGCCGATTCGCAGGTTGTCGAAGAGCGGTGTCTCGTTGCCGGGCAAGCCACAATCCTGCGGCGGAATGCCGAAGCTGTCGCAATCCGCGATCAGTTCGATGACGAGCTTCACCGCGTCGGTCGAGCTGGGGACGTAGTCCCAACCCGTTTCGACGTGAGAGTAGCATTCCGGGCCGGGATTGTAGCTCCAGACGTAGTCGCCGACGCGCTCCGACCAATCGCCCCCCTCTTCCATGTAGATCCAGCCGAACCGGTAAAAGACTCCGTCGTAGAGTTCCATATCGGCGAAGAGATCGGCGATCGAGAAGACGTATCCGCCATCATCCGGCAACCAGGCTGGAGGCGAGGTCAGCATCGTGTACTGCCCTTCGGGGTGCCCCCCGCTGCCGTCGTGGAAATGCAGGATGTGGCCCGCCAGCGGACAAGGATCGCAGGGCACGTCGTAGTCGCTGAGTGGCGCGATCCCGCTGAACGACGGGCCGGATGCGCCGCCCGGATCCGAGGCCACGAAGCCCTGAGCGCCACTCTCAAAGTCATAGAGCAGATCGCCACCGACCACGTGATCGGTCAGCGCCAGGTCGTCGAAGGCGAAGGGTCCGTAGACGGTCGGGTAGTCGCCGTCCTCGTCCGAGTAGCCGGCGTCGCTTTCGATCTCGAAGACGATGCGTGCCTCGTTCTCACCCAGCGTCGCGAAATGCGTCGCGGTCAGCTCTGTGACGTAGGTCTCCGGATTGTCCATGTCTCCCCAGACACCGGTAAAGGAATGGAGGTCGACCTCGACCCCACCGCTGGCGCCAACAAGGAAGAGGTGGACATAGTCGAACCATGCCTCGAGATCCGCCCAGTAGTCGAACGAAAGACCGATCGATCCGATCTCGTCCCAGGTGAAGCTGGGACTGGAGAAGCGGTATCGCCAGTCGTTGCCGTAGCCGATACCGTCCACATACGCCAGGGAGTCGGCCTCATCCTGATAGAGCCCCGCCCACGCGGAGCCCAGACCCGTGATGATCGGCGGGGGTTCGGGATTGTCATGTCCGGCCCATTCGCCCGAATCGATCTGGCGCCAGGGAATCAAGCCCTGTTCGGGGACGACTTCGGACCAGCCCTCAAACGTAGCGGGCACGTCATGGTCGAAGGTCCAGGTCTCACCCTCGACGGCGTTGCCGCTGCCGTCGACGTAGCCGTACCAGGTGACGGGCAGGTCCCGATCCCCGCCGGTGTGTCCCGGAACCAGGGCTGGATCGGACGGCAGCAGGATCTCGTCCGCGGCGGGGAGCGAGGCCTCCGCTGGGGCGGCCCAGGCCACTGGACTGCCGATCAGGCCCGCGGCGAGGAGCATCGCGCAGATGCCGATCCGCGCGAGGGAGCCGGCTTCGGGTCGGAGTCGCCGGCCGAAGAGGCCGAGCGAGCGAACGGGGGATGGGAATCTCGAGAGCATAGGTTCCTCCTGGCGGGTTGCACATGTGCCAGCACATCAGAGCACGGAGTCGGAACACCGCGCCGGCGCCACGCAGGACGAGGGCGCCCATTCACGTGCCAAAGAGGGCCGGTGGGTCCGCCATGATTATACAGATTCCGACTGCGGGATGCGAACCCGCCGGGCCGCACCCGGACATTCTGCGAAGGACAGGCTTCGCGACTGTCTTCCCGGGGGCAGTCCCCCTCCGTCCTGAGACGCGACATCCGCGGGGGAAGTGCGCAGTTTCGAGGCCCGATGATTGTGGTGCCAGGATTCGTGGTAGGCTTCAGTCAATGCTTGCGGCAAAGGGGATTGCGAGCGGCTTGGCGCGGATTTCCCCGCCAGGGGAGAGAGCGGCCGGATCTCACTTGCCCCCAGTCCCTTGTCGGGCGCTATCACGCATCCTCGTACCACGCAGCCGGATCTCGTGATGCCTGCGCCCCCGAGCGACTGATTCGCACATTGTAGGGATGCACTCGCGCGGGCAGGATTCGCGGTATGCTCGGCGCGACGACATGGGAGTCACAGCCAAGCCGGGAGTTGCCCACTTGACCCATCTCAGATTCCTGCGCGACTTCACCGCGGGGCGGTATCTAGATCTGATGCTCGTGGCGGCGGTCACCACGGTCGTGCTGATCCGCTTCTTCCTCGCGCTGACCGGCTATCCGCAGCTGGGGCCCGGGGGGTTGCACATCGCCCATGTCCTCTGGGGTGGCGCGCTGATGCTGGCGGCGCTCGTGGTCGCAATCTCCTTCATCGGACGGCGGCCTCATCTCCTGGTGGCGATCCTGGGGGGCGCTGGCTTCGGCACCTTCATCGACGAGGTCGGCAAATTCGTGACGCAGGACAACGACTACTTCTACCAGCCCGCGGTCTCGTTGATCTATGTCGCTCTGGTTCTTCTCTACCTGGCCATTCGCTCCCTGCACCGGCAACGCACCGCGCGCCGCGGCGAATACATCGCCAATGCGATGCAGGACGTTCTCGAGATCGCCGTCGGGGATCTCGATCAACGCGAACGCACCCGCGCCCTCCACTATCTACAACGGGTTCGGGGAGAGTCTGTCGTGGTCGGACGGCTGGAGCGCATTCTACAGGACGCCGAGCTGGTGCCCGCCCGCCAACCGGGATCGCTGGCACGCTTTGGTTCGCGACTGGTCGAGAGCTATCAGCGGATGACGCGCACGATCTGGTTCGGCCGCGTCTTGATCGCCTTCTTCGTGCTCCAACTCCTCTTCAAGCTTGGCCGGCTGACGGCTCTGGCGCATCTGTTGCCGCCCGATCACCAGCGCTGGCTGGCGCTGCCGATCGCCAGCTCGCTGCCGATCGAGGTTGCGCAGTACGATCTCGCGCACTGGATGCAGCTCATCTTCAGCCTGCTCTCCGGCGTCTTCGTCGCCTGGGGGGTGATGCTCGTCTTTCGCGACCGTCTGCGTGCCCTGCGGATGTTCCAGCGCTCGATCCTGGTGGCCCTCTTCCTGACGCAGGTCTTCATCTTCTATCGCGTGGAATGGCTCGGTTTGGGCGAGCTGTTGTTCAACCTGCTCGTGCTCTGGGCGCTGCGCTCGATGATCGCCCACGAACGCGCCATGCGGGGCGGGATGGAGTCATAAGAGGCCGCGAGCGGAGGCGAAAACCGCCCTGCTGATCCGCCCGTGCGTTCCCCCGCGGGGCCGAGTGCGCGACGCCCGCGCACATTGGCTGCACCTGCGTCGCGCCAGCGACGGCCCGCAGGATCCGCCCGATTGCCAATCGTTCGAATCCCGCCCCCGGAGCATTGACGAAGGCGTTAGAATAGGGGGTGGAGGGAGAGCTTCGTGAACGACACCCCCCTAGCTTCGGATGCGCGCGCACGCGCTCGTAGGGCCAGCGCCCTTCCGGCTCTCGGCTTGGGCCTCGCGATGGCACGCGTCCCCGGGGTGACCTGCGTCCTGAGGCTGGCATGCGTCCTGGGGCTGGCCGCCTCGCTTTCTCCCGCCTCGGCCCAGTGCATCGACTACGCCGACTTCATCCACTGGGCAGGTGGCGCAAATACGCCAGGCTATGCCGCCGGCGTCGAGGTCTCCGATGGCCCCTCCTACGCCTTCGTCGCCGACGGCACCGCGGGCCTGCGCGTGATCGATCTCGCGGATCCCACAGAACCGGCAGAGATCGGCGATGCGAACACCCCCGGTTTCGCTTGGGGCGTCGACGCCGGCGCAAGCTACGCCTACGTCGCCGATGACGAGCTGGGATTGCAGGTGATCGACATCACCGACCCCGCCAGTCCGCAGATCGTGGGATCGGTCGATACGCCCGGCACGGCGTACAACGTGACTGCCCGGGCCGGCTATGCCTACGTGGCCGACGGCGCCTCGGGGCTACAGCTGATCGATGTCGGAACCCCGTCGGCGCCCGTGATCGCCGGCAGTCTTGCGATTCCGGGCGATGCATTCGACGTGGCCGTCGCGGGGAGTCTCGCGTACGTTGCCGGATACTCCGGCCTGACGATCGTCGATGTGAGCCAACCCGATGCCCCTTTCGTCGTGGGAACCACCGGCACGGGTGACTTCGCCTTTGGTGTGGCGATCTCGGGCGATCAGGCGTACGTCGCCGCCTTCGAGGCCGGTCTGCAGGTCGTCGATGTCAGTGATCCCGCATCGCCAGCGGTCGTGGGATCCGTAGCTACACAGGACTACGCGCTCGAGGTCGCCGTTGCACAGGCCAACGCCTACGTCGTGCACTACGAAGGACTCGAAGTGGTCGATGTCTCGCTCCCGGACAGCCCGGTCATCGTAGGAGCGATCGGTGTTGGCGTCAGCGCGAGCAATGTGGCCGTTGCCGGCGATCATGCCTTCGTCACCGATCCCGACGAGGGCCTGCAGGTCATCGACATCTCCAATCCCGAGAGCCCGCCGATCGTGGGAAGCGTGGATACCGGCGATCGCTCGCGTAGGGTCGCGGTCGCGGGCAGCCACGCCTTCGTGACTGACGCCGCCGAGAGCTTCGTTGTAGTGGAGATCACCGACCCGGCGAATCCGCAGATCCGCAGCAGTCTCGAGACCGATGGGATCGACACGGACATCGGCCTCTCGGGAAGCCGGGCCTTCGTCTCGGCGGGGTTCGCGGGCCTGCATGTGATCGAGATCGGGGATCCGGCCGATCCCGCGATTCTGGGCTCGGTGAACACGCCGGGCTACGCGTCGGGCGTGGCCGTCGCGGCGGACCACGCCTTCGTGGCCGACGAAGATGCGCTGCTCGCCGTCGATGTGAGCGAACCCGCCGCTCCCGCGATCGTGGGCGAGGTGGAGATCCCCGCCGGCGCGCTGGGTCTGGCCCTCCTGCCGGATCTCGCCGTGGTGGTGGGAGACGGCGGGCTCACGCTGGTCGAGATCGGCGACCCCGCGACGCTGCAGATCCTGGGAAGCGTGCCGACCCCGGCACCCGCATATGCCGTGGCCCTCTCGAGCGAGTACGCCTACGCGGCTGGCGGCGAGGGTCTGCTGGTCGTCGAGATCAGCGATCCGGCGAATCCCTGGATTGTCGCCGACGTCGCCTCACTCAGCGACACCGAAGCGATCGCGTTGGCAGAGACATTCGCCTACATCGCCGACGATCACGCCGGACTGCAGATCGTCGATGTGAGCGATCCCACCGATCCGCGGCGCGTGGGGAGCGCGGATGGGCCGGACGCCACCCTGGGCGTCGCCGCCGCGGGGGACTACCTCTACGCCGTCGATTACACCGCGGGACTGATGATCCTGCCGATCCAGTGTGCGTCCTCGGATGTGCTTGCCGACGAGCGGCCGGGCGGGCCTGGCCTGCGCCTCGGCGTGGCCCCCAATCCGACCTCGGCGGGCACACGGATCGCATTCGCCATGCCCAGCCCGGGCGTTGTGCAAGTCGGGATCTTCGATCCCGCGGGCCGTCGCATCCGGGCGCTGAGCGCGGGAGCGCGCCGCGCCGGCAGCCATCGCCTCCAGTGGGACGGACGCGACGACGACGGGCGCGCGGTGGCTGCCGGATGGTACCTGATCGGCGTTCAGTCGGAGCGGGGACTGGAGACGAGGCGGCTGGTCGTCGTTCGGTAGCGGATTGGTCTTCCCGCTCGCGCCCCCGCGTGCACGCTCACGCGCGCCCGAGCGCACGCACAGTCAGCGCCTGTTCCCTATGGATTGGGGTGATTGCGCGCAGGATCACCCGTTTGTCGGGCGCGGGGGAGCATTCACGGGAACGGCGCGCCCAGAGGCGATCGGGAGCGGGGGCGCGCGTCGGATGGAACGCGTCCGTCCCCCCGGCGCAGAGCCGCAGGCGTGCTTCGAGCGCGTTCCATGCGTCCCGTCGGGCGCTCCCCGCACTCGGAAATCACGCGAAGCCACTGGGTCTCCCTGCTGCAGCATTCGCTGTAGGCCCAAGGCGCTGGCATTGGAATCCCCTTTCTGCGGCCTACCCCCTTCCCCGCGCACGGCTGCGCCGTAGCATCACGTCACATGCAGCGCCGATCACCTTCTCCCCCTCGCCACTCATCCAGTTCCGATCGGCGTGGAGCACGTGATCTACCTCCACGGCAGTGTGGTGAATCCGAAAGGCACCTTCGGGAATCTCACGATAGAGGTAGGCGGAATCCATGATCCGGTCCTTCGTGCACGTGATGTACTGGATCTCGTCGGCGGATTCTATCCACTGGGTGTCGATCGCGGCGTATGCCTGTCCGTCCCGCCGTCCAAGCACAGCCCTCTCGAAGAGAGTCTCGATGATCTCTTCTCGCTCGCTCTCTGGCATGATACTCAGGAAGTCAGTCTTCCATTCATTGCGCGAGTAGTATTCCTTGATGTCGCTGATCTGGGCTGCACTCAAGTCGGTCAGCGCAAAGCTCGCCTCTTGCAGGCTGATGCCCGACGCAAGTAGCGTGCAGGACGTGAAGCGATTCCTTCCAAGCATCCGGTCACGGAGGAATCCGCAGAGGGCAGCAAGGCCACCCAGGGAGTACCCCAAGAGATGTAGATTCAGGGTCGAGCCCATTCTTCGCGCATACACGGGTTCAGATCGTCGATCCAGTGTTGATACCAGCTCGTCCAGGTCGCAGAGGAGCTGGTGATAGCCGAGAAAAAAGCGGATCTTGTGGCGATCGATCATGTGTGCGGAATCCAGTAGCGTGTAGTCGCCCTGGAGCGGTCGGCGCCAGTGATGGAACGGAATGGGCAAGAGAACCGAGGCGACCCTTCCGCAAAGCTGTCGCCTTTTCGCATACGGTGGCCTTACGTGTTCGAGCAGTTTGCTTATCGACTGCCGCTTGGAATAGTAGAGGAAGAGGCCTGGCGGTTGCTCGTCGAAACCATTGATCATGATGACCAGGTCCGACGTCGGCTGATCCATCAAGGTGGCAGGAAAGTAGTAGAGAAGCTCGAAGTTATTGTTGGCCCGGATCATCTCCGAGGTGTGCGTCGGCAGAAGCGGGGGGCGTGGCCTGGGAGACACGAAGTCCACGGAGACCAGCTCATCGAAGTCAAAGCGTTTCGGAAACCGTGCCGCGAGCCGAGCCATCGCGACGATCCTCCACTGGAAGGCCCGAGGTTTGGTTCTTGAGGTGAATCAGAGGGGATTCTCAGACACAATCGCCGTTTCTTCGGAAGCGCAGGGTCCGCTCGTACCATCCTTCTGCGAGGAAGAAGTCCCGGACATTCGTGAACGAATGATCGCTGACAAGTTCGATTGGTGAGCTATAGCCGTGAACCTGCGAGAGCTGCTCTACGCTTTCGTAGCCCAGAGATCTGGCGACGTAGTTCACCGCCTTGCGCTCGCTACGCGTCAGCCCATCGGGTCCTGCAAACCGGAGCCCGATGGCCCATCGTCCGATATTCATTTGCATTCCTCCAGTAGGACCCCTGGCTCGCCCCCCCTTCCCCCCGGAAGTCGGTGATATCTCAAGGGGTGGGTCCACGCAAGCAAGTTTTCACTTTCCAACCTGCGAGCGAGTCCGAGTCCTCCTCATCGGAGCGGACAGTCTATCCGACACTGCGCCGTGTGTCTAGACATCGGGAAAGTAGCAACGACCGTGCCATCTGGGCGGGTGTTGGCCTCATTGGCCGCACCCACACACCCCTGAAAGAGCATGAAGCGCCTTCGGGCCAGGCATGCGCTCGTTCGTTCACCCAGCTCTGCAGCAGTCCGCGATCGACAGTTTTCCGGGGGGCACCTGGGTGAAGGCACACGATTGCGGAAGAAGCCACTCTGCGGCACACAGCGCATTTGACCTTCATCTTGCAGCACTTCGCCATGTTCGAGGGTCGCAGGCGTCTGCCTATCGTACGATCAGAACTCTCCGCGACCAGGTCGCCTCTCCCTGCCGCGCGCGGAAGAAGTAGATCCCGGTGCGCATCTCCGCGCCCGCCGACGTGCGGCCGTCCCAGTCGATGTGCAGGGCACCGCGGGCGGCATCGCCTCCCAGGACGCGCACCCGTCGACCGGTGACGTCGTAGATGCCGATCGAGAGCGGCCCGGCGCCAAGGCTTCCGGGGGCCTCGATGCGATCTCCCGCACGCAGCGGATTGGGAATCCGCAGCGCTACGTCCGTTCCCGCGCCGGCTTCGCGCGGGCCCCAGGAAGCATCTCGGGGATCGCCCGAGAGAACCAGCGAGCGGGGCGCCGCCTGGCCGTTGACGAAGACCGCGGCCGGGGTGATCCCACGTAGGATGCATCGC
>WJJG01000160.1 GCA_014729815.1 Candidatus Eiseniibacteriota bacterium
CCGGGCCGCAGGGGGCACGGCCGGGGCCGCAGAGGCGCTGCCGGGCTCCCGGGACACGGCGAGCGCCGCAGGAGCCCAGCCGGCACCGCGCGGACGCCGGCGAACGGGTCCTACTACATCATCCGGATCAGCGTGTTGCGGCTGCGAGCTTTCACGGCTCCGAACCAGCGGCAGAGCGGGTACATCAGGATCAGTAGCCCCACCCAAGCCAGCAGAGCGGCTCCCACTTCCCCCTCACGATAGGGCAGCAGTCCGGTGCGCTTGGTCAGAATGGCCAGCAGCGGAATGTGGACGGCATAGAAGAAGAAGGGCGTACGCCCGTAGACCTCGAACGGGTGGAAGATCCAACGCAGCCTCTTGCCGATCAGCATGAAGAGTACGGCCACGAGCATCGTGAGTCCGAAGAAGAGGAAGTTGTGCGCCAAGCTGGGTGGATACTTCTGGATGAAGAAGAAGGACAGCGATCCGACCCGATCGTAGGGCATGATGTTGCCGTAACCGGGGCTGCCACCCGAGAGGATGCGTACGAACAAGAAGAGCAGCACGCCGGCCAGGCCTACCAGCAGGGTCCCGACGAGGCGCTCGCGGTCGCTCTTCCAGGTACGGAACCAGGCGACGGCCATCACCGACCCCATCGTGGCCAAGGCGAACCAGGGCAGGACCGGATAGAGATTCCAGCTGCCCGAGTCGATCCAGAGCTGCATCAGCCGTTCTGCCATCGGCTGGGTCTCCGGATCATAGGGGATCTGCAGCAGGAGCGGGTGCACCAGGAAGATGCCCAGCGCCAGCGCCAACCGCCAGTACCAGCGCCAGCGAGCAACCAGCGCCAGCAGGATGATCGCCGTCCCGATGCAGGCGATGATGCCGTAGTGATCGAGGCGGATGCGGGCCAGCCCGCTCCAGCTCGCGTTGACCCAGACGAGCTGGACGAGAATCAGGAACCCTCCGCGCCGGATCAGCTCGCCGCGGGCGCGCCAGGGGCGCGTGCCCCGCTCCACGCGGCGCTCGAGGGAGAGCCAGACCATCGCCCCGGCCAGCATCAGGAAGCCGGGAGCGCAGAGATAGCTCAAGAAACGGATGACGAACTGCCCGCCCGAGTCGAAGAGGTAGTTGTCATAGGTCACGCGATGCCAGACGCCATTGAAGTAGTTCGAGGCGTGGTCGAGGCCCATCAGAGCGATGATCAGGCCCCGTAGCTGGTCGACGAAGAGATAGCGGTTCTGCTGGCTCACGCCGGACTCCTCCCTCGGCGCCGCGCGGGCACCGGCCCATCCCGCGCTCCACGGTACGGATCAACCCGCGCCCATGTCAATCTCGGGGCCTCTGGGGGGCCGCCGAGCGCTCCCTCGGCTGCGCTGGCCCGCCCCCGGGTGCGCTGGCCGCAGCTTTCGGTTGCCCCCCCCCGACGCGGCGCGAGATGCCGTCCACACGCGGCTGGCGCGTCCGCCCGCTGGACTTGCCGGGGTAGATCCTCTAGTCTTCTCTACTTGTTGCTCGGCGTCGGCCTGCTCGGATGGGGCACATGCCGTCCCGGCACGAGGCTGGATCGCACGCACACCTTGCGAGAGGAGGCCGGACGCACGCTCCGGGCCGCAGGATGGGAGTGCACATGGTCGGCATCGCCATACTCTGGATCCGCGATCTGTTTCCCTATCCGCTCTTTCTGGTGCTCTTCGCCGCCGTCGTCGGACTCTATCTGATCGAGCGCGTGCGCCATCGTCGCGCGCTGGGACAGATCCCGCTGCGGATCCATATCAATGGCACGCGCGGCAAATCCTCCGTTACGCGCCTGATCGCCGCCGGCCTGCGCGCCGGCGGGATCCGCACGGTGGCCAAGACCACCGGCTCGGCGCCGCGCTACATCCATCCCGACGGCTCGGAGGAGCCGATCCTGCGCCGCGGACGCGCCAACATCCGCGAGCAGATTCCGACCCTGGTGCGCGCCGCCGCGGAGCGGGCCGAGGCGCTGGTGGTCGAATGCATGGCGATCCGGCCGGATCTGCAGCGTGTGACCGAGAAGAAGATGATCCACGCCACCCATGGTGTGATCACCAATATCCGCGCCGATCATCTCGATGTGATGGGACCCCGTCTCGACAATGTCGCCACGGCGCTGGCCACGACTACGCCGCGGAGCGGGAAGCTCTTCGCGTGCCACTCCCGCTTCGACGACTACCTGCGTTCGGAAGCGCGGCGCAGGAACTCCGAGCTCTTCGTCACCATGCCTGACAACTACCCCACGCTGGAGGAGATGCGCGGCTTCGACCACATCGAGGTACCCGACAATGTGGCCCTGGCTCTCGATGTCTGCGCCAATCTGGGTGTCGATCGAGCAACAGCGCTGCACGGCATGCACGGCGTGACACCCGATGTGGGCGCGGCGATCCGGATCCCGCTCACCCGCGAGCAGAAGCAGATCGAGTTCATCAACGCCTTCGCCGCCAACGACCAGGAGTCGACGGCCTTGGTCTGGAAGCTGATCGGCATGCACCAGCGCGAGGGACACGAAGCGGGCGTGCTGATCAGCAACCGGGGCGACCGGTTGCGGCGGGCGGTGGATATCGCCGATGCCATCAGCGAGGACATCCACGCCGACTGGTATGTGGTGGCCGGCGATCATGCCGGGACGTTCATCCGCCTGGCCACGCGCAAGGGCGTGCCCCGCGAGAAGCTCATTGCGATGGGAGATGCGTCGCCTCCGGCGGTGCTGGCCAAGCTGTTCGAGCTCACCCAGCGGGGTGCGACGGTGATGGGCGTCGGCAACATGGGTGGTTTCGGCATCGAGTTCATCAAGCTCCTCGAGAAGGAAAGGAGTGCGCATGCTTCCTGAGGCGGTCGGACTCGGTCTGGTGATCAGCCTGCTCTTTTCCGAGACGCTCGGTCTCGCCGCCAGCGGGCTGGTCGTGCCGGGCTACGTGGCGATGAACCTGAACAGCTGGCAGATCGTGCTGGGGACCTTCATCGCCGCACTGATCACGATGGTGATCGTACGCGCCATCGGGCGGGTCGTGCTGCTCTACGGCCGGCGCACGATCGTCCTCAGCGTGGTGATCGGCTTCATCATGGCCTATGCCGTGCCCGGGATCCTCAACAGCTACTTCTTCACCACACAGCTTGGCCTGGGAACGGTCTTCCCGGAGATCGGGGTGATCGGCTTCATCATCGCCGGCCTGATCGGCTACTGGATGGTGCGTCAGGGGATTCTCGAGACGACGTGCACGGTGCTGGCGGCTTCGATCATCGTGCGCCTGATCATGGCGATCGTGCACGGAGGCTGGCTGGGCTAGCCCGGACTGCCGTCGGGCCCGTGGGGAGGTATTCGCTTTGGCTATTCGCTTCGACGTTCAGCGCAAGATCGTCCTGGTCGTCCTGGCGGTCGTGGCGATCGCATTCGCCTGGATCCTGGAGGCCACACAGGAGATCCGCGAGGTCCCCGGCTACGCGGTCAAGAAGCGCGCGGCCGACCTGGCCGCCGACGCCTACGCGGCCCTCGAGGACTACTACGTCTCCGAGATCGGGCCGCTCACGCGCGACCAGGTGCGCCGGGATCCGGGTCGCACCTGCCTGATCGGCACCGATGAGGGGGGGTCTTCCTATACCCTGCTGATGAACGCCGGCGGCAGCGCGACGGCCAAGCAACGGGCGATCAATCCCAACTTCGCCGCCATCCTGGTCGGCTACTTCCAGAAGCTGGGGCTCGGTCCCGGAGATCCGGTGGCGGTGGCCCTCAGCGGCTCCTACCCGGGGATGAACGTCAACCTCTACGCGGCCATGACCGCCATGGAGCTGGATCCGACGGTCATCACCTCGCTGGCCGGTTCTCGCTACGGGGCCACCCGCGCCGACTTCACCTGGCTCGACATGGAGCGCGTACTGGCCGAGCGGGGCCTCATGGAGATCCGCTCGGCCGCCGCCTCGCCGGGCGGCGCCCAGGATCGCGGCGAGACGCTTTCGGAAGAGGGATTGCAGGCGGTCTGGGATGCGATCGAGCGCAACGGCGTGCAGGCGATCCGTCCCGACGACCTCGACGACAGCATCGATACGCGCATGCGGGTCTACCGCAAGGAGGCCGGGGACGAGCGCTACCGCGCCTACGTCAACCTCGGCGGCGCAACACCCAGCCTGGGGATCTCCTTCACGGAGGCCCGCGACCTCTTCGACCTGAGCACTGGGCTCCATCGCAATCTGTGGCGGGCGGCATCGGAGTGGCCGCGCCATGGCACGATGATGCACATGGCCAGCGAAGGCACGCCGGTGATCCATATCGGGGACACCCAGTCGCTGGCCGTTCACTACGGACTCTCTACCCGCCACCGGAACCTGGAACGCATACCCGAGGTTGGGGAAGGTACCGTCTTGCGCGCTGCGGCCTACAAGCCGTCGGTGGCGCTGATCCTGCTCGCAATCTACGTGCTGCTGCTCATCGTTCTCGTGCTTCCCGAAATCCGCCAGCGCATCTTTGGCAAGCCGGCCGACATGCGTGTCCCGGTCGGCACAGGGGACTGAGGAGGAACCGCGGGTTCGCGGGAGGCAGCTCGATGATCGTTTCGCCTCAACGGCCCCGCTCGGGGGTCCGACAGAGCCAGCGGCGGCGCTGGTTGCCTTCCGCCGCCCTGGGCGTGTTGCTGCTGGCCGCCATCGCCACGCCGCGGCCACTCGGCGCGGAGAGCCACTGGGCATTCCTCAAGGCGCGGGCCGCCAAGGAGCGGCTGCAGATCCGGATCGGCGGCAGCGATCGGACCTACTACCGCCTCGATGCGACCACGCCAGTCGAGTTCAGCGCGTCCGGCCCAACGCGGGTGAGGCTGATCACCCGTCCCCTCGACACGGCGGAAGGGGCGCGCCGGGCCTCCTACGGGCTGCGCGTGACGCGCGGCGCGGGAAAGAAGCTGGTGCTGCTCAAGGAGATCTACGCCGAGGAGAGCGAAGCGGTCGTCTGCGCGGCCACCGGCGATGCGGTGGGGGAAGGGGAAGAGAGCCTGCTCCACGTCCCGCGCGGCAAGTGGGACTTCAGGCTCTACCTGCACGAAAGCGACACCGACGTCGCCGTGCGCCTCCTGCAGGAGGAGCGTCGCAAGGAGGAGCTGCTGGTCCACTGCCCGCCGGAGAGCTTCGATGCGGTGCACGTGCTCGTGCAGCCGAGCGGGAACGAATACCCACACTATCATTTCACCCGCATGCTGCCGTTGCGGGCGCGTCTGCGGGGCCCGGCCCCGGTGTCGATCCGCACCCGCTTGGACTTCCCGTCCGGCGGACTGGAGATCGCGCCGTACGGCATCGAGGTGATCGGCTGGAAAGCGGAGGAAGGCGAGCTGCGCCGGCGGTTCCGCAAGACGCGGCACTACTGGTCGCAGCGCCTGGAGAAGACCCACTACCGCGACACGGATGCGCTCTGTCCGGGAGAGAACATGGAGTTCCCCATCGACCTGCCGGCCGGGGAGTGGGTCCTGGAGATCCGTCCCATCGATATCGAGATCCCGGGCGCCACGGCACGGATCCTGGCGCCCAAACGCGCACTGATCGAGGAGTAGCTGTTGCGGTTGCGCATCTCCATCATCGGCCTCTGGCTCGGGACTCTGCTGCTGGCGCCTCTGGCGCTCGGCCGTGACATCGCCCCACTGCGACCCGACGCCGATGCGCCGCTCGACGCGGTGCCGATCGGCAAGCCGGGCGACTTCAAGGACTACTTCCGCATCGATCGCGGCGCGCGCTTCGAGCTCTACGGCCCCGGGGAGCTGGTCTTCTACGTACGGGCCTTCGTGCCCGAGGAGGGCCCGGCGCCGGATACGGTCTGGGTGACGGTCAGCGGCGTGGCCGAGCTGGAGCGGACGCGCTGGACGCTGCCGGTCTCCCCTTCCCCGGTCTCGGTCTACGAGGATCCACGCGCGGGCATCCCCACCGGTGGGGAACGGGTCGAGGTCGACCTGCCCATCGGCACCCATCGGCTCTACCTGATGGCCGCCAGTGACGAGGGAGGCCCGGTGCACGCCGTCTTCTACTACGACGGCCCTACCGAGCCGCTGCGCGCCATCCAGGAGCCCACCGAGCGCGCGGCGCCCGAACGCCGCTCGACCGGCCCCTCCCCGTGGTCCCTCGACGTCGACTTCACGCTGGAGCTGATCTACGACGACAACATCTGCCGTTACTCGGACGAGAACCTGGCCGAGTTCCGCAGCGGCGATCGGCCCGAGCGCTACGCCATCGAGACCGAGGACGATCTGGTCATCTCGACCGATCTCGAGCTGGAGCTCGACAACCGGCATCTCTTCTTCGATCGCCGGACGCGCTTCCGCGTCGGCTACACGCACTGGAAGTACGCGCGCAATGGCATCAAGGATAACGAGGACATCAACTTTCGCGTGAGGCAATACGTCACCCCTGCGAACTACTTCGAGTTCAACTACACCTACGCGCCGCGCAGCTACATCAAGGAGCTCTGGGACCGGCCGCCCTTCGTTTCCACCAGCGTCGATGGCGTCTACAAGCATTTCTACATCTCACGCAACGCATTCAAGCTCGGCTATCGCTTCCGCCTGACCCCCTGGGCGGCCTTCAAGGTCGAGGGCGAGCGGGTGATGCGCTATTACAATCGCCCCTTTCTGGAGAACGATCTCCTGGAGTGGAACGGGGAGTTCAACGCTTATCTGGACTGGCGACGCCTGGATTTCTGGATTGCCTATCGCTATTCGGACGTCTCCGCCCGAGGATACGATTCCGTTGACGAGACCCGGCTCAACTCCGACAACGAATCGGACAACTCCTACGAGCGCGACACCTATCGCCTGCGGGTCACCTATCGGCCCCGTCGCTCCGCGTACGACCCCGATGAGGCAGGCGGCGGACTACTGGGCACGTTGAGCGGCCTGGTCAAGCGCGCCGCGGCGCAGATCGATCGCGGCCTGGTGGCCGTCGATACGTATCAGTTCTACAGCGAGATCTACTTCTACCGCTGTTTCTACACGAGCCCCTACCCCCTGTGGGTCGATCCGCTGCACGTGGGCCGCCTGGACGTGCAGCGGCAGTTTCGCATCGGGTGGCGATCGCGGCGCATCTGGCGCAGCTTGTCTCTGGATGCCGGCTGGCGCTACACGCTGCGAACCGCCGATGCGCCGGCGGAGGTGGTGGGCGAGGATGATCCCTCCGAGGAGAAGGACTACACCGGCAACCGCTTCTGGTTGGCCTTCGAATACGATCTTCACTAGCAGACACGGCTGTCGTGCGCCGCGGCCACGGCAGCCCAGGATGGAGGCTGGAGAGGTGACCGACAAGACCGCAACTCGCAGAACCCCCGGAACCCGCGCGCGCGCGGCTGGAGATCCGACCGCGGCCCGCACGGGCCCGGCGGCGAGGCTCGCGCTGGGATTCGTTGCGCCCTGCCTGGTCGCGCTGGCGGCCTTGATCGCCGGCTGCGCCGAACAGGATCTCTACGAGCCGCCCGTCAGCCCCTATGCCATCTCGGGCCGCGTCACCATGCCCAGCGAGATCGAGGACGTGGCGGTCCTGGAGAACTACGCGTACGTCGCCGCGGGCCAGGCGGGATTGCAGGTCGTCGACATCACCAATCCCGATAACCCGGTGCTGGTGGCCACGGCCAACACGAAGAAGTACGCCGAGTCGGTCCTCGCCGAGCGGACCTACGACGCCGACGGGACGCCGCGCAAGATCGCCTTCCTGGTCGATGGCACCGAGGGCATTACGACATTCGACGTCAGCGATCCATCCTCACCCATCGACTTCGAGCAGGGCACGGGCGCCTACGATGGCCAGGGCATCCGCTACGTACCGCCCCGGTTCGTGACCGATCCCTACATGATCTTCCTGGCCGACAGCTGGCGGGGCATGACGGTCTTCTTCCAGATCATGGATACGCC
>WJJG01000161.1 GCA_014729815.1 Candidatus Eiseniibacteriota bacterium
CATCCGCGCCCTCGCGCCCCCGGGCCTCCTCCGGTCGCTCGCCCGCGCCCTCGCGTGCCGCATCCCGGCGTGCCGCACCCGCGGCGTCTCCCCGGCGCTCGCGGCCGACGTTCGGCCCGCCCCCCGAGGCCACCGGTCGCGATGAAGACTGGGCGGCGCAGCTCGAAGCGCTCGCGGGCGAGACGCGTGAATGCACGCGCTGCGGCCTCAACCAGACGCGCACCCACGCCGTGCCCGGCTCGGGTAGCGGCACGGTGCCGCTGGTCTTCGTCGGCGAAGCACCCGGACGGGACGAGGATCAGCAGGGCGAGGCCTTCGTGGGGCGGGCCGGGCAGTTGCTGACCAAGATCATCGCCGCGATCGGCATCGATCGCCGCGACGTCTATATCTGCAATGTGCTCAAGTGCCGGCCGCCGAACAATCGCAATCCGCTTCCCGACGAGATCGAGACCTGCGCGCCCTACCTGATGCGCCAGCTCGAGATCCTCAAGCCGCGCGTGATCTGCACGCTGGGGCTCTTCGCCACACAGCTCCTGCTCGAATCGAAGGCCCCCATCGGCAAGTTGCGCGGGCGCGTCTTTCGCTTCCGGGGGATCCCGCTCCTGCCGACCTATCATCCCGCGGCGCTGCTGCGCAATCCGGGCCTCAAGCGCACCGTATGGGAAGATGTACAACTACTGCGCAAGATCCTCGACGAGGGGCCGCCGGCCAGTGCCCTGGCGAGCGAAGCAGACGCGGCCTATCGAGCGGCCCAGAAGCAACCGCGTTCCCGCGATCTCTTTGAAGGATGAATGCCATGGCCCGACCCGAAACGAAACGGACCGGTATCCAGCACCCCCCGCGCGGGGGCGGAGGCGAACCGCCCGCGGGGCTGGTGCCCCCGCAGAACCTGGATGCCGAGCGCGCTGTGCTGGCGGCCATGCTGCTCGACCAGGGCGCGATCGACAAGGTCGAGGAGATCCTCGACGACGAGGCCTTCTATCGGGAGGCCCATCGCAAGGTGTTTCGCGCCATCGCCGCGCTCAGCGCGCGCAACGAGTCGGCCGATCTGCTGACCGTCACCGAGGAGCTGCGGCGCCAGGGCACGCTGGAGGCGATCGGCGGGGCGACCTTCCTGCAGAGCCTGCTCGATTCGGCCTTGCCGGGAGCCAACGTCGAGTTCCACGCCCGCCTGGTGCACGAGAAGGCCGTTCTGCGGCTCCTGATCACGACCGCCGCCGACATCACCACCAAGGCCTACGAAGGCGCCGGTAGCTGGCAGGACATCCTCGACCATGCCGAGCGCCAGCTCTTCAGCATCAGCCAGGCCAAGCTGAAGCAGGACTTCTCCTCGCTCAAGGACGCCATCAAGAGCACCTTCGAGGTGATCGAGAAGCTTTACGAGAACAAGTCGGCGGTCACCGGCATCCCCAGCGGCTACGACGACCTGGACCAGATGACCTCCGGCCTGCAGGCTTCCGATCTGCTGGTCATCGCCGGACGTCCCTCGATGGGCAAGACGAGCTTGATGCTCAACATCGCGGAGAATGTGGCCATCCGCCACAAGGTGCCGGTAGGGATCTTCAGCCTCGAGATGTCGAAGGAGCGCATCGTGCAGCGCTTCCTCTGCTCGGCGGCGCGCATCCCGGCCCAGCGTCTGCGCACCGGCTACCTCAAGGAGAGCGAGTGGCCGACGCTGACCCAGGCTGCGGCGCGACTGAGCGAGGCGCCGATCTTCATCGACGACACGCCGGCCGTGGGTCTGATGGAGATGCGCGCCAAGGCCCGGCGCCTCAAGGCGCGCTACGGCCTCGGGCTGCTGTGCGTCGACTACCTGCAGCTCGCCAAGGGCGTGCAGGGCGCCGAGAGCCGCCAGCAGGAGATCTCCCAGATTTCCCAGGGTCTCAAGGCGCTGGCCAAGGAGCTCGACATCCCGGTCATCGCCGGCTCGCAGCTCTCGCGCGCGGTCGAGGCGCGCGAGAACAAGCGCCCGATCCTCTCCGATCTGCGCGAGTCGGGCGCCATCGAGCAGGATGCCGATCTGGTGATGTTCATCTACCGCGAAGAGATGTACAAGCCGGACAACGAGGATGTGAAAGGACAGGCCGAGCTGATCATCGGCAAGCACCGCAACGGCCCCACCGGCATCGTGCGGCTGGCCTTCCTCAGCGAGTACACACGCTTCGAATCCCTCGCCCAGGTCGGTGACGAATACCTGACCGCTTAGCGCCACGCGGCCGCGACCCACCCGGCCCCGCGCCGGAGGCTCGCCACGCGCCGGCGCAGGCAGAAGGAGATCCGGATGTCGGACGATCGCCGAATCGCCTCTGCTACGAGCCGCATCGTTCCCGCGCGTCCGCGCCGCAGGCCCCTCTCCCCCCGCGGGCGGCGTCTCCTGCCCGCGCCGCTCCCGGCGCGGGGCATCGCTCTTGGCCCTGCGCGGCTCGCGGCCCTGGCAGTTTCGCTGGGGCCCGCGCTGTTCGCGGCCCTCGTGCTTGCGCTGGGGCCCGCACTGGCGCCGGGCGGCTCCGCGGGTGCCCCGGCGCTTGCGCCCCTTCCACTCCTCGATGGCGTCGCGCAGGCCCAGCCGATCGCCTTGGCCCGGGCGGCCGACCCGGGGCCCACGCCCGCCGAGGCGGCCGATTTCGCCATCTCGCCCGACTATCCGCAGACGATGGCCTACCTGCGCGCGGTGGCCGATGCCTCCCCCCACATCGAGCTGGGAACCTTCGGGTATACCACCGAGGGGCGGCCCCTCCCGGTGGTCTTCGTGCGCGATCATGCCGGCGCGGACGCCGGCTGGGACGATGGCAGCGGCAAGCCGACCATCCTGGTCAACGCCGGCATCCACTCCGGCGAGATCTGTGGCAAGGATGCGCTGCTCATGCTGCTGCGCGATATCGCCCGCGGGCACGAGCCTGATATCGTGGCTCACCTGCGACTGATCCTGGTGCCGATCTTCAACCTCGACGGTCACGAGCGCCGCAGCCTGTACAATCGCTTCACGCAGGATGGGCCCGGCAACGGCTTCGGCACGCGACGCAACGCGCTGCGCCTCGATCTGAATCGCGACTTCCTCAAGCTCGAGACCCCCGAGTGCCAGGCGCTCGTGCGGCTCTTCTCGCAGTTCCAGCCGGAGATCTTCGTCGACCTGCACACCAACGACGGCTTCGATCATCAATACGATCTACTCTACGGAATCGGTGTCGATCCGACTCTGCCGGAGGGGCGCGACGCCCTGGTCGACGAGATGCTGGTTCCTTCCATCCAGCGGCAGTTCTCGGCCGACGGCTTCCGCGGCCATCCGATCGGCTATCCGGTCGATGCATTCGATATCACCGCCGGGCTGGCCAACTACGACATCACGTCCTATCTGGCGACCGGCTACTTCGAGTCGCGCCAGGCGATCTCGGTCCTCAGCGAAGCGCATCCCTACGTGCCCTACGCGCGCCGGGTGGGATCGACGCTCACCCTGCTGCGCGGGATCTTGCGCTGGGCGGCGGTGCATCGCATCGAACTCTCCGAGACGGTCGCCCGCGCGCGGCGCGAAGTGCTGCGCTGGTCGCGCGAGCCGGGGACCCGCGCCGTCGCCTTGGGGGTGACCGCCGATCGCGAGCGGTCGGAGGCGATCCGGTGGTTGGGCAAGCCGTGCGCGCGGATCACGAGCACGATCACCGGACGCGACTTCCCCCGCTTCCGCGATGAGGCGATCGAGCTTACGATTCCTTATCACCGCGAGCTGAAGGCAGTCGGCACCCAGACCCTGCCGCGCGGCTACCTGATCCTACGCCCCTGGGGTCACGTCGTCGAGAACCTGCGGCGCCACACGATCAAGGTCGAGACTCTCACGGAGGCCTTCGCGGCCGACGTCGAGGCCTTTCGCTACAGCGCGCACGAGTTCTCCGCCCGCAGCTACCAGGGGCATCACCTCCTCTCCGACTGGGAGGGCGCCTACACCCGCGAGTATCGCGAATTCCCCGCCGGCACGTACTGGGTCTCGCTCGACCAGCCGGCCGGGCTGAGCGCTTTCCACCTGCTCGAACCCGAAGCCGGGGGCGCGCTGGTGCAGTGGAACTACTTCGACACGATCTTCGAACGCGGGATCATTCTCGAGGACTGGGCGCTGGAGGAGAACGCCCTGCGCCTGCTCGAGGATCCGCAGATCCGCGCGGCGTACGAGGCGGCCCTGGCCGACTCGGCCTTCGCCGCGGATCCGGACGCGCGACTGGAGTTCTTCTTTCGCCAGACGCCCTACGTCGAAGAGGGCCACAACCTCTATCCGGTCTTCCGCGTGCTAGGCGAAGCGCCGGCGAAGCTGGGACCGTCGTAGCCAACCGGCTTCTCGGTGGCGCCTAGACGATGTGGAACGACCGACTCGCGATCGTAGACTCGATTCGCATCATTCTCCCGCCCAGCCGGCGATGCGCAGATGCGGCAGCCACCAGCGTGAGGCATGCCGTCGGCGTCTCGCATCCTCGACTTCTCGCGCATCCGTGGGACCGCCTTCATCGGGCGCGCGCCCCATTCCCCCAACATGGCCCCGCGGCGCCTCGAGGATGCGCAGCGCCAGCAGCGACGGCTCCACCGCGCCACCGTGACGGGAGGAGGCCCGACCCAGGGTGGCGCACAATTCCAGATCGGCCGCGCCCTCGCCGAGCATCTGCCCGCGCAGGGACAGCGAAACGCCCCAGAAGTCGCGCGTGCGGTCGGCCGGCCCCTGGCGATCGTCGCGCGGATCGTCCGGCGTCGGCTCGAGGGCGATCCAGCACAGGTCCGCGCTGGGCCCCGAGATGCGACGGAAGTCGTAGCGCAGATACTCGGTTCCCAGATCCCCGAGCAGGGCGCGAGCGTAGCCGCGCCGCACGAACGACTCGACCGGCACGAACTTGCCCAGCGAGAACTGGTGATAGCGCAGGCCTTCTCCCGCGCCCAACCCGCCCCACTGGCGGAAGGCCGGCCAGGGGAAGAAGACCATCTCCTGATCGCAGGTCAGCGCGTAGCGCAGCGAGGGGTAGAAGCCGAGGGTGGCCAGGGGCGTCTCGCCGCGCTCCACGAAGAGCAGATCGGAGGTCAGGTGCAGGCGGATCTGCGTCTCGCCCTCCGCGAGCGGCCAGACCGAGGTCGGCGGCGGCGGCATGTAGAGGCACCCGGCCCCGAGAAGCCCGAGGGCGGCGCCCAGCATCCGCATGCGGCCCGTCGCTCTCATCGGCATCCCTCCGGATTCGCGCGACGATACGCTTCCAGCAGCTCGCGCCACGCCGCGACGGTTTCGGAGGTGACCTCGAACCCCGATCGCGCGATCAGCCGCTCCAGATCGTGGCGGCGCCACTCGCGGGCCCAGCGCGCGAACGCCAGTCGGCAGCGCTCCTGTGCCTTGCGGCTTCGCGCCCCGCGGCGCATTTGCACGCGAGTGATGCCGCGCGGGCCGAAGAGGATCGTCGCGTTGCGATAGAAGATCGCCTCGATCCCGAGTAGATCGAGCAGATCGTTGCGCTCCTCGATATCGCAGATCACGCGATCCCGCCGTTCGCGCAGATCGTGGAGGAGGAATCGGCCGCGGATGCGCTGCTGCAATTCGCAGTAGTCACGGATCTGCGCGGCGCCTTCCCGCGCCCACAGGCCGTCGTTCTCGATGCGCGCACCGGGGGCGAAGAAGGAGAGCGCCAGGTCGACCTGCCCGGCGTTCTGCGCATCCAGCATCGCCTGCGCGCGGTCGGCCAGGCTCTGCGACCCGCAGCCCGCGCCGGCCGGCAGAAGCGCGCAGAGCAGCGCGATCTTGGGCAGCGCGTCTTGGGCAGCGGATCTCATGATCCCCCCAGGCTGAGCATCAGCCGCACGAGTGATCCGTGCGTGCGATGGCGGGTGCCGTCGGCGGCGGTTCGGGCGACCTCGCGCAGTTCGGCGGCGCCGCCGATCCAGAAGATCCCCCGCGGACGGTAGCGCAGCTCCACGCCCACGGCCAGGGTGCGTCGCACCGAGCCCGAGAGCGCCCAGGCGTCGACCGCGCCGCAATCAGGATCGCACGCCGGGCAGCAGCCGCTCGCAGCCGGACGCCAGGGCCGGCCCAGCGCGCCCTCTCCCTCGCGCGCATGGCGCAGCCAGCTTCCCAGACTCCAGTGCGGATGTGGGTCGACCACCGCGCGCAGCAGACTGTTCTCGACATCGGGACCCCAAGCGTAGCCCAGCGGCAGGCCCTGATGCTCCCAGTCGCAGGCGCAGAGTTCCTGATAGTAGACCGAGTAGGTGTAGTTGCTGACCTTGGTGAACTCGGCGCCCAGCGTCCACGCCCACCCCCGCCAGCGCGGCGCCCAGGTCGCGCCGAGCTGGAAGCCGCCGCGGGTCGGCATCTCGGACGACTCGGTGGCGATGTCGTCGGCCAGGATCTCTCCGTAGAGGATCGCCGCCTCTGCGAAGCGCCAGGCGAAGTCCAGAGACCAGAGCACGTTGTTGCGCAGCAGCTCGTCGGCATCATCCGAGGGCGCGTCCTGCAGATCCAACCGCTCGACCAATGTGTAGGGCACGATCCCCACCAGGTAGAGCCCGTGCGGCGAGGCGCTCTGATAGCGCGCGCCTTCGGAGAAGGCCACGTAGAGATCGGGCGTGACGTTCCAGAGCAGGCGGTGGGCCGAGAGGTAGCGATGCGGATGCGGATTGCGCGGCGGCGGATCGCCTGGCGCGTGCGCGGCGATGGCGGCGCGTCCGCCGGCGCGACCGATGCATTCGCCCGCGGAACCGACACCTTCGTCGGCGCGACCGATGCATTCGCCCGCGGAACCGACACGTGCACCGGCGGTGGCGTCGGAAGCCCCGCCGCCGTGCGACTCGCCGGCCTGGCTAGCGATTGCACCGGTGCTGCAATGCGCCAGACCGGCCCGGCCAGCGGTTCTGCCGGCATTGCGGCTCGTCTCCCCGGTGAGCGCCACGAAGCTCAGATCGTCGGCCAGCCGCAGCCGATACTCGACGAAGTTCAGCGGCGCGCCCGCATCCGAGAGCAGCAGGGTGCCGCTGACGCCGGGACCCCAACGATGCCGGTCGCGTCCCGCGCGCAGGCGCAGCGGCCCCCACTGCGCGCTCAAGGTCGCCTCTTCCTCGTGGAGGATCAAGTCGGTGCCGGCCACCAGCGGATCGGCGAAGCTGCGCGCCTCGTCGACCTCGGCCGCGAAGAGCCCGGTCGCGATCGACAGGTGGTGTCCCCAGGCCAGGTGTGCCCGAAATCCGAGGCGCGAAGCCGAGGTCCACTCGGCCGTCTCACCATCGATCAGTTGCGGCATGAGGCGCAGATAGGGCAACAGGTGCAAGCTGGTTTCCGGCGAACCGAAGTGCAGGAGAGCGCCGGATCGCTCGTGCTCGCGCCGGGCCAGCGGGCGGGCCGACAACCAGCGCTGCGTCTCCCAGCGCAGCACATCCCCCAGCCGCGCGCGGGCGGGCCCGGGCTCCCTGTGGCGCTGCGGCGCGCCCATCATCAGCCACGCCGCCAGCTCGCCCCGATCGGAGGGGCGCATCGTCCAGGCCTCGAACGGCAGCTCGCCGCGCACGACCAGCCGTTCGAGCTCCTCGTCGACCGCCGCCTGCCGCGAGAGCGGCTCGGGCGGGGCGCTGCGTTGCGCCCAACGGTGCGCGGCCGCGAAGCCTCCATCCGCCTGCGCCGATGCGGCGCCGAGTAGCAGCGCCGCGGACAGCAGCAGCCGTGCGGACAGCAGCAGCGGCGCAGCCGAGCGCATCAGTCGATCTGCTCGATCGCCAGCTCGAGCGCCGTCTGCAACTGGCGATCGGTTCCGCGGACGACCTCGCCGGGCGGGTTTCGCACGGGATGGTCGGGCACGCAGCCGGTGCCCTCGAGCGGCGAGCCGTCGAGCTTCGACCACCAGCCGCGGAACGGCAGCCGGATCCAGGCACCATCGACCATGTGCGTGCCGCCGGTCGAGATCACGCCCCCGTGGGTGCGTTGTCCGACGATCGGCCCGCGCCCGAGCGTCTTGATCGCCCAGGAGAAGATCTCAGCGTTCGAGAAGCTGTGTTCGTCGCAGAGCACCACGACCGGTTTCGTCCAGGCATACAGCAGCCGGCGGTCTTCCGGATACCCGGGACCGCCGCCACGCGGGATGGTCGTCGCATGGTCGGCCGCCATCAGACTGGTCAGCATCAGATCGGTCGTCCACCCCCCGCCGTTGTCGCGCACATCGATGATCAGCGCTTCACGTCCGTGGGCCTCAGCGTAGAGGTCGCGCTCGTAGCGCTCCAGGCTCTCGACATCCATGCCCTCGATGTGCACGTAGGCCACGCGCCCATCGCTCTGCGCATGCACATAGTCGCGCCGCAACGCCACCGCCTCCTCGTAGATCTTCCAGCGCGTGCGCCAGGCGCTGTGCGGTGTGATCACCACCTCGCGCAGCTCCCCGTCACGATCTTCCACCTCGAGCAACGTCTTGCGCTCGACGCTGCGGTCCATGAGGCGCGCCCAGTTCATCGCGGCGTTCACGGCGGTGCCGTCGACCGTGCGGATCACCTCGCCGGCCTCCAGTCGACTTTCGACACGCTCGGCCGCAGTCCCCTCGACCACGTGGGCGATGCGCAGGCCCGCGCCGTGATGGGTGGGATCGAAGAGCACGCCCAGATCCCCAGTCTGGGCGCTCAGGGGAGATCCGTGGGCTTCGGACGCACCGCGTGCGCCGAAGTCAGGCGCGAGAAGAAAGTCGCCGACCGAGGCGGCCGCTTCGAGGAAGTCGGATACGGCCGCGCCGCGGCCCTGTTCCGCGCCGGGCGCTCCCCGCTCTCCACCGCCCCAGGTGCCGCAGTGCGACGAGTTCAGCTCGCCGAGCATCATCTTCAGGACATCCTGGTAGTCTTCGAAGGTCGAGGCCTTGCGCGCCCAGGGGCGGTAGTGCCGCAGCATTGCCTCCCAGTCGGTGCCATGGAACTCGGAATCGTAGAAGGCATCCCGCAAACGCCGCCAGCCCTCGGTGAACGCGGCCACGCGTCGCGCGGGCAGATCGATCGCCATCTCGGACTCGAAGCCGTAGCTCGTCGTCTTGCCCCCCGCGAGCGGCACCGAGGCGATGCGACCACCCTCCTTGAGGAAGTAGATCTCCTTGCGCTTCGGACCCCACTGCAGGTGCCGCGGCTCCTGTCCGCCTTGGGTCAGCCGTTCGGGATCATCGCCATCCCAGGCGATCTTCCAGAGGTCGGTCTTGCCATCGGTGTTGGAAGTGAAGACGAACTCGCTGCCATCCTTGGCGATCAGCACGCGTGACTCGCGCCCGGGGAAGGTCGTCAGTCGGTGCAGCCGTTCGTGGATCCCCTCGAAGTCGATCTCGACGACGACCTCTTCCGCGGTATCCTCATCCTCCGCATCGTCGCCGCCGACCTCCGCCTCCTCGTCCGCCTCGTCGGACCAGGGGTCCCGATCGGCGCCCGCGGCGGTGGCGGCCGCGCGGCTCGTACGCGTGCGCCAGCGGCCCGCCGCCCCCGCTTCGGCCGCGCTCCGTCGATCGCTGAACTCGGCCAGGCGATCGATGCGGGCGGTCTCCTCGTCCGCGCGCGTCAGCCAGACGTACCAGATGTCGGTCTCGCCCGGGAACGCGCGCGAGGAGGCGAAGGCGACCATCCGCCCGTCCGCCGACCAGACCGGGCTGTAGTCGTCGTCCGGATGGCGGCTGATGTTGTGTGGTCCCGTCTCGCCGTCGGCCGACACGATCCAGACGTCCGTGTTGAAGTCGTTGTCCTCCACCGCGTACATCAGCCAGCGGCTGTCCGGCGACCACTCGAACTCGATGTCGAGGGTGTTCTCCAGCAGGACCCGCGCATCGCTGCCGTCGGCCCGCATCACCATCAGCGTCCCGGCGCCGCGCAGGTAGGCGATCTGCTGGCCGTCCGGGGAGACCTTGGGCCGCCACTCCTCGCGACGATCGTCGGTGAGCTGCTCGATCTCGTGCTTGAGCGCGCGGGCCAGCAGCGGCTCGCTCGTATCGGCCGGGGCGATGCGGTAGAGGTTGCGATTGCCATCGCGGTCGGAGACGAACACCAGCGAGCGCGAATCGGCCATCCAGGCCGGTTGCCCGTCCCGCCCGGCGTAGTCGGTCACCTGATAGGCCGCGGGCTCCTCCTGGCTGGTCTTCATGACGAAGAGATCCCCGCCGAAGACGATCGCGGTCTGCTTCCCATCGGGCGATAGGGCGTAGGCGTCGGCCCCCGAGGAGACCGGCACGCGCTTGAGGGTGGGGGCGATCTGATCGCGGGGGATCTCGATCGCGAGGCGCCGCGGCGCGGGCGGCGCCTGCGGCCACGCCGAGGAGCCCGGCGGCGGAAGCTGCGCCGGGATGTCGAGCGCGTAGATGCCGTCCTCGTATTCGAAGGTTACCAGGCGGCCATTGCGGGAGAGCTTGGGGATGCGCAGGCGCCCGCCGGTGTACCGCGTCAGGAAGGCACGGCTGCCGCTCGAGAGCGATAGGATCTTGAGGTTCGAGGTGCCGCCCGACTCGCTCAGGTAGAGCAGATGCTCCCCATCGGGGAACCACTGCGGATAGGCGTTGCTGCCGGTCTCGATCTGCGGACGCGAGAGATCGACGCCGCGATCCCAGTTCTCGAGCCAGTTGCGCCCGTACGGATCCTCCCACCGCTCGGGGAGCTCGTGGCCGAGCTCGCTGGCGTTGAGATCGTGCGCGGCCAGACGCAGCCCGGTGGGGGCGTGCAGCCCCGGCGTCGTCTGCGGACCTGCCTCCGCCGCCGTGGAGAGGATGCGTTCTCGCGCGGCGGATGCGGCCAACCATGGCCAGTCGCCGGTCCCCAGCAGGGGCGAATCCAGATCGCTGACCCAGATCCGCCAGCGGGCGTTGCCCTCGTAGCCGCGCCGCCACCAGGAGCTGCCGCCGCGCATGTAGGCCAGCCGCCGCCCGTCGGGCGAGAGCCGCGCCACGCGCGCGCCGGTCGGCAGCAGCGCGAACGGCGTACCCCCCGCGAGGGGGACGACGAAGGTTCCCCAGGTGCCGTCATCGAGGATCCCGCGCCGGCTCTGAAAGAGGATCCCCTTGCCATCCGGCGTCCAGTCGGTCGGATAGTCGTTGTCGCTGTGCCAGGTCAGCCGGCGAATCTCGCCCCCCTCCAGCGGGAGGGCGAAGACGTCGACGTTGCCGTCGCGATCGGAGGGAAAGGCGATCCAACGCCCATCCGGCGACCAGATCGCGCGACCATCGTAGGCCGGATGGGCGGTCAGGCGGCGCGCCTCGCCGCCTTCGGCCGGGACGAGCCAGAGATCGCCCTGATAGGAGAAGACGATCTGACTGCCATCCGGGCTGGGCGCCGGGTAGCGGGCGAGGATCTCCGTCTCCTGGGACGCGGCCTGCGGCGCGATGGCCGATGCGATCGTCGAGAGCCCCAGAAGGAGCGCCGCGAGGCGCCCGCTCCCGAACCGGCGAGTCTGCTGCATGCGATAGCCCTCCCACCGAGCCGCCCTTGCCCCCTCAAGCACGATACCGCGCCATGATAGCGGGAGTTGCATCCAGGCTGCCAGGGGCGAATGGCGGTCGGTTGCGGGCCGACGGCGATCGGAGCCGAAGCGTCGTCGCTGGAGCGCATGGCAGCCGCAGCCAGAGGGTCGTCCGCGAAGCGGAGGGCCGGCAGGCGGCGGACGACGAGCCGCCGCCGGAGATCACGTCGCGGAGGGCTCCGGGGGTCCACCGGGCGCGACGGCCTTGCCACGCCGCCGCTCGAGCTCGGCCCGCACCTCGTTGGCCCGCTCTTCGGTGATCGGGTAGCTCGCGACGGCCCAGATGGCGATCGCCGAGGTCACGATCGGAATCCCCGCGTCGCAGAGCCGCATGAGCAGGATGGCACGGTCCGTCTGCGCGCCGCCGAGGGCCACGTCGAATCCGGTGGCGTTCAGCAGATAGCCGCCTCCCGCCAGCGCTGCAGCCATTCCGAGTTTCACGGTCCACCAGAAGATCGAACCGAACATCCCTTCGCGCCGATGATGCGTCTTGAGCTCGTCGGTGTCGACCACGTCGGCGACCATTGAGGGCATCAGCGTGAACAGCCCGCCGAGCCCGAAGGCCAGCAGCGGCGCCGGGAGCACGACCAGCAGCGGATAGTCCGGATTGTAGCAGACCCACTTGAGGGCGTATCCGAGCATCGAGCACCCCGTGGAGATGAAGAAGGCGCGCCGCTTCCCCAGGCGCGTACCCAGCCAGGTCGCGATGATCACCACGACGAAGGTCGATACCGCGGTCACCGTTCCGGCGTAGCCGGCATACTCCGCGCCGAGGGCCTGATCTCCGCCGCAGACGTAGTAGATGATCACGTAGAACTGGAACGACGAGATCAGCATGAAGCCGTTGAAGACCAGGAAGGTTGCGATGCACAGCTTGAGGAACGGTCGGGAGGAGAGCGTGATCCCGAACCCACGGAAGAAGTCCTTCACGCCTTGCAGTCGGCCCGTGCCGCCCGCATCCGGCTTCGGCGCATCCCGCGCCGCTTCGGACGCGGCGATCGTCTGCATGCGCTCGCGCAGGAAGATCGCCGGCAGGATCCCCAGGCCGATCGCGACCACTGCAACGAGGACCGCCAACCAGCGGGCGCCGGTGATCTGATCGGGGAATAGCGACTCATTGGTCATGAACCAGAGGAACCAGGGCGAGATGACGTAGGCCAGCTGACCGAGGAAGTTCTGCGTACCCATCAGCCGGGTGCGCTCGTGGTAGTCGGGCGTCAGCTCGTATCCCAGCGCGACCCAGGGCGTGGCGAAGACCGTGTATCCCAGATAGAAGAGGATCGAGCCGAGCAGGAAGTAGACGAAGTAGAAGGTCTCGCTCTGGCCGCGGGGCAGTTGCCATAGCAGGATGAAGAACAGACCGGCCGCCATGACCCCGAAGAAGATGAACGGTCGCCGGCGGCCCCATCGCGTGCGCGTGTTGTCCGAGATGTACCCCATGAGGGGATCGGTGAAGGCGTCGGTGAGCCGCGGCAGGGCGCCGAGGAGTCCGACCAGGGCCGGATTCATGCCCAGGCCCAGGTTCAGGACGATCATCATGCCGCCGCTGGCCGCCGCGAGGATGTTGTTGACGAAGGCCCCGGCACCATAGACGACCCGGTGGGTCAGGCTGACGCGGTCCTCGGGGGCGGTCCTGTGGGAGACGGCGGGGGCGCTCATGCGGTCCTCTCGCTTCCGGGTCGCGCGGGCGACCCTCACTCGTCACCGGCTCTGGCGCGGGTAGGAATCGGCTCCGAGCCCCCTCCGCCCCGGTCGGCCCGATGGACTTTGTGCGATGTCCGAACAAAGTATCCGATTCCCCCCCGTCCGTCAACGCAAAAGCATCAAACTGCAAAGCACTGATTGACAAGCGGCTAGCACGACGCCGAGCAGCGCTTGACAGCTTCGCGGAGGAGGAGGATACTTTAATCGGTACCCGTACAAAGTCTCAGCTTGTGAGACGAAGATTGGTGAAGCCGGGGGGCGCAAGGCAGAGTCTGACCGGCTGTTGGCGCCGCACCGGCGGGGGGAGCGCGCCCGGGGGTCGTCTGCGGGCACAAGGCGTTCTCTCAACAGAAAGTAGCAGTAGGCGCTTCACCAATCTTCGTCCCACAACCAAAGCGTCAAGGAGGATGTCCCGTGCGAATCAACGGCGCGATCCGGCGCAGTCTGGTTGCCATGGTCTTCGTGGGAGCCCCGCTCCTTCTCTCCACCCTGACCGGCTGCAGCGAGCGGGACACCACCGACCTCATCCTGGCGCCGGGCAGCAACGACCCGGTGGTCTTCGACGACGCCTTCGGCGCCGGTGTCGACTACCAGGCTTTCGCCAACAGCAAGCTCGATGCCGTTTCGATCGACAACAACGAGGCACGCGTCGGCACCGCCTCCCTGCGCGTGGTCGTGCCGGGCCCCGATGACGCCGACGGAGACTACGCGGGCGGCGCCTTCACGAGCTACGACTATCGCAATCTCTCCGATTACAACGCGCTGGTCTTCTACGCCAGGTCGAGCGTGAGCTCGACCCTCAACGAGGCCGGCCTGGGCAACGACAACACGGGCACTTCGCTCTACGGGGTGCAGCGCTTCGCCATCCCCCTCGGCACGGACTGGTCTCTGGTGGTCATCCCGATCCCGAATCCGTCGCGACTGCGTCTCGAGCGCGGTCTCTTCTTCTTCGCCGAGGGATACGAGGGCAGCGAGGGACACACGCTATGGTTCGATGAGGTGCGCTTCACTACGGTGGGCACCATCACCGATCCCCGGCCGGAGATGGACGACCAGACCATCGAGACCTTCCCGGGCGCCACGGTGACGCCCGCCAACACGCAGGTGACCTTCTCGGTCAACGGGGAGGATGTCGAGATCCACCACTCGCCGCTCTACTTCGACTACTTCAGCTCGGACGAATCGGTCGCCACCGCCGAGGGCGGCGTGATCACGGCCGTGGGGGGCGGCAGCGCCACCATCACCGCCCAGCTCGACAGCGTGGAGGTCGCAGGCACGATCGAGCTCTCCGTCCTCGCGCCCCCCGATGAAGCGGCCCCGACCCCGACCTATACGGCCGAGGATGTCATCGCGCTCTTCAGCGATGCCTACCAGCCGGTGCCGGTCGACACGTGGCGCGCCGAGTGGAGTCAGAGCGGTCCGGTCGAGGACTACGCCATCGAGGGCAACGGGAGCAAGCTCTACACGGATCTCACCTATGCCGGGATCGAGTTCTCCTCCGAGCTCATCGACGCTAGCGAGATGACCCATCTTCGCCTCGACGTTTGGGCGCCCGAAGGATCGATCTTCCGGGTCAAGCTGGTCGATTTTGGGGAAGATGGTGTCTACGACCCACCGATCGACGAATCGGAGCTGACCTTCCACGGCTCATCCACACCCGCGTTCACGGCCGGCCAATGGTCGGTGCTCGACATTCCGCTCTCCGACTTCACCCTGGAGAGCCGCGCGCATCTGGCGCAGCTGATCATATCCAGCAGCGATGCGCGCATCGTCTTCGTGGACAACGTCCTCTTCCACCGCTAGGAGCCACTTGCCTGCTGCAACGAGAGGGGGAAACGGTCTTGATGAACAACCATGCGAGATGGAAGGGACTCCGGCGCGAAGATCCCGACCATCCCCGGCCCCTGGCCGGCGCGATTCTGAGGCTGATCTGGCAGCGCAAGCGGATGTCGCGCGCCGATATCGTCCGCGAGGAGGGGCTCTCCCGTTCGACCGTCTCTGAGGTCGTCGCGGAGTTGCTGCCTACCGGTTTGATCACCGAAGTCGGCACCGGTCAGTCGAGCGGGGGACGCCGGCCGATCATCCTCGAGTTCCGCGACGACGCGGCCGTGATCCTGGGCATCGAGATGGGCGCCGCGCACGTCGGCGTCGCGCTCACTGATCTGCGCGGGCGGGTCCTTTCCTGGCGCACGCGATCGCATGGGGTGCGCTCGGACCCGTCCGGCGCGCGGAAGCTGATCGGCGAGCTGAGCGAACTCTGCCTGGCCGATGCCTCCGGCGGCCGTCCGCTCGTGGGCATCGGCATCGCGGTGCCGTCTCCCGTGGATCCTTCGAAGCCGGATGGCGGTCTCTCGCAAGTCGTGCTGCCCGCTTGGCAGGGGCGCCTCGGTCTAGGCGAGCTCGGCACCCGCCTACGCGCACCCCTGATGGTGGACAATGACGCCAACCTCGGCGCGCTCGCCGAGCACTGGTGGGGCGCCGGCCGCGAGGTCGACAACCTGGCCTACATCAAGCTGGCGACCGGCGTGGGCTGCGGCTTCGTGATCGGGGGCGAGATCTATCGCGGCGCTACCGGGGTGGCCGGGGAGATCGGACACCTGGCCGTCGCCCCGCAGGGCAAGCCTTGTCTCTGTGGTCTCCGCGGCTGCCTGGTGACGATCGTCAGCACGCGCGCCGTCGCCGAGCGGGTCAAGGAACTGCTCGCCGGTGGCGCGGCAAGCGTCCTGGCCGGAGGCAGCGTGACGATGGAGGAGTTCAAGACCGCCGCGCTCGAGGGGGATGCGTTGGCCTCCCAGGTGGTCACCGAAGCCGCCGAGGTCCTGGGCGTCGCGGTGGCGGGCCTGCTCAACCTGATGAATCCCGCCATGGTCGTGCTGGGTGGAGATCTCGCCGGCCTCGGCGAGCTGCTCTTGGCGCCGATTCGCGAGACGGTCCGCAAGCGGACGCTCGTCAGTCAGGTGACGGCCGCCCGGCTGATCGTCAGCGAGCTCGGTCCGCAGTCGATCGCCGTCGGGGCAGCCACGCTCGTGCTCAAGGAGCTGCTGGCCGACTGCCGTCTGCTGACTGCCAGACCGGGACCGTCCGGAGCGGTCGCGCGGGTACCGACCGCATGACACACGCGTGGACGGCAAGCTGCAGACCGCAGCGCATCCGACTTGTAAGCCCCGGATCGGCACGCCCCCGGCGTGTACGCCCCGGATCGGCAGGCGTCCAGCGGGCTCGCCCAGGATCCACACGCCCCCGGCCTGCATGCTGCGGATCGGTGGCGACCTGGCTCCTCCTCCTCTTCGCCGCGGGATGGTTCGGGAACGGGTGCGGGTCGTCGAGCACGGGGCCCGAGGAGGTCACCTTGATCTGGCAGGACGACTTCGACGGCCCGGCCGGTGAGTTGCCCGACCCGCTCAAGTGGCGGTTCGACATCGGCACCGACTGGGGCAACGCCCAGCTCGAGTACGACACCGATCGCCCCGAGAACGTCTCTTTGGACGGCGACGGTCACCTGGCGATCACCGCTCGCCGCGAGAGCTATCAGGGTTCGGCCTACACCTCCGGACGCATCAACACCCAGGGCCGCTTCGCCCGCGCCCGGGGGCGCTTCGAGGCCCGCATCCGCCTGCCGGTGGGACAAGGCATCTGGCCGGCATTCTGGCTACTGGGGAACGACTTCCCGACCGTCGGATGGCCGGCCTGCGGCGAGATCGACATCCTGGAATACCGTGGACAGGAGCCCAACATCGTTCACGGCAGCCTGCATGGTCCGGGCTACTCCGGGGGGGGCGCCGTCACCGGCCGCTTCACGCTGCCGGGCGACGGCTTCGACGCCGGCTTTCACACCTTCGCCATCGAGTGGGAGCCGAATCAGATCAGCTGGCTCGTGGATGGACAGGTCTATCAGCGCCGCACGCCCGATGATCTGCCGAGTGGGGCGCGCTGGGTCTTCGATCACCCCTTCTTCATCATCCTGAATGTCGCGGTGGGCGGCACCTTCGTGGGCGACCCCGATGCCAGCACCCAGTTCCCGCAGACCATGCTGGTCGACTGGGTGCGGGTCTACGGAGTCGCGAACTGAACCGGCTCGCGTGATTCCGCGATTGCCACCCTCAGGTGCTGCGCGTCTCCGCGTTCCGACTCCCGATCGTCGCACGGCATGCGGGGCCGCGCCCAGGCCGCGGCCCCGCGAGATTCCTCGACGGCCCCTACAGCGCCGCGTGCACGTAGGTGCGGATCTCCCACTCCTCCCCCTCGTCATGGCCCGGCAGCGCCTCACCTCCGGTCGGGCTGTAGCGCGGCGAGTGCTCATCCAGCGATCGCCACAGGGCTCGCACGCCCAACCGTGTCTGCGGTTCGGTGAACCAGCGGGGCATGCCCAGCGAGTAGGACACGTCGCCCATGAGCTGCAGCGGGAAGGTCAGGTTGAAGTCGCGGTGATAGTCGTAGGGCCCCCAGTCGTTGACCTTGGCGTAGCCGTCGAACGCCAGCGGCCCGCGGGTCAGACGGCCGGTCACGCCGTAGCGTTGGATCACCCGATTGAGCGTCTCGTTTTCGCCGGAAGCATCGTATCCATTCGGCTCGGCATCGCCTCCGTATAGGTTCGCCACCAGTCGCGTGGCCGGCCCCAGGCGCGAGACGATGCGCGCGCGCACCTCCCACAGCTCGTGGGCCGGGGGGGCGGCCCCGAAGGCGTAGACGGTGCGGCCATCCTCGGCGATGAAGAGCGATGCGTCACGGGTGTCCCGGTAGTCTCGGAGGACGATGCCCAGGCTGGCCGCGAAACGGGCGTCCTCCCGCACGTCGTTGTCCCACGCCCAGAGCCAGGTCGCCGGCGTCGGGTCGTAGGTGATCATCAGCTCCCCACTCACCATCTCGCGGTTGCCGAGTACGGCGAACGGATCGTCGCGCGTGTTGCGCGGCCGCCCGGGCGGCGGTGCATCCCCCGGGATGGGCCCTACGATCGGCACCTGCCAGAGCACGTTGGGCCCGATCTGGAAGTCTCCGGAGTTGATCGTGAAGCCGGTCATCACATTGCGTTGATTGCCGGAGCCGGAGTCCTTCAGGCTCCAGCCGGTGAAGGTGATGACCTCGGTGGGGCCGGCATCGGCGACCAGTCCCATGTAGGCGCCCTGCGCGTACCAGCGGAAGCGTCCACGCTCGAGGGTCAGCTTGCCGCGGAAGCCCCAGGTGTCGCCTTCATGGATGCGATCCTGATAGACGCGGTAGGCGCCGCCGACCTCCTCGACCAGCTCGAAGCGCTGGTCCAGCTTCGGCTCTCCGGACCACAGGGCACCCAGCTCGAGCGTCCAGGGTCCCCGGCGAGTGATCCCCGAGAGCGAGAGCTTGCGCGTCTCCGGCACCGGGATGGCGTTCGAGGTGCTGAGGGCCTGCTGGGGCGCGACGTCCTCGTGATAGACGAGCGTGGCATCCACCGGACCCACGCGGCGCTGATACTTGAGCAGGAGGGCAGGATTCGCGCCCCACCAGAGCTGCGGCCCGAACGCCAGTGTGAGCCCGGAGAAAGCGCGCTTGCCGTCGATCTCGACCCCCACCGGCGCCATGCCGTTGTAGATGTCGACGTTCTCCCCGTAGAACGCATCCCGGTAGAGTCCGAAGAAGTCGCCCTCGAATCCCCAGTGCAGATGTCCGTTGCGGTAGAAGCCGTCGAGCAGGAACCAGCGATCGTCCCAGGAGATCGAGGCCTGGTAGATCCGCGCGCGGCCCAAAGACTCGAGATCGTATTCCCCTTCGTCGGTCTCGGCGCTGCGGGACTGTCCGGGCTTCTCGTAGAAGATCTCATCGATCGGATTGCGCGGCACGTGGCCCAGGATGTTCACCGAAACGCGGCCGGTCACGTTCTCGGCCGGCTTGGCCTCCACGTCGACGTAGAAGGATTGGAGGTGATCGAAACCGAGAAAGGCGGGCGTCCCCGTTCCCGCCGACTCCATCTCGGGCGTGCTGATCCGTTCTCCGCCGGTGGAGAAGGTCTCGAGCTCCACGCGCACACCCGCCACGCGCGCGCGGCCGCCGGACTCCGTGAACAGGGCTGCGCGATCGCCGCGAGCGGCCAGCTCGGCTGCTGCCGGACGGATCTCGGCGAAGTGGTCGCGGATCGCCGCGAGGTCGACCCCGGGACCGTAGGGATCCAAGCCAAATGCCTCGCGCAGGGCGTAGTAGGCGGCTCGGGGATAGACGTCGTAGAGCCCCCGGTGATCCGGCGCGCCCTTGGCGGTGATCCCCCACCACTCCTCGTTCATGTTGTTCTCGCCCTCGACGTAGTCCTCGACGTAGCCGCCGTTGGGCCACGAGGCGTGGGTGTCGTGGATGTCGAGGCGGCTCTCCTGTCCGAACTTCCACCAGCCGTCGCTCCACTGGAAGATCACGCCGCCGATGGCATTGCCCACGCGCCCCTTGCCCGCAGACTGCTCGTAGATCTCCTGCCACTGGCCGACCAGATAGCGGGCCTGCATGATCTGGTCCTCGCGCATCTCGCGGGCATTCCAGGCGTCGGAGCCGAACTCCGTGTACATCACCGGCAGGTCCAACTTCTCATCGACCACATCGTAGAGATCGCGCACGGAGATGCCGCGATAGACGTTCGTGCCCAGGATGTCGAGGTGCGTGCACTCCTCGGTGATCAGGTCGATGTACTGGATGTCGCCGTTGGCGATGGCGACCGGATGGTGCGGATCGAGGGCCTGGATCTCGACGGTGAGCTCATCGAAGAGCGAGTAGAGGTAGCGCGCCCGCGCCGTCTCGCGCTCGCCCTCGGGCAACGCCTCGATCTCGAACGACGACCAGCTCAGGCCGTAGTTGTTCTCGTTGCCCAGCAGCCACATCAGGAGCCCGGGCGTGTCCCGGAACTCCAGGGCCAGCTCCCGGATCTCCGTTCGAAGCGCTTCACGCAGGGCGGGGTCGGAGTAGTCGGTCGTCGGCGTCCACACACCGTTCAGCGTGTACCCGTAGCGGGCGACGAGGTGATTGAGGATCGTGTAGATGCCGTAGTTCTCGTAGATGTACCGGATCCAGCGCGCCGGGATGCCGGCGTACTGCCGGATGCAGTTGATGCCCATCTCCTGCAACAGCGGCATCTCCCGGGCCAGGGCATCGATGATCACATCGTCCGGCTGGTTCCAGAGGCTGTAGGTGTAGTTCTGGCCGATCGGCATGTAGCCCCAGTTCATGCCGAAGACCATGAAGTCGCGGCCGTCGACCTGCAGGCGCTGTCCGTCGGCGTCGCAGACGATCCGCACGATCTCCGCGGCCCTGGTCCCGGCGTCGGCGTTCCCCGTGGCGACGGCTTCCGCGGGGGCGGGTGCCACCAGCCAGGTTCCCAGCAGCGTGATCCCCAATGCAGCCACGATCCCCGCGCGGGGGACCGATCCAGCCGCACGGGGGTGCCGGCC
>WJJG01000162.1 GCA_014729815.1 Candidatus Eiseniibacteriota bacterium
CATTCGCTTACACCAGACCTGGCTCTCCGGCTTCTTGAGCGTCGTGCACTCGCCGCTGGCGATGTGAAAGCCGACTGAGCCGGGGACCCATTCGAATGCATCCACGTACTGGCTCAGACGGTACCAGCCGCAGTAGAGCGCCGCCTGCGGACACTCCCCTTCCTGGAAGAGACGCGCGCGATCATCGACCGTGACCTCCATCCGCCCACGCCGCTCGACCAGCTCCGCCGCATGGTGGATGGCTGCATCGTAGAGGGCATACCCGCTCAGCTGCTTCGTCTCGGGACGTACCCAGCGGGCGTCGAAGTAGGCCCGTCCCGTGAGGCCCGCCTGCTCCGCCGCGGCGGCATCATCGATCATCCGGCGGACGGCGCTGGGATCCGGTCCATCGAGGCGGCTGACCATGAGGACCTCGCTGCGCCGCAGGAGCGTCTGCTGTTCGCGAAACGCGGGGAAGTGGGGGTTCGGCAGCCAGCCTTCCAGCGGGTAGCCGCCCTTGAGGACCAAGGCGATCTCCGAGTCGACCGCCGCCCGAGTGTCACTTCCGGTGAGCTGCTCGATCTGCCGCCGCAGCTCGTCGATCGCGGCTGTCACCTCGTCCCGGTCCTCGGCCTCCTCGTGCGTCTCGAGATAGTCCTGAAGAGGACGGAGCGTACGGCGGAGCCTCTCGATCTCCGCCTCCTCGGCTTCGCTGGGTGCCGGCGGCCGGATCCGTAGCGGTATCCCGTAGACGAGCACCAGGCAGCGAACGGTCGCCGTCGAGGAAAGCGCCCCCAGACGGAGTAGCACTGGGCCGGCGATCTCCCGGCGATAGGCTTCGCGGTCGATCGACTCCTCCGTCGTCGTCCGGATCGGGATGACGTTCTCGGGGGGGATGCGGCGGCTGGCCATGTAGTAGCGGGCCAGATCCACGCTCTCGGGAACCGCCCGGTTGGCGATCACCACGATCTCAGACGGGTCGAGAGCCTCGGCGGGAACCGGCGGCCACAGGACGAGCCAAGCGAGCGCCAGGGCCGGGGCGCGCAGCAGAGCGGATGCGGTGCGGGTCCGCCGCGCAGGGCGAGCCTGCGGTCCCCCGCACCACGCGTCCGGAGTCTCCTTGGGCGCCATGGGGACACCGGCTGATCCTTTCGACGATCTCACGTGCCGACTCCGGACGTGGTCTCCTCCCGCGGAGGTCGTCGGGCGCCAGTGCTGCAATCGGGGTCGCCGCGGAGCGAGGGGGACCGCGCACAATGCAGCGGCCGCCCCGCGCTGGGGCGGCCTGCGGATGTCTGCACAGCGAGGAACCCTGGATTCGCAGGGATCGCTCGCGCCTTCGCCGGCCGCGGCTCCTCCTAGCGGAAGAGGCTCTTCACGTTGCCCCAAGTCGTTTCACCTGCCGGAGACGGATCGCCAGGGATCAACGAGCAGTCGTCGTAGTAGATCGAGCTGGCACCGTTTCCGTACAGGTCCACGCAAGCGATGTTCACCGCACCGTCGCCGCTCACGCCATCCACCCAACTCTTCTCATAGAGCAGCTGGTCGTCGTAGAAGAAGCGCTGGAGATCGGCGTCCAGGTCGATCTCCACCCGGATCTCGACCCACTCATCCGGAACCCACGGCAGCTGAGCTCCATCCGGATACGACTCCATGAAGCCGGTCTCGTCGAACATCACCTGACATGACCAGTTGTAGTCGGTGCCGGCCACGTACGTGTTGAGGAGCAGGAAGTAGGTCTGGCCGCTTAGCGTCCCTGGGATGTACTGCCAGGCGGTGAACGTCCAGCACCCGGAGGTGTAGCCCTCGAAGGTTCGCACGATGTCAGTCGTTGGCAGAATCTCAACCGCCTTCGTCGGGCTGTATGCGACGACGTCGGTCACGTAGGCATCGAATGCCGGGTCGTCATCCCATCCCATCCAGCCACCCTGACCATGGAGCCCGTCTCCGACGTCGTAAGACTCGAAGTCCTCGAACCAGTCCGCGGTTGCAGGAGACGGAATCCAGGCGAGAGCGACGCTTGTGCACAGCGCGAGAAGCAAGTACCTCATCGTAGACCTCCTTGCCGAAAGCTCACGGTGCTCCGCGCGGGTTCACGTTGGCCTATGCGGAGCATACCAGAACTCACGCTGGATGTCGATCCGCCCCACGCGTCCGCCCACCTCGCGCACCAACGCCGGCCGCCCGTGGTTCGGTCGTGCGCGAGGCTGCGCCGAGAGCTAGTCTAGAATGAGGATTTGCCGCGTCGCGGTCGCCTGCGAATCCCCCTCCAGGTGCAAGAAGTAGACCCCCGAGGGCACACGCCGCTCGCCGAGAAACGCATCCCAGCCGATGCTCTGGAGGCCGACGCCTTCCTGAAAGAAGTGCCGGCGGACAACCCGGCGCCCTTGCGCATCACAGAGATCCAGGGTGCACATTGCGCCGGGCTCACTGCGCCAGCTCAGGGAACCATCTCGGCCAACGGGATTCGAGGAGAGGCGGATCGCTACGGAACCGATCGGCCGAGCAGCGGGCTCTCGGACGTCGGACGGATCCGCCGAGTACTGAAGGTTGTCCAGCGCTGCCAGATTGGGGAGCGTCACGTCCGCCGAGAGCTCGCCTTCACAGGCGATCAGCGCGTCGAACTGCCCGTCCTCCGGTATCCAGTCCGGAATCGAATCCGCGCGATCGACCAGCAGCGCGCCCGACGCCAAGTCCCAGATGCGACTGTGGACGAGCCCGGTCTCCACGACGAGCACGGTCTGCACGCGATACCATCGGCCGAGCTCCACGGGCGCTTCAAGGTCGATGATTCCATACCCGCTCACCATCCCGGCGCCGTATAGGCGCCAATGGTGATCGAAGCTGGATGCATAGATCTGCACCTGGGGCCAGTGTGCAGGATCGAGGTCTTCCATGTAGCGTCCCACGCTGACGCCCATTGCCCAGTCGTAATACGGCTCCTCGGAGAGGTCACAGAAACGATCCACGCGGATGTCCGCCGTCACCACATAGCGCGGGCGGACCTCGATCCGTTGGTAGATCCCCTGGCTCTTGGCAACCGCCTCGGCGACGAACAGTGCCCGTGTGTCAACGCCTTGTGCGTCCGCGGTCCACTCCACCGTGGCCGATGGATCCGGAGGGTTGGGAGGCTCCGGGTCGACGAGCCCGACGTCTTGCCAGATTGGCGCGGGGAAGCTCCCCGGCTCATAGCTCTCGAAACCCTCGAGATCCGCAAGTGACATCGTTGGGCGGATCGCAGCGACGGCGACCGCCAGCGTGAGAAGCAGGCCAGGTCGCAGGATGGCGTCAACGGGGCGCATGGCGGCTCCCTCCTTCCGGATCTGTGGCGGCGGCGTTCTCCCCGACTGGCCGCGCACGGCTCGGCGTTCGAAGTTCGCCGACCGCCTCGAGTGTCCGACCCCTTCCTTCTGTGAGACGCCGCGGGGCGCGGGGAATCACAGCGCTGTAGCCCACCCAGGGATTCGCAGGCTCGGCTGAGGGTTCTGAGATCGCGAATCGGAGCCGGGGCCCATGTACGACGCTACGACCAGCCCATCCCGACTCCCATCCCCCCCCCATCCCTCACCGCATAGTTTGCTTGACAGCCAGCGATTCCGACCGGATCCTGTGGCCCAAGCAATCACCCCACCGATCTGCATCGTAGCTGTCCGCGGGCTGTCCAACGCCTTCCGAAGGAGGCACCCATGAGAGATCTCCGCCACCCGAGATCGTTGCGGCGTTCGGCGCTGCTCGGTGTAGCACTCGCAGGGCTGGTCTGGCTGGCAGGCGCCATGCCCGCACGGGCCCAGAACCGGATCTGCCCCCCGTTCCACCTGCGCAACGACGCCGGCGAGATCATCAATCCGCTCACCGGCGCGCACGACGACGAGCCCTACAGCCCACGGCAGACCTGCGGCGCCTGCCACGACTACGACACGATCACCCAGGGCTACCACTTCCAACAGGGCTGGGACGAGATCAGCGACGACTTCAACCCGGAGATGCCCTGGGTGCTCTCGCGGGGCATGGTAGGCAAGATGTGACCGCCCTCCTTTCGCCAGTTGGCGAAGAAGGAGAACAGCCATCCCGACGAGATCGATCTGACTCTCTTCGCCTATGTGCAGGCCGGCAGCCGGGAGAAGTGGGGCAAGCCGGGCTGCGGCGGCTGCCATCCCGGCGGCGGAGCCTTCGAGTTCGACCGCGACGGACAACGATACGATCGCCGGTTGGCGGCCGAGCCGGAACTGGCCCAGTCGCTCGACGGCGACTACTACAAGAGCCATTGGGACCGCAGCGGAGTGGTCGAGGCGGATTGCTTCATCTGTCACCTGCCGCGCTATCATTTCGCCACGCGCAACTGGCAGCTCAAGCATTGGAACTACAAGTGGGCCACCGTGGCGGCCTCCGGCATCGGGCAGGTGCAGGGCACGGTCATCGACGGCGAGGAGCCGACCGTCGTCTACAACGAACGCCTCTTCAACGAGGACGGCAAGATCGTCCTCGATCTGGCGTATCCCCCCCCTTCGGAGAACTGCGTCTTCTGCCACGGGATGTCCGATCTGAAGAAGCGCGGCTTCTCGTGGAACGATCCGCAGAATCATGACGTGCACAATCTGGCCGGGATCCAGTGCGCGCATTGCCACCCCAGCGATCTGAACCACAACTTCGCCAAGGGGGACGAGCGGGTTTCGACAGTGGCTGACGAGCTCGACGGCACGATCCGCACCTGCGCCGAGTGTCACCAGAGCGGCTATATGGGCGCCACCCGGCCAGAGCACACCAGTGTGCGCCCCAACCATCTCGAGCGTCTCGATTGCGAGTTCTGCCACATCCCGGCGGTCCACCGGGCCGGGGGCGCGGGATTCGACGTGACGACCGGCGGCATGGTCAACTTCCCTAAGATCGGCGCACCCAAGATCGGTGCGGCATTCACTTGGCATCCGCAGTACCTGCGGGGCGAGGATGGCAAGCTCGAACCGGTCAACCCACTGCTGGGCATCATCTACACCAACCTCGATACCGACGGCATCTACTACCCCCTCTTCCCGCGCGAGATCAAGAAGGCCTACCGGTCGATCCAAGCGCAGCTCGGGGAACGGCCGTCCGAGCAGCCGGTGCTGGTCGGGCGTGACGACATCGCGCTCATGCTCGGGGCGTTGCGCGGATCGTTGGCCGACAACGCGCGCTTCACCCAGGTCGATCCCCACTTCCACCGCGGCGGCCAGATCTACTCGCTGGCCCGCGACGCCCAGAATCGATCGGGCTCATCGAGTGGTGGCGCCTCATCAGATGTCGTCGCCGAGGAGGATCACACCTGGGTGGGCCACATGGAGGCCTTCAACATCAATCACAACGTCGCCCCGGCCTCCCAGGCGCTGGGCGCCGACGGCTGCGGCGATTGCCACGCGGGTGATTCGCACGTCTTCCGCGGGGCAGCGCTCGTCAGCCTGATGACCGAGGATGGCGATCCTGCCTACACGCGACGCGGGCGTCTCTTCGGCTGCAGCCCGCTGGCCTTCGCTCTGAACACGATCCATCAGCAGTACCTGACGCCCTACGTCAGTCTGCTCATCTTCCTGCTGATCTTCTTCCTGCTCCTGCACTACACGGGTCAGGGGCCGAAGATGTTGCGCTCGGATCGCGACGGCGAGGTGCAGCGCTTCCGACTCACCGAGCGCTGGACGCATCTGGTGCGCATGCTCACCTTCCTGCTGCTCTGGTTCACCGGTGCGATCTTCTTCTACAATGCCGTCGGACTGCTCGACATCTTCTTCAGCAGCCCGCAACAGGCGGTGGTCTACCACTGGGTCGCCGGACTGATCTTCCTGGCCGCCTCGGCTGTGAGTTTCGCGCTCTGGGCGCGTGACGCTCGCTGGGCCCCGTACGACAGCGAATGGCTCCGCAAGAAGGGCGGCTACATCGGGCACGAGAAATACGTCCCCGCGGGCCGCCTGAACGCCGGGCAGAAGGTCTTCTTCTGGATCTCGATGTGGCTTTCGCTCCTAATGGGCGTCAGCGGGGTGCTGCTGATCTGGAAGACCGCACTTCCCCTGAGCCTGAGCTGCTTCCTCTCGACGCTGCACGGCTTCCTGGCGATCCTTTTCGTGGCCACGATCGCGGTGCATGCCTACCTCGGGACGATCGCCAACCCGGGGACCTGGCGGGCGCTGATCGATGGGAAGGTCAGCCGCGAGTGGGCGCGCAAGCACCACTCGGTCTGGTACGAGAGGATCGCCGCCCAGAGCGGCGGCGAGGCGGAGTAGCGCACCGGAGGGGCGAGACCGGGTGGCGCGCAGGAAGAGCGAGACGGAGAGGCCGCAGCGGGGACGAGTCGCAGCCGTGCCCAGGAGGAGCGCCACCCGCGCTCAGATCCGCTCGAGATAGCGCTCGAGCTCCCAGTCGGTGACCTGGATGCGGTAGTCGTCCCACTCGGCCCGCTTGGCACGCAGGAAGGCTTCCAGGGCGTGCGAGCCCAGTGCCTCGCAGATCACCACGTCTTCTTGCAGGGCAGCCAGGGCCTCCTCGAGCGTGCCGGGAAGGGCCCCGATACCCCGCGCTCCGAGTTGCGGCCCGTCGATGTCGTAGACATCCTCCTCCACCGGGTCGGGCGCCGAAAGCTTGCGCCCGATGCCGTCGAGACCGGCCGCCAGCATCGCCGCGAAGGCCAGATAGGGGTTGGCGCTCGGATCGGGACAGCGCAGCTCGACGCGCATCGACTGCTCGCGACCGGGCGAATACTGCGGCACGCGGATCAGCGCCGAGCGGTTGATGTGCGCCCAGCAGATGTAGACCGGCGCTTCGTATCCGGGCGTCAGGCGCTTGTAGGAGTTGACCGTCGGCGCAACCACAGCGGCCAGCGCGCGGGCGTGGGCCAGCTGCCCGGCAACGAACTGCCGCGCGAGCGTCGAGAGCTTGTGGGAATCGCCGTCCGCGAAGAACGCATTGCGACCCTCTCGATCGAAAAGACTCTGATGCACGTGCATGCCCGAGCCGTTGATCCCGTACACCGGCTTCGGCATGAAGGTCGCGTAGAGATCGTGCGCGGCGGCCATCGCTTTGATCGTGTGCCGCAGGGTCATCACGTTGTCAGCCGCGGTGAGCGCATCCGCATAGCAGACGTCGATCTCGTGCTGTGCGGTGGCCACCTCGTGGTGGGCCGTCTCGGCGCGCATGCCCTGCTCGGTGAGGGCCCGCATGATATCGGCGCGGACCTCCGAGGCCAGATCCTGCGGGGAGAAGTCGAAGTAGCCTCCGACATCGTGCGGCACCGGGCGCAGGGGCAGGCCGGGTTCGCGCGCGCCGCTGTTCTTCTTGAAGAGGAAGAACTCCAGTTCCGGTCCGGCATTGTAGGTGTAGCCGAGCCGGTCTGCAGCGCGCAGCGCCCGCCGCAGAACCTGCCGCGGATCTCCCGGGAACGGCCGGTCGTCGGGCAGATGCACATCGCAGATCAGGCGCGCCTGGCGGCGCTCGGGCGCACCCCCCGGCAGCAGGCAGTAGGTGCGCGCGTCGGGGTGCAGTACCATGTCCGATTCATGGATCCGCGCGAAGCCCTCGATCGAGGATCCGTCGAACCAGACCCCGCGCGCCAGCGCCTCCTCCAACGCCCCCACCGTAATCGTGACGCTCTTGAGGGTCCCGAGAACGTCGGTGAATTGCAGATTGACGAACTCGACCCCATCCCGTTCGGCTCGGGAAAGCAGTTCGCGGGCTTCCATCACACCTCCGGCCAGCTTGGCGAACAGCGGACGCGGGCGGTCACCGAGCAGATCAGCGCGCGCGCCCGAAGGTCTTGGCGAACGAGTAGCTATTGCCTCCGAAGAGCAGCAGACCCGCCACGAGCAGCATGACCAGTCCCAGCGCCGGAACGCCGGGGAAACGCACCGCCACGGTTAGCTCGCAGAGCGCGCTGTCGGCCCGCGACGCCGTGAGGGTCGCCAGGCCGGCATCGGTTGGTGTCCAGTGTACCGTCCCCGCCGCATCGGTGCGGCCCAGGGTATCGAGGCGCGAGACCTCGCTGTTCGGCCGCACCAGCGCGGTCACCCACGCCCCGGCCAGGGGCGCTTCGCCGGTTGTAAGCAGGATCCGACAGGGCCGACCCTCTTGCGGGAAACTCTGTTCGGCGCACAGCCGATAGACGCCGGCGTTCGCGCAGCGCGGGGCGGGCTCCTCGTGCCCCGCAGCCGGCAGCACCAGGCCGGCGAGTAGCAGCAGCAGGGCGGCCCAGGCGGTGTGCTTCATGCGCCCCCCCCGGGGCGCCGGTCTCGACCGACGCCGCCTCCTCGGACCCCCGCGATCCCCGGAAGGTCAGCAACGCGGCGCCGCCCGCGCCGGCCCCGATCCACAGCGCGAAGGCGATCACCGGCAGCGTCCGCAGCCAGGGCC
>WJJG01000163.1 GCA_014729815.1 Candidatus Eiseniibacteriota bacterium
GGACGCGCCGGAGCGAGCGAAGCCTGCGCCGGCCGGGGAAGCCGCACGGCCGAGAGAGGGGGTCCGCCCGGGATCGATCGCGGACGTCGAGCGGACCCGCGGGGAAGGAGCGCAGACCACCGAGGGGGAGGCCACCGCGGGGTGGGAGGCTGCCGCGGAGGGGAAGGCTACCGCGCCGAGCCCTTCGCCCCTCGAGGGCTTGGCGGTCGAGCGCTCGCGGCCGGCCATCGAGGTGCGGGCGCAGGACGAGCGCGCCGAGTCGGTGCCCATCGATCTGCGCCGCGGCCGAGTCGAGCTGCGGGCGGCAGAGGAGGAGCTGCAAGCCCTCTGGGGGGCATTGCAGGAAGCCATGCGGCCGGCCGAGGAGATCTTCAGAGAGCGCGCCATGGGAGATGGAGCGGAGCGCACCCCGAAGGGGATGGTGCGGGAGATGCATCCGTCCCTCCCGTACGTCGCGGCCCCCCGGGAGTCGCTGGCGGCGCGGCTCACGCGCGCGACGGCGGCGCTCGAGCGCATCGCAGCCGCGCGGCGTGCCGTCGAGCCCGCAGAACGAGACGGTGGGGCGCCCGCTGGGATGCCCGCGGGCGGCGTAGCCGACACCGATGACGATGCGTCGCTCCCGCCGCCGGAGCGGATCTGGCTGGCGATCGGAGAGGGCTGGTATCGACTCTGGCAGGAGCGGCTGGTGGATCCCGCGCGCGCCGACGATGCCCAGGAGGCTGCGCGCGCGGCCCTCTCGGCCTACGAGCGGGTACTCGAGATCGCCAGCCAGAGCAGTGGCGACCGCGCCGGCGATGGCCCGTATGGCCGCCCCGGCGAGAGCGCCTACGGCCGCCCCGGCGAGAGCGCGTACGGCCGCCCCGGCCGATCCGACGCCGATGTGCGGGGGATTCGGCAACAGGCGCAAGGACGCCTCGCCACGCTGCGTCTGCATCTCGAGATGGCATCGCCGGCCGCGGCGCCCGCCCGCTCAGGCCAGGAGTGAGGGTTCGTAGTCGTCGGGGGCGGCATAGCCCAGCAGGTTGAGGCAGGTCGCGGCCACGTTGGCGATCCCGCCGCCCGTGTCGGGCTCTTGCAGGCGCCAACTGCGACTGCCGCGCGGCGAGCGCGCCGGCCACGTCAGGGCGCTCTGCGCCGGAGGCCGCGCCGGCGGCCGCCCGCTGGCCGCCAGGCCGAGCGGATCGAAGAGGATCAGCGGCACGCGATTGAGCGTATGGCTGACGCGGGGCTCGATCTCGCCGGTCTCTTCGTTGCGCAGAAAGCCGCCCGACTTCTCGCGCCGATACATCTCATCCGAGTTGCCGTGATCGGCCGTGATCAAGGCGGCGCCCTCGACCTCCCGGATCGTCTGTAGCAGACGCCCCAGACAGAGATCGACCGCCTCGACCCCCAGGATCGCGGCGCGCCGCACGCCGGTGTGTCCCACCATGTCGCCATTGGCGTAGTTGATGCGTCCGCACCGGAAGCTCCCCGCGCGCACGCGTTCGATCGTCGCGCTGGTGATCTCGGCGGCCTTCATCCAGGGACGCGCGTCGAAAGGCGGCGGATCGCTGCGGATCTCGAGGTACTCCTCGAGCTGCTCGTCGAACTTCCCCCCGCGGTTGCCGTTCCAGAAGTAGGTCACGTGGCCGTACTTCTGCGTCTCGCTGCAGGCGAACTGCCGCACGCCGTTGCGCGCCAGGTACTCGCCGAGCGTGCGCGTGAGGTGCGGCGGGTCGACCAGGTAGTGCCGCGGGATCCGGAAGTCGCCGTCGTACTGCATCAAGCCCGCGTAGAAGACTTCGGGCCGTCTCCCGCGATCGAAGTGCGAGAGCGCCTCCTGTTCGAAGGCGCGACTGATCTCGATCGCGCGATCACCGCGGAAGTTGAAGAAGATGACGCTGTCGCCATCCTCGATCGTGCCGACCGGCTGCCCCCCCTCTGTGATCACGAACTCGGGGAGATCCTGATCGCCCGTCTCGGGCAACTCCTCGCGATAGGTGGCCAGCGCTTCCATCGCCGAGGCGAAGGATCGGCCGCGGCCGTGGACGTGGGCGTTCCAGCCCCGCTCGACGATGCCCCAGTCGGCGTTGTAGCGATCCATGGTGGTCGTCATCCGCCCGCCGCCCGAGGCGATCCGGTAGGTGCGGCCCTCGCCGGCGCCCAGCTCCGCGAGCAGCGCCTCGAGCGGCTCGAGGTAGTCCTGCGCGGTGAACTTGCCGACGTCGCGGCCATCGAGCAGCGCGTGCACGAAGAGGCGTCGCACGCCTTCCTGATGCGCGCGGCGGATTAGCGCATGCAGATGGTCCTGGTGCGAATGTACGTTTCCGTCGGAGACCAGACCGATCAGGTGCAGGGCGCCGCCCGCGTCCTGGCCGGCGCCTGCGCAGCGCGCCATCAGGCGGCGCCAGACCTCGCCCTCGAAGATCGTGCCATCGGCGATCGCCTCGTTCACCAGCTTGGCGCCCTGGCTGAAGATGCGCCCGGCGCCCAGCGCGTTGTGTCCGACCTCCGAGTTGCCCATGTCCGTATCGCTCGGCAGGCCCACCGCGTTGCCATGCGCCTGGAGCGATACCCAGGGGCAGTGCGCCATCAGCCAGTCGAGCACCGGCGTGCGCGCCAGAGCGACCGCGTCCCCCGCATCGCCGGGCCCCAGGCCGACCCCATCCATCACGACCACCAGCAGCGGTCCGGGCCGCGGCGTGGCGCCGGCGAGCTTCTCGAGCTTCCAGTCCATCTTCTCCTCGCTCCTTCTGGGCGGCCGAGGGCCCGCACCTCGAGTGCGGCGCCGAGGTGAAGCGCAGCGGGCACCGCGCGCTCGATCAGGGAGCATACCCGTCCCCGGTGCTCCCCACAACGAGCATCCAGGGAAGCAGTTGCATGGCTCCAGGGCCGCAGACCGCGGACGTGCGGTGGGGCCGCGCCGGCGACTTCGCCCCCCGGGGAGGCATTCAGGCAGCTCGGGGGGACATCCCCCGCCGCCGGGGGGGCATTCAGGCAGCTCGGGGGGACATCCCCGCCGCCGGGGGGAATATCCCCGCCGCCCGGTGTGTAGCTCCCTCGACTCGGGTGCTGGGAATGGTCAGAGGCGGCGCAAGGCGAACCGCGAAAGGAGATGATCATGGCACGCTTGACTTCCACGATCCTGCTGGGCGCGCTCTGCGTCCTCCTGCTCTGCGGCGGCGCGGCGGCCGACGGCTTCGTCATCGTGCGACCCACGCCCGGTCTGCCGGACCCCACACAGCTCGCCGTGCGCTATCACCATGTCGACATCGACGTGCGCGATCAGGTCGCACGGGTGCACATCGATCAGGTCTTCCGCAACCTCAACGGCCTCGAGGTGGAAGGGGAGTACCTCTTCCCGATCCCCGATGGCGCGGCGGTCAGCGACTTCGTGCTGTATGTCGACGGGGAGCCGATCCACGCCGAGGCGATGGATGCCAGCGAAGCCCTGCGCATCTATGAGGATCTCGTCCGGGAGAGCCGCGACCCAGCCCTGCTCGAATACGCCGGGCGCGAGATGTTCCGGGCGCGGATCCATCCCTTCCCGCCCCATGGGGAGCGGCGCGTCAAGCTCGACTACGATCACCTGATCGAACGGGAAGGCGGGCTCTACCGTTTCGTCTATCCGCTCTCGACCGAGAAGTTCTCCTCCCGCCCGCTCGAGAGCGCCTACGTGCGCATCGAGATCGAGGCCGACCATCCGATCCGCAACGCCTACTGCCCGAGCCACGCGGTGGAGATCGAGTATCTGGATGAGGACCGCCTGCGGGTGACCTGGGAGGCGCGCGATACGAAGCCCGATCGCGATCTGGTGCTCTA
>WJJG01000164.1 GCA_014729815.1 Candidatus Eiseniibacteriota bacterium
GCTCGACGCCGCCTACAGCCAGGCCTTCGATACGCCGCCCCGGGTCGAGCACCAGCCGCCGCTCGATTGTCCGCGGTCGGCGCAGGCGATCGGCGCGACCGGGCAGGTCACCGTAAAGGCATTCATTGCAGAGGATGGCCGGGTCACCGAGACGATCCTCCACACTTCCAGCGGCGTCGATGCGCTCGATGGCGCCGCACTGGCCGCCGTTCGCGAGTGGCGCTTCCAGCCCGCCAAGCGCGACGGTGCTCCGGTGGCGACCCAGGTTCTGATCCCGCTGCGATTCGACTGTCGCTAGGTACGGCGCCCGGAAGCCCGCGGCCCTCCCTGTGCAATGCACTGCCCCACAATACATTGGAGCCCTCCTGCCGCGCCCGATCGGGGCTTCTCGCCCGGCGGCGACATTGACACCCCCCTTGGCATCGCGTAGGCTTCGGTGCCGGCAGCTAGGGAGGTTGCATGGTTCGCTCCATGACGGGCTTCGGGCGCGCGGAGTCCCAGACGGACACGCGGCGCGTGACCGTCGAGATCCGCTCCGTCAACCACCGCTACTTCGACTTCGGCTCGCGTTTCCCCAACTCACTCGCGTCTCTGGAGTCTCGCGTGCGCGAGCGGGTGCGGCGTGATCTGACCCGCGGCAAGGTGCACATCACCGCCGTTCTCGACGACCAGAGCGATCCGAGCGTCGCCCTGCGGATCAACGAGGCGGTGGCTCGGCGCTATCAGCAGCTCGCCCAGGAGGTGCGTACGCGCTACGGCATCCGCGGTGAGCTCTCGCTCGAGAGCTTCCTCGGCTTTCCCGATCTGCTCGAGCGGGAGACTGAGGATCTGGCCGAAGAGCAGGCCTGGGCGCTGCTCGCGCCGCCGCTGGATGCGGCCCTGGCCGACCACCAGGCGATGCGCGTGAGCGAGGGCGAGGCGATGGCGCGCGATCTGCGCGAGCGCCTGCGCACGATCCAGGAGGTCGTCGAGGAGATCACCTCGCGCATCCCCGACGTGGTCGACCAGGTGCGCGAGCGCCTGCGCGAGCGGATCGCCCAGATCTCACAGGATACCGAGTACAACCAGCAGCGGCTCGAGAGCGAGATCGTGCTCTTTGCCGATCGCACCGACGTCACCGAGGAGTGCGTCCGGCTGCGATCGCACATCGATCAGTTCCTGCAATGCCTTACGGATCCGCAGCCCGCTGGCCGGCGCCTGAATTTCCTGCTCCAGGAGACGAACCGGGAGATCAACACGATCGGTTCGAAGAGCCAGGACCTGGAGATCTCCCAGCAGGTGATCCGGGCCAAGGAGGAAGTCGAGAAGATCCGCGAGCAGGTGCAGAACATCGAGTGACGAGCGTCGCGCGCGGCGGCCGGCGAGTCTGCCCGCCCGCGGCGCCCAGGGATCCCCGGCGCCGGGACGCCGGGTCGATGGAGAGAGGGGTGCACCGTGCTGGACTGCAATGAGTGCCCGCGCCTGATCGAAAAACCGTTCCCGATCGTGATCTCGGGTGCCTCGGGAACCGGGAAGACCTCGGTAGTCGAGCGGCTGCTGGCGGCCGACGGACGGATCGTCCGAGGCCTGACCGCCACCACACGGTCCGAGCGGGAGGGCGAGAAGAACGGGGTCGAGTACGAGTTCCTGTCGCCCGAGGAGTTCGAGCAGAAGAAGGCCGCCGGCTACTTCGTCGAACACGCCAAGGTCTACGAAACCTGGTACGGCGTGCCGCGCAAGAGCATCACCGCACCGCTCAAGAAGGGCAAATGGGTCGTCCTGAACGTCGACGTCCAGGGCGGCCTGACGATCAAGAAGGCCTATCCCGAAGCGGTGCTGATCTTTGTGCTGCCCCCCTCGATGGAGGCCCTCGAGAAGCGGCTGCGCGGGCGGGGTACCGACAGCGAGGAGGAGATCCAGACGCGCCTGGCGACGGCGGCGCAGGAGATGTCCGTCGCTCCGCGCTATGAGTACGTGGTCATCAACGACGAGGTCAAGGACTGCACCAATCGCCTCCTGGCGATCATCCGCGCCGAGACGAGCCGGACCGCGCGCGGCCTGGTGCTGCCGAAGTCGGCGGAAAACTAGCCGCCCGCCTGCGCCGGGGCATCCGGGCCCCTTTCCGACGCTGGGAGCTTCATGCTATTCTCTTCCGGCTGCGAGAGGCACCGTTGTTGGCGTTTGCAGCTCAGGCCGTTTCCCAGTCGATTCGCTATCAGGAGAACTCCGGATACGCGGAGGGGCCGTGCCGGCCTCTCTTGAGGAGGATTCTATCGCCATGGTGGATGAAGAACGAGATCCGACCACCGAGGAACAGCAGCCCGCTGACGAGTCCCAGACCGAGGAGGAGATCGTCGAGCCGCGCAGCAAGTACGAGCTGATCATGATGGCCGCGGCGGAAGCCACGCGCCTCAACGACGAGATCCGTACGAAGTCGGACGAGGAGCTGCGCCGCAAAGGCATCAACGTCGAGGGCAAGGTGACCCTCGAGGCCCTGCGTCGCGTGCGCGAGGGCAAGGTCAAGGCCGTGGTGCACCACGGAATCCTGCGCCGTCCCGCGCCGCCCACGCCGGCGCCCGAAACGCCCATGCACGAGGGTCTCTTCTTCACGCCTCCCAAGCCGGACGAGGAGGAGTCGACGCCCGAGAAGAGTGAGGGCGACGCGCCGTCGAAGTCTGAGGAGTAGCCGATGGCGGAACGGAGGACGTTGGCGGACTGCTCGGTGACGCTGGGCGTCACCGGGAGCATCGCCGCGTACAAGTCGGTCGAGATCCTGCGTCTGCTGCAGCGCTTGGGCATCGCGGTGCGCGTGGCCATGACGCGCTCCGGCGCCGAACTGGTCTCGCCGCGCACGTTCGCCGAGCTCTGCGGGCAGCCGGCGGCGGTGGAGATGTTCCCCCATCCAGCGCCGGCGGCGCCCGAGATGGCCCACCTCAACCTCAGTGAAGGCGACCTGCTGCTCGTCGCGCCGGCCACCGCCAACATCCTCGGCAAGGCCGCCAGCGGCATCGCCGACGATCTGCTCTCGGCCACGATCCTGGCCACGCGCGCTCCGGTGCTCTTCGCCCCGGCGATGAACACGCGCATGTGGGAGAATCCGGTCCTGAAGGAGAAGGTGGCCTATCTCAAAGAGAAGGGCTATCTCTTCGTTGGACCGACCACCGGAGACCTGGCTTGCGGCGAGTATGGCAGCGGCCGCATGCTCTCACCGCGCGAGATCGTCGATGCCGCGCTCAAGGTGCTCCTCTCGAAGACCGACGGTGTCACCGTGCTGGTGACCGCCGGTCCGACGGAGGAGGCGGTCGATCCGGTGCGCGTCTTCTCCAATCGCTCCAGCGGAAAGATGGGCTGCCGCATCGCCGCCGCCGCACGCGACCGCGGGCACAACGTGATCCTGGTCGCCGGTCCGCTGCGCTGCGAGGCGCCGATCGGTATCGAGCGCATCGATGTGGCTACCGCGGCCGAGATGGAGGGCGCCGTCAAGCGCCTCGAGGAGCGGGCCGAGATCATGGTGATGAGCGCCGCGGTCGCCGACTATCGCCCCAGTCGGACGCACGAGGAGAAGATCCCCTCGGGTCGCAAGAGCCTCGCACTCGAGCTGACCCCCACCACCGACATCCTGGCGGCGGTAGGTCCCGAGCGCGCCCGCCGCGGGGCGCTGACGGTGGGCTTCGCCCTCGAGATGGGTCCCGACAGCGAGAAGCGCGCGCGGGCCAAGCTCGAGGCGAAGGGCTGCGACCTGCTCGTGCTCAACGACGCGACCCAGGCGCATTCGGTCTTCGGGGGCGATACGACCAAGGCCACACTGCTGTTCAAGGATGGCCGGATCGAGCCGCTGCCCTTGCTACCCAAGGCGCAGGCCGCGCGCGAGATCATCTTGCGCATCGAAGCCCTGCGGGGCTACACGAACGCGAGCAACGACGCGGACTGACCCACCGCGGCGGGGATCATCTCGCCCGCGACGTACGCCCGCGGTCGCGCCGCGCAGCCGCTCGATCCGCCGAATCAGAGGATGCGGTTCCAGGATGGAAGACTCCCCCGACATCCAGCGCCTACGCCAGGAGCTGGCCCTGCAACTCGAAGGCGAGCTCGCGCGGGGCATCCGGGTCTGGGCCGACGCCGACTGCAATGCCCTCGCGCGTGAGATCCTCAC
>WJJG01000001.1 GCA_014729815.1 Candidatus Eiseniibacteriota bacterium
CGCAGCACCTTCGCAGGATGGGGCGTCGATCTATCGCGGGTCCGCTTCATCCAGACGCAGACCTATTCCCACTGGACGCGCGATTGGGGCCCGCAATCGGTCTTCGATGGCGACGGCCTCTATGGCATCACCGACCCGATCTTCGACGGCTACCCCTGGGTCTCCGGTTGCGATATGGCGCGAGCGGAGTCCGCACCCGCATCCCAAGAGCGCCCTGGCTCACCGGATGCATCCCGGGTGGGATCCGCCTTCCCCCTGCGGGGCGGGCGTACCCGCGGCTGGGAGGAGGATGATGCGGTCAACGCGGATCTCGCCGCGGAGCTCGGATGTCCGCTGCATGCCTTCCCGGCCCATTGCACCGGCGGGAACGTCATGACCGACGGCAGCGGCGGGGCCTTCTCGACGCGCCGGATGCTCGACGAGAATCAGGGGCTCTGGAACGAGGAGGAGTTCCGCCAGCTGGCCGCCGACTATCTGGGCATCGAGCACTACTGGTTCCTCGACGATCCGGAGGTCTACGGAATCCAGCATATCGACTGCTACGCGAAGCTGCTCGATCCGGAAACGGTCCTGATCAAGGAGGTCCCGACCTGGCATCCGGAGTACGAATGCGTCGAGCGGCTCGTCGATCAGGTCGCGGCCACGACGACCTGCTATGGGCGCCCCTACCGGATCGTGCGCATCTACTGCGGTACGTACGACGGCAGTGCAGCCGCCGGCTACACCAACTCGCTCATCCTGAACGGCAAGGTGTTCGTGCCGCTCTTCAACATCACCTGGGACAGCGCGGCGTTGGCCACGTACGAAGCTGCCATGCCCGGCTACGAAGTGATCGGTTTTCCCTGGAACGGCTGGTACGACTACGATGCGCTCCATTGCCGCACGATGGCGATCTTCGACCGCTTCATGCTGCGCATCGCCCATCGTCCCCTGGATGCGGAACTGCCGCTGGCGCCGGAATTCGAGATCCACGCCCTGATCGACGATCGCAGCGAGAGCGGGCTGATCCCGGATGCGTTGGGCCTTCTGTGGCGCATCGCCGGTGCGCCGGATTGGAACTGGGAGATGCTCCTCGCCACCGCCGGCACCGACTCCTTTGCGGCTGCGATTCCCGGTGCGGCCCCGGGCACGACGATCGAGTACTATCTGACGGCCGCCGATCAGTCGGGCCGCGTGGAGACCGTGCCGCCCACCGCGCCGGTGAACTGCTTCCGCTTCACGATCACCGCCGACCCGTCCGGCGTGCAGCCGCCCCGCCTGGGTCCCGACCCGATCACCGAGATCCGGCCCACCCCCTTCTTCTCGGACGTCACCATTCGGTGGCGGGCAAGCCGAGAACGTCCCCCTGCGGTGCGGATCCTCGATTGCCGAGGCCGCGTAGTGCGCACGCTGCGGCCGATTGCGGTGGGTGGGGGGGATGCGACGCTGATCTGGAACGGCCGCGACGACCGCGGCCAGCTCTGCCCGGCCGGCCTCTACTGGATCCGCGCGGGCGGAACCCACGCGCCGGCTCGCAAGCTGCTTCGGTTGCGCTGAATGGGTTCCCGTGATTCTGCAGAAGATCATCCCGGCCCCAGCGCGGGACCGATTCGCGCCGCGGGAATCTCGAATCCATGACCGAGACGCCAGAGCCCCGAGCGTCGCGCTGCGACAGGAGCACCGGTCTGCCGAAATCCGCGAACAGGCATTGCATCCGGCGGGCTGGGCCTGCAGACGCACCCGGGCTCACGCAGATCGCCATGGCGGCCAAACGTCATTGGGGCTATCCGGCGAGCTACATCCAGCTCTGGCGTGACGAACTCACCTTCACTCCAGCATTCATCTCACGCAACGAGGTCTTCGTAGCCTGCAGGGACGGGCAGATCGTGGGCGTCTCTGCGCTGATCCTCCACGTGCCGCGGGGAGAGCTCGAACACCTCTGGGTGCGGCCCGCCTGGATCGGGCGGGGCGTTGGCCGGCAACTTTTCCGCCACGCGGCGCGTAGGGCCCAAGCGTGCGGCTGTACTCATCTGGAGATCGTTGCCGACCCGTTCTCCGAAGGATTCTACCTTCGCATGGGCGCCGAGCGGGTGGGTTCCGTCCCACAGCGGCCCCTGGGCCGCAGGATCCCGCTGCTGCGCTACCACATTTCGCCGGTCACTGATCCGGAGGAGCCTCATGAGCCTCGATGACACGCTCGCCACCCGGTTCGTCTGCAGCAAGTGCCGGTCGCAGGGCGGCCACGCCGAACGGCTGGCCACGACCGGTACCGGCCTCTCCAAGCTCTTCGACATCCAGCACCGCCACTACATTGCCGTCTCCTGCACCCGGTGCGGATACACGGAGCTCTTCAATCCGAAGATTCTCGGTCAGCAGCGGAAGCTGGGCACGATCCTCGACATTCTGTTCGGCGGCTAGTGCGCGCGCTTCGCGCCCGGTCGCCTCTTCGGCAGCCAGCTCGCGCCCCCCAGGCCCGGCGCTCGTTCGGCGGGCTCGGCGCGATCGCCCCCCGGGTGTTCCCTGCGCTGGGGCCTCCGCGCACTCGGGGAGTCGAGAAGCCGCCTAGACGCTGAAGAGCACCTGGCAGACGTCCCCTTCCTGGACCACATAGTCGCGGCCTTCGGTGCGGATGAGGCCCAACTTCTGCAGAGCGGACCGGCTGCGATGCTCGAGCACGTCGGAGACCGACATCACCTCCATGCGGATGAAGCCGCGCTCCATATCGGTGTGGATCCGGCCGGCCGCCTGCGGGGCCGGCGTCCCGGCCGGAATCAGCCAGGCGCGCAGTTTCTCGTGGGCGATCGTGTAGAAGGTGATCAGTCCCAGCAGGCGGCGCCCTTGCTCCACGACCCGCGGGAGACCGACCTCCGTCAAACCGAGTTCTTGTGCAAAGGCCGTGCGCTCCTGCGGCGGCAGCTCCGCGATCTCGGCTTCGATCTGCACGGCAATCGCCAGGACAGGGACTTCCGGACCGAGCGTCTCCCGCAGGCGCGCAACGCCCCCTCCCCCGTCTGGCGCCGATTCGCCGACGTTGGCGATCACCATCTGTGGCTTGATCGAAAGCAGCCGGTACTCGCGCGCCCAGCCGCGCTCAGCCTCGCCGAGGTCGAGCCGACGCAGCGGCTTGCCCTGGCCGACCGCATCGCGCAGGGTCCGTACGCGCTCCAGGTCCACCTGCGCCTGCTGCGGCTTGCCCTTGGCCTGCTTGGTGACGCGTTCCTCGATCCGCTCGAGGCTCTGCAGGTCGGCGAGCAGGAGCTCCGTCTCGACGATCTCCAGATCGGCAAGCGGATCGACGCGACCGTCGACGTGCGCCACGTTTCCGTCGGCGAAGCAGCGCACGACATGGACAAGCGCGTCGACCTCGCGGATGTGACCCAGGAACTTGTTCCCCAGCCCCTCACCCTGACTGGCCCCGCGTACCAGCCCGGCGATGTCGACGAACTCGATCGTCGCCGGAGTGGTCTCCTGCGGCTGCAGGACCGCGCTCAACTCTGCGAGCCGCGGATCCTCGATCGCCACGACACCCACGTTCTTCTCGATAGTGCAGAACGGGTAGTTGGATGCCTCGGCGTGCGCGTGGGTCAGGGCATTGAGCAGCGTCGACTTGCCCACGTTGGGCATGCCGATGATCCCCAAAGCGAGTGCCATTGCGACCCCATCGGAGCAAGCTACACAAGCGATCCCTGCGGATGCGGGGCGCGCGTCAGAACCCGGCCACGAAGACGCCCAGCACCATGGCCCCGAAGATCAGCCCGATGAGCCCGAGGACCACCAGAACCGCTACGGGAATCGCCACGGTCAGCACCGCCTTGCCGCGGTCCAGTCCGTAGAGCTCCTCGAGCGCCACGACGGCGATCACCAAGGTCCACAGGTCTGCCAGCGGACCGAGAATCGGAATCAGACGCACCCAGCCGAGGACGCGCCCGGTTCCGAGAACCCGCAGGAGGGCCATGTAGTCCCCGTGTCCACCCAGGAGATGCGCGATGAAGTGCAGGATGGCGCTTCCCAGAAAGAGGCCCACCAGAGCCAGCAGGGGCAATGTGACGATGCCATGGATCGCGAACGAGGGGGGCGAGATCCACATGGCGATCCCGACGAGGGCCGTGATGAGTAGTGCCGGCGCGAAAGCCTCCGCATCGGCGGCCACTTGACGCACGGTCTCCCGATTGAGCTTGACGATCTCGATGCCTCTCTTGATCGCGTCGGAGAACTGCATCTCTATCCCTCCCGAGGAGAACGGGCCGAACCGGTCCCGGTGCGTGAGACGGTTGCATGTCCAGGGCGCAGACTCATCGAGCTGGCGCCAGCATAGGGCGACAGCCGGGAATCGTCAAGAAAGCGGGTCGCACGCCCGCGCGTCCCCCGGAGCGGCGGAGAACGGACCCGGGGGCCACCTCAGGCGCCCCCCGCAGACGCAAACGACGCGGGATGCCCCCAGTGCATCCCGCGTCGCGGACGATCGGTGTGAGAAGCGGGCCTTTGAGCGGCCGTGCGTCCCTTGCCTCTGCCTAGCGGAAGATGTGCTTCAGCTCACCCCAGGATCCATCGCGCGCCGGACTCGGCCCTCCGCAGTTCACATCTTCCAGATGCCGCGGCAGGATCTGGTAGTCGCTGAAGTAGGGCTCGCTGGTGTCGTACTGGCCCGCGATTCCACACATCGAGAACGGCTCCGCAGGGGGCGCGGATCCATCGACGTCGGTGTCGCGATCGATTCGCAGGGTCACGACCACGCCGGTCTCGTCCATTACCTCGATGTTGGCGTTATCCCCTTCGTCGGGCCACGGGTCGCCGCCAACCATCGTCAGCCCGCAGAGCTGGATCAGACAGCTCTCGTAGTCGTTCCCGTTGGAAGCCAGCTCGGCCGTTGTAACGAGCTGGGGATCCGGCAGTGGATGGCCACTCGAGAGGACGGTGATCGAGATGTCGGGACCGGCGATCTCGACCTTCCCGTTGTAGAAGTCGATGGTCCCGATCACATCGACCTGGTCGCCGGCCATCAGGCCCGGATCATAGTCGAAATCGAAGAGGTAGACGCAGCATTCCCCGTCGGTGGCGGCGTGATCGAGGTGGTCCGTAGAGTATGTACCATCATCGTTGAGAATCAGAAGCGGTTCCATGATATGGACCCACTCCCCCAGATGCACGGGAACGCCGTTCTCGTCGAGCGTCACGGCTTCGCAGAGGGGCATCCAGGTCGGGTCCGTATTCGGACAGTCGTTCGGCTCGCCGGGGCTGGGCACCGCCTCGATGAAGTCCGCGGCGTTGTCATCGGTATCCTGCCCGTTCGGGCAACGCGCGATGCTCGAGCCGCTGGGCACGTCGTCCGCATGGGTGCCCCCCTCGCAATCGAGGAATGCCGAATAGCCATAGCAGACGCCATCGACGAGCTCGTAGTCCCGTGGGCCCAGGAAGTAGCGCAGCTCGACCGCATCGGGTCCGTTTTCGAGATTCGCATGGAGACTGATGTAGTCCACATTGGGCACGGAGGCGTCCTGGCCGATGACCAGGTGGCCATCGTCCGGGATCACCATCCCGCTCAGCAGGATCGTGCGATACTCGATCCCATCCTGTCCGTCGACGCCCACCAGTTGGAAGTCGTCGAGAACCAGTCCCGGAGGGCCGATCAGCTCCACGAACATCCCTGTATCGGTGCCGGGCGCATCGTAGTAGACCTCGTTGATCATCAGCGTCAGCTGCGCATCCGCGCCCTGGGCGCCGATGGCGAGCAGCAAGCCGAGCAGAACGATAGGCGCGCGCATCTTCTTGCCCCCTTTCGCGCGGCTCCGGCATCGAAGCCGGGGCCACACCTCCGATCGTCACGGAGCCCGCCGCCGCGCGGGCGGCGCGGTCCGCTTCCGTGCCGAAGAACGGGGCAAGTACGATGCCAGCAGTTGGGAGTGCGGGCGGGCTCGCATCGCCTCTGGGGGGGAGCGCCAGGCGCTTGCGACACCCAGCCACGCTGGCGCAATGCGACCAGGGAAACAGGCATCGCAACGCCGTGCTTCGGAAGCGGTTGGTTCACTCCGGCCGGGATGGACGCATTCGGGCCGTGCTGCGCGGAGCGGAACGGTGTGTGCGGCGGATCCCGGGGTGCGGCATCCAGCCCATTTGGGGATCGGTGGGGTTCGGCCAGCGAGCGTGCATTTCGCATGTCTGCGCCGGGAAGAAGGCAATGCGCACGAGTGACGGCGGCGCCCACCTCCCCAGAGGAAGCACAGCGGCCCGCCTCCCGGGAAGCGGGCCGCCGCAGTTGCGCGCAGCGGCGAGACCGGAGCCGCTTGGCTCGCGTTCCTCTCGTCCATCCACGCCAGGCCGTCGTGACGCCGCGTGACCCGTGCCGGCGTATGGTCACGCAGCCGCCGCGTGCGTGGACCTACTTGAAGATCGACTTGATCTCGCCCCAGCTGCCGTCATGCGCCGGGCTGGGATCGTCGCTGTCGATATCCTCGAGAAAACGCGGCAGAAGCTGGTAGTACTCCAGATACGGCTCCGAGTAGTCGTACTGACCACCGATCCCGATGCAGCTGAACGGCTCCTCGGGCGGCGCGCTGCCGTCGATGTCCGTGTCCTGATCGATGCGCAGCGTGATCGTTACACCGGTGTCATCCGCCACGTCGATGTTCGCATCCTCGCCCTCCACCGGCCAGGGATCGCCGCCCAGGATCGTCAGGCCGCAGCACTGGATCAGGCAGCTCTCGTAGTCCTCGCCGTTGGTCGCCAGCTCCTCGGTCGTGATCAGCTCGGGCTCGGGCAGCGGGTTGCCGCTGCTGAGAACCACG
>WJJG01000165.1 GCA_014729815.1 Candidatus Eiseniibacteriota bacterium
CAGATGCATCTCCAGCTGGCCCGATTGGCCTACATGCGAGGGGTGGCCGATCGCGCGCGCCTGCATCTGGCTGCTGCGTTGCGGGCGGACCCGGCTTTGGCGCGCGACCGAAGTGTCCAGATGCTGCGCGTGAAGAGCCGATTGGGCCGTCGCGCCGTGCGGCGCATCGGGCGGCTCGTAGGGCGACGCGCGGGCGGATGGAGCGGGCCGCGACGCGCTCGGCAGCGGGATCCGTAGGGGGCGCCGGGACGGGGGAGTGGCATGTCCGATCTACTGATGATTCATCCCGACCTCGAACCCGAGCGCGTGCGTGTTCTGGCCGGTGAATACTGGCCCGATGGCGTGCTCGCGGGTCCTCCGCCGGGCTTCCGGGAGATCAGCGCCGCCTTCTGCGGGGTGCGCGTCTTCCACCGCGACGCGTTGACCGTCGAACGGATCCTGGCGCCCGATTCGCTGCCGCAGCGAGCACGCGACTGGGTCGATCGGATCGCGCAGAGCTGGGAGTTCGCGGAGGTCTTCGAGGCACGCGGGCTCGACTTCTGGATCTTCTTCCGCGATCGCTTCGTGCGCTGGCTCCAGGAGCTGATGGCCGAGCGCTTCGCTCTCGAACGCATCGCCGAGGGCCGGCAGATCGGGCTGAAGGCGGTCGGCATCGATGCGTCCCGGCGGATGCTCCTGCGCGCCCTGAGCGAGTCGCTCGAGGGACGCTTGCGCGCCGAGGTGGCTTTCGCCGACCCGCCCGCGCCTCCGGAAGGGGAGACGACCGCCGAGCGTCGTCTGCGCCGGATCTTCTTCCTGATCCAGGATGCCTGGCATGGTGTGCGGTTCCTGGTCGAGGATCTCCTCGTGCGGCGCCCCAAGGTGCTGGTTGCCTCGGCGGGGGCCTGTTGGCAGCAGCTGGCGGGACGCGAGGGCAGCAGCGCGCGCACGGATGTGCACACCGAGGAGATCTGGCGCCAGGGCCGGCAGCGGCGCTGGCGAGTCTACTACCGCACCGACAGCTACCATCCCGATGTGGGGGCGATGACCGGGGGGCGCCTGGCGCCGACCTATCTGCGGCATTTCCTCTTCCTGCTCGCGCAGACCTCGCGCGGACACTGGGAGGTGCGCAGCGTGCAGCGGCAGTGGAACCAACTGCGGGCGCGAGAGGAGTTTCGCGAGGCGCTGGTTTTCGAGGGGCTCCCGATCGCCGAGCTGGTGATCGCGTGGCTCGATCATGTCATCTCGCGCGAGCTGCCGGGGCTGGTGCGAGACACACGCCGGGAGGCACACTTCCTGCTCGGTCTGCGGCCGGACCTGCTCCTGCTCACCGAGGAGCAGCGCGACAATCGGCCGCTTCTGATGGTCGCCCGCCGGCTGAAGATCCCGACCGTGGCCCTCCAGCAGCGCCCGTTCCACGACTGGGATCATGCCTATCTGCTTCCGCGCATCGTTCCGGAGCACGAACAGGGGATGCCGGATCGGATGTGTGTCTTCGGGCAGGCCGCCAAGTCGTTCCTGGTGGAGCACGGCGGCTGCGATCCGGCGCGGATCGCCGTGTGCGGAGATCCGCAGGTGACGCTGAGCGCAGGGGAGTCGTCGGATGGGGGAACAGACGCGGGGACGGAGTCGTCCGCCGCATGCCGCCTGCGGAGCACATGGGGGGTCGAGCGACAGCAGCGTGTGATCGCAGTGGCCTGCCGCGTGACCGTGTGCCCGGATGTGTTGCGCTGGGTGGCCGAGGCGGTTGGGGATCGCAGCGACGCCTTCGTGCTGATTCGCCCCATCGGCAGCGAAGCGGGATCCGCCGTGCCCGGGCAGCGCGCGGCGGCGGCGCGCTTGCGCTGGTCGCATCTCGGTCGGCGTGAAGCGGTGGCCGACTGGTATGCGGCCATCGATCTGTTGATCACCACCGAGTGGGCGGAGATGGCAGCGGCGGTGCGATTCGGCACGCCGGTCTCGCTCATCGAGCATGGGCGCGCGCCCCGGACGCCCGAGCCGGACGCGGGGGATCTGATCACCCGCGCGGGCGACGGCGCGGCGCTGCGCGAGGCCGTGGAAGCCACGCTCGAGCGGCGGCGAACGCGCCTCCCGCGCGATGCGGCCTGGGAGCGATTCGTCACGGCCACCTTCGGGCCCGGCAGCCCGCAGGCGGCGACCCACGTGCTGGATGTGGCGGACGATCTGCTCACGCGGCGCTAGGCGGCCCTCCGCTGCGAGCGGCCCGCGCCTCGTGAGCTGCGATGGGCGCCGGTGGTGGCGGGTGTCTCCGGGGACGGCGCTGCGGCTCCCGAGAATCGGGCTTTGCGAATGCACGCAAGGCTACCTAGTCGCAGAGACGCTTCTCCCGCGCCGCCGAGAGCAGATCGGCCCAGGCGGGCCCGATCGCGTCGTGCCCGTGTGCGCGATGGAGATCCCACCAGCCGATCAGCTCCCAGCCCGGCCCGGCTGCGGACCGCTCAGTCGCGCGCAGGAATACGCGCTCCGCCGGGCTGCGCACCTCCCAGCGCCTCTCGCCCGCACGGGGGGAGTCGGCCCCTTCGCAGGCGATGACCGCCTCGAGATGGAAGTTGCGCAGTTCGATCATGGCGTGCGGCCGTCCGTGCCACTGAAAGGTTTCGGTCGATCCCGCGCGTAGCTGCAGGCGCACCTGGTGCACCCGCTCGGGGTCGCAGAGGCGCTCGAGCGCCTCGCGGTGTTGATCCGACATCCAGCGCAGGGCGGCGGCCTGCGGAAGCGGCGGAAGCAGGACGAAATCCTCGCTCAGGCAGGCGAGGGCCGTGCGAGCATCTCGCGCGCGGAGCGCCAGCGTGAAGACCTCGAGCAGCCCGGATGGCGTCTGGCCGGAAGGATAGCGAAAGGCGTGAATCTGGGACTGGACTCGGGCGCGGCGTCCCCAGCGGTCACGCGCCTCGATGCGGATCTCGTGCATGCCCTCGGCCAGCGGCGGAGCGGGGATCAGCGAGCCGCGCGTGGCGAGCGTCTCGGCGTCGACGAACCAGACGATGCGCTCCCCGGCGAGCTGCCCCTCTTCCGGATCCGCGGCGACGCAGCGCCAATCCGCTGCCGGACGGTCGAGGTTCGCCCAGTGCCCATCGGGCGGCCAGAGCAGGCGTAGCGTCGGCGGGCTGTTGCGTCGGACGCAGACCTCCAGCTCCGCCGAGCGACCGCGATTGCCGGCGGCATCCTCGGCTTCGGCCTGCAGCCGATGCAGCGAGCTGTCGGGCAGTCCGCTCGTGTCCCAGGCGAATTCCCAGGGCGCCTGCGTACGGCGCGCCAGCCGTCGTTGATCGATCCGGACCGTCACCGATTCGACGGTGCGATCGTCGCTGGCCGAGACGACGATGCGCACGCTGTCAGCCACGCTGCTGCCGGCCTGCGGGGCGACGATCTCCACCCTCGGCGCCGAGCGATCGGGCTGCGCGGGCGGATCGCAGGCGGCCGGCAGCGCGAGCAGCGACGCGAGCAACCCGAAGCGCACCGTACGGCCGGACGCATGGGGGACCCCCCACAGGCGCGCGCTGCGGCAGGACGGGGGGCCAGACCCCGCACTTCGGGATCGGGAGCGGTTGGGACGATGCATGGCGAATCCTCGGTGCGCATACAGGGGGAGGCGTCTGCCGTGGTGAGGATCGCAAGACGGGGGCCAAGATCGGGCCCGGTACCGGTCGCGCGCGGTTCGGTCCGAGCGAAGATGCGCCCCGCGTGACTAGGACGGGATCTGCCCGCCCAGTGCGCGGGCCGTTCTACGGGCCGTACTATGGGGATTCGCGCCTAGGGCATTACGCAGGATCCCGGAGATGCCCGGGGCCTGCACTGCGACCTCGGGATGGAAGCTGGCGGGCAGATAGAGATAGCGCAAGGCGCCCCCGGCTTGCGCGCCCTCCTTGTGCGGCTCGACGCCCTCCTCGGCCCACTGGCCGAAGGCCAGCCCGCGCCCGAGGACCTGTGTGGTCTCCCCGCATTCGATCGCCGCGCGCCCGTCCAGCACTACGTAGACGCCCGCGGCGTCGTAGCGGCCGCGTTCGTAGAGGGAAGAACCGGCCGCCCGCTCGCGGACGCGGCCCAGGGTGAGCAGGTATTCGAGTTCGCGAATGTCGGCGTCCCCGAAGAGCGGCAAGTCTCCAAGGTCGGCCACCAGATGGCGCACGGCCGATTCGATCAGCTGATCGAGCCGCTCTCGCGAGGCCGGTTGGATGCGCAGGATCCGATAGTTGGCGCGTGTCTCCCCACCCGGGAGTCCGCCCTGCCAGACGCGCTGCGCCTTGCACACGATGGCTCCGCCTCCGACGGCCGCAGCATCGATGCGCGCCCAGGCGATCGAGGGCAGGGAGTCCTCGACCTGGAAGCGCGCGCTCAGGCCGCCGCGGGAGAGATCGATCGTCTCGCCGGTGAAGCTGCGCGAGCGATCCGCCGAATCGAGTTGGACCGGAAGTCGCAGTTGGACTCTATGCGAGCGTCCGACGTGCATCGATGCTCCGCCGCCGCGGCCGTCCTCCTGACCTGCCCGGCTGCACTGGGAATCCTGTATCGCTCCTGCCTCCTCCGATTCTATCGGCAACTCCGCGGCATTCCTAAGGAGTCTCCTCTCTCGGCTGCAGATAGGGATGCCCGGGACGGCCTCTCCGCCGCGGCGCGCCCGCAGCGGCGGAGAGGCCACCGGCCATCCTCGCGCGAGGGGTCGAATCGGTCCTAGTGCCTCAGGTACTGGAACTTACGAACCTCGGTCCCCGAGCCGTGCCGCAACCGGGCCCAGTAGACGCCCGATGGCAAGCCCTGCTGGTCGGAGGGTCGCCAGCGGACCTCCCATACGCCGCCGGCCCCGGTGGTGCGGAAGCGGTCGATCGTGCGCCCCTGCAGATCCAGGATCTCCAGGCGGGCCTCGCCCCCGTCGGACAGCGTGCAGCAGAGCGTGGCGCCCCCGGCGGCCGGCTGCGGGAAGAGGGCCAGGCGCGGTTCGCTGGCGTGGGGCCCGGCGCCATCCTCGAGTCCGGCGTCCGCTCCCTCCATCCCGCACAGCCAGAACGGGTAGAGCCCGACGGAGATCGGTTGCGGGACGAGCGGGGTGTGATCGCGCAGATCGAAGATCCGGATGCCCGGATCGGCGTACGAGCGATCGCAGACGAAGAGCTGCGCGCGGGCGAGATCGACCCACAGATGCGAAAAGGCGTATTCACTGGCGCTCGTGACCGTCCCGCGGCTCGCGCCGGTCTGCAGATCGAAGGCCTCGACCTTCGTCGAGTAGTCGGTGCCGATGACGATCGCGTAGGCGCGCATTCCATCATGGGTGCTCCAGACATTGAGATCCCCGCCCAGGGCGGCCTCGGTCACGGCCATGCCGCGGCTCTCGCCAGTCCGCGGGTCGATGCGTTCGATGCCGCCATCGGCGACGCCGTAGGCGCCAACCTGTCCGACGAGCAGATCCCCAGTGAGGGGATCGGTGACGATCCAGCTATTGGGACACAGGCTGGAGAGGGCGATGCCCTGCATCCCGGGACTCTCGAGATCCATGTCGATCAGGCTGTTGTCCGCTAGATCGATCACCGCCAGGTAGGAGGGCGGTACGGGGATCCAGTAGTAGTCGCGGTCGAGCCGCTGCAGGCCGACGAAGAGGCGATCCTCCTGGATCGCCATGCCGAGCATCTCGGGAATGCCGTCGGCGTCGGCCAGCGGAGAGAGGTCGATCACAGCGGTCGGTTCTCCGGTCGTGGGATCCACCTCCCACAGATCGCTCTCTTCATACCGCGTGACGAAGGCGCGATGATCGTCGACGAAACAGATGTCCTGGGGATTCGACCCGGCTCCGGTGGAGAACTGCAGGATCGTATCGAACGACTGCTGCGGATCGATGACCTGGATGTTGTCACCGCCCCAGCGATTGATCACGTAGATCAGCCCGTCGCGGGCGCGCGCCACCGCGTCGCTGCACATCTGGCCGAGATTGTCGTCGTGCGCCCAGGGCGCATGGCGATCCATCAAGGCGTAGTTGCCGCCGGTGTAGTCCGACTCGGAGGTCAGGATGAAGAGGTACTCCCCCTGGGTGTAGTCCGGCGGGAAGTCGGCCAGCGCCGGTGGGATGCAGGTCGCGCAGGCGAGCAGCGTCGTAGCCAGGGCGACTGCCATCGGGAGCGCCCGGGTGGCGCATCGGCGGGCCGCGCGCACTGGTGGTGCAACGAGCAAGAGAGGGGGACACGAGAGCCGAGCGTTCATGGACGAACCTCCAGTCCTGCGAACCAGCAGCGTCCGGGGAGTGGATAGCCGCGGACGTCTTCCAGCGGTGCGTCCGCGAGATTCTCGATGCGCAGCGAAGCGCGCAGTCGCCCGCCCGCCAGTCGGCAGCCGAGCTGCAGGTCGTGGCGCCATTGCGCGCGGGTGCGGAACGCGGGCAGATTCGATCGGCCCCAGTAGATCGGATCGCGATGGCCGAGCGTGTAGGCGAGCTGCCAGCGGTCGTGACGCAGATCGCAGCGCAGGTGACTCTGCAGCGGCGGGTGGTAGGTGAGCTGCTGGCCGTGATAGATGGGCGAGACGCCCCGGTCGCGCGCATCCTGCGCGGTCAGGTGGAGGGCCAGGGAGGCGTCGCGGGTCCCCGGTTCCGCTCCCGGCGCGCCGAGCAGGCGACGCACGGCGTTCTCGAGCAGCGGCAGGAGCGCGGCCTGGCGCAGCAGTGGGAGATGATCGAGCGTCAGACTGAACTCGTGACCGCGAATGCGCGCGCGATCGAGGTTGAGCGGCTTGGTCTCCCGATCGGAGACGCGGATGAAGACAATCATCTCCCGCAGATCGCTCTCGAAGTAGACGTGCTCGCTGCGCAGCGCGATCTGCCCGGGACGCTCGGCGGGCGGCGCCCAGGTCCAGCCGACATCCCAGCGCTTCCCGGTCTCGGGGCGCAGTTCGGGATTGCCCTGCATCGTTCCGAAGTAGCCAAAGAGCTCCGTGAAGGTCGGGAAGCGCGTCTGGTGGGCGTAGTTGGCCTTGACCTGGATGCCGCCGCCCAGGGCCAGCCGACCGCCGAGCCGCGGACCGGCGGCGCGTGCGATCTGCTCGCGCTGCGCCACGAAGGGGCGGTAGGGATCGCTGCCGACGTAGTTGCTGGCGATCCGCTCCCAGCGATGGAAGGCGCTCAGGTGCAGTCGTCCACCGAGCGCGTCCCAGTTGTCGCCGACCGAGAGGACGCGCCCGCGGCGCTGGCGCAGATCCTCCTGCGGACGTTCCGGGGGCGGCGAGCGGCGCAGGCTCTCCTCGCGCCGCTCGAGCAGCAGCTCGAAGCTGTGGTGCCCCAGCCACGGGTGGGGGGTGCCGGCGCGGGCGCCCGGCATCCAGCCCCGCGCGAGGAAGAGGCCGAGGCCCTGGCGCTCGAGATGCTGTTCCACCTCACCCGGGGTCCCGGTCACGGCCAGCTCCCGCTCGGGATCCTCGTAGTGATGCCGCGCGCGCTCGAGGAAGCCGTAGAGATGCGCGCGCAGCAGCGGGTCGCGGCGCGGGTCGGTGGAGAGCTCGGCGCGATGGAGCTGGCCCCGGCTGCGTAGGCGCACCCGCCGGGTCGGCCGGCGACCGGTCCCCGGCACGCCTTCGTCGGAGCGGGAGATCTGGCTCGACCATTCGAGCTCCGTGCCCAGGGGCAGGGCGAGGTTCAGCTTGCCGAAGAGCGCGTCGCGATCGATCGCGCCGTTGGACCAGGTCCGCCAGGCATCGTCCGCCGCGTCGTGCATGGTCCCGTTGTCGCTCCAGTAGGGGTAGTCCCCCTCGGTGTGGAAGCGCGAGGCGGAGAAGAAGTAGCGATGGGCCTGCAGCCGGCCCGAGGCGATCGCCTCGAATTCGCGCGTGCCGTAGCTGCCGCCGCTGGCGCGCAGGAGGGTCTGGCGTGCGCCGCCCTCGCGGGTGACCAGGCGCACCGCGGCGCCGGCGGCCGCCCCACCGAGATCGTTGGGCGGCGCGCTGCGGTAGATCTCCAGGAAGGCGACCTGAGAGAGGTCGAGCGCGCTGAGATCGACGACGCCGCGGGCGGCGCTGCGCAGGGGCGTGCGATCGAGGAAGACCTCGACTTCGCCGGGGTCGGCGCCGCGGATCGAGATGGTCGACCGCGAGCCGGGGCCGCCGAGGCGCTGGATCGTCAGACCGACGTTGCGGGAGAGCAGGGCGGCGGCATCCTCGGCCGGTCCGCGTTCTGCGGAAACGTCGAGCAGCGTGACGAAGCTGCTCAGGCGCGCCAGGCGCTCGGCTCGATCGGGTCGCGGCGCGCGCACCTGCACCGTATCGATCGGAATCGGCCAGAAGCGCACCCGCGCGGATGGCGGAAGATGCGTGCTGTCGGGCGCCGCCTGCGCCGCCGCAGTGGCGGGGCCGAGGAGTCGAAGCGGCAGGCCCGACGGGAGCGGTAGAGACAGCCCCGCGAGAATCAGCAGAGTGAGCATGCACCGGTCGACCCGGCGGAAGGGGCTGCGGATCCAGCGGCTGCCCTCGCGTGCGGAGCGGAATCGCGGCCCCATCTGGATCGCGCTGCGACTGCGCATCTCCGGCCTCGGGAGATGTGGGGCGGGCGGCGTGCCCTCTCGGCAGCCCGCCGGCGAAGCTCCGCGAGGACCCGGGGTAGGAGCACCGGCGCGCCAGACCCTGCGCGCCAGAGACAGAACCCCCCGCTCCCTCACTCGTGGGACCGGGGTCCAGAGCAGACGCACCGGCCGGCCACGGGCACGGAGATCGCCAAGCTTCCCCTCCGGCAGGTCTTCTGGCTCTCGGATCGACCGGCTTCCCGCGCCTTCCCACCGAACGCGTCGGCAGTGGCAGTCTGCGGGGGCCGTACCCGATTACAGCGGCGGGCCCGCAGCGGCTTCGAACCGCTTTCCCTTTTCACCGGCGCACGCGCCGGACCGGAAGGAATGGTCTATCGCGTGGAACTGCACCAGAGGCACACTCCACATCGGTGGAAGCTAGCCGGCGGAGAGACGCATGTCAAGCGGCGCCGAAGCCAGCAAACGACGGCAGCCGGCTCGCCACCCGGGAAGGCAGCCGCACGTCCGGAAACATCGCACGAGGGCGTGCGACTCAGAGCTGCGGGATCCTGCGCCGCAGGGCCAGCGAGCCGATGTCTTCGGTGCGACGCCCTCGCTGAGCTCGATCGATGGCATGATCCAGGATCGCCAGCAGCCGCGCCTGCTCGCGCGGCACCCTCCCGTGGATGCCCTCATAGACCACCGCGGCGTCAACCCAAACCTGGTTTGTGAAGTGATCCGAAACGATCTCGATCTCGGCCGGCGTCTCCGCCGATCCGTCGCCGTGCTCGAGCAGGAGCTGCGAGAGGCGCTCGACCAGCAGCCGCGTCTCTCGCAGGCGCGTGATCGGTGCGATCGGCACGAACCGCCCGGCCTCCCACGCCTCGCGCAGGGGCGTCTCCGGTAGGAGCGCCAGGCTGCGCAAGCGCACGAACTGCGGTCGCAACGCGGCGATGACGCGGGCCGTCTCGCGGGCGTGCTCCTCCCAGTCCTCTTCGCCCCCGAGACCGCACAGCACATAGAGGCATACGCTGAAGCCGGCCTCCACCGCGCGCCGCCCGCCGGCGATCGCCTGCGCGGGTGTGATCCCCTTGCAGGCGCGTTCGAGCACGCGCGCCGAGCCGGACTCGAGGCCGGCATGCACGCGCGTCAGTCCCGCCTCGCGCAGGTCGCGCATCTTCTCGGGCGACAGTCGCCGCAGGGTGCTGAGGCGCGAGTAGCTCGTGATCCGCTCTGCCTCCGGAAAGGCCGCGCGCACCCGGCGGACGATCTCGAGGCGGCGTGGATGGACGAGAGCATCGGAATCGGCCAGGAAGACCGAGCGCGCCTGGGGCCAGATCTCCCGCAGGGCGTCGATGTCCCGGTAGATCTCCTCGAGCTCTCGCACTTCGAATCTCAGCTGCTTGTACATCCCGCAGAAGGCGCATCGATTCCAGGGGCAGCCGCGGGTGACGCGCAGCAGGACCGAGTGGGCCTCACTGGGGGGGCGATACGGAGGAAGGTCGATCTGGTGTGTCGTGGCGGTCTCCTTCTCGTGGCTCCTCACAGAGCGCGGCGGGCTAGCGGATGATCAGGACGCGCGCGCTGGCAAACGCGCGCCCATCGATTCGCGCGCGCAGCCAGTAGGCGCCCGTGGCTGCGGCCGTTGCGTCCCGGGCGGGGCGCTTCCACGTTCCGCTCAGCGTCGTGCCGCCCGTGACCGCTTGCCTGGCCAGGACGAGATGCCGACGGCCGTCGGCCGAGATCAGCAGCAGCTCCAGATGGCCCGAGGTAGGCGGCGTAACGCGCCAGCGGAGTGGGCCCCCGTTCGCGGGAAGCGGGTTCGGCCGACACCGCAGACCCGCCTCAGCGACGACGAGCGGCAGCTCCTCCTCCACCGCCATGCTCGGCGGGCGGCCTTCGAGCGCGTAGACGCGGCCGCCGGAGCCGCCGATCATCTGTGTGCCGCCGACCACGTCGGGCGTGCCGTTGCCGTTGAGATCCGGCGTCCCGCGCACCGTGAAGAGCCGATTGCCGGTGGCGTAGTCCCAGAGGATCTCGCCGTTGGCTCCGCTCATCAGATAGATGCGGGTGTCGAAGGAGCCGACGACGACCTCGGGGATGCCATCCCCGGTCACATCGGCCGTGCGATCGACCGCCCAGGTATCGCCGCCGTTGAGGGTGCCGACCCACTGGGTCCAGAGGATCGTGCCATCGGCGCCGCTGAGCAGATCGACCTTGTTGTCCCACTGTCCGGCGACGACGTCCGGGTGGCCGTCATCGTTGACGTCGCCCACGACCACCACGCGCATGACGACGTAGGCCAGATAGGGGCTCGTCCAGTGCACCGCTCCGGTGGCGCCGTCGTGGCAGCGCACGAACCCATCCCAGGCGCCGACGACGATCTCGGGCAGATCGTCTTCGTCGAGATCGGGGAAGCGCTGCAGCGTCATGATCGTCTCGGAGTAGGGCAGATCCCACAGCATGTCCGGAGCGCCCCCGGAGCCGGGACCGCTGAAGCAGACCAGGTGATCGTTGCCGTCTCCGCTGCCCGCCGCCAGGTCGGGGAGGCCGTCGCCGTCGACGTCCCCGACGTAACGCAGCTCGAACCAGGGCCCCGGGATGTAGTAGTTCCAGAGGATCGCTCCGTTGGCGCCATCGGCCATGTAGACGCGCCGGTTGTAGTTGCCGCAGCAGAACGCCACCTCGGGCACGTCGTCGCCGGTGAAGTCGGGAAGCGCATCGATGGCGTAGACCCAGCCCGACTCGGGCGGGCTCGGCGGAGAATCCGAGTAGGTGTCGAAGCTCCAGAGGGTCTCGCCGGTCATCCCGTCGAGCGCGAAGGCCGAGCGATTGCCCCAGGCGGCGCCGTAGACGACGTCCGCGACGCCGTCGCCGGTCAGGTCGGGAGCGATGCGCACGCAGTTGTCGCCATAGCCGCCGCTGTTGCTCGGTCCGCCCAGCGGCCGCGCCCCCCAGATGACCTCGCCCATGCCCGCACTGGCGCCGCGGATGCAGAGGAGATGATCGGTCTGCGGAGCGCCGGCGTCGTAGGCTTCGAAGACCACGTCCGCGCCGCCGTCGCCATCGATGTCCTCGATCGGCTCGAGACAGACGACGTTCTCCACGCCTTGCGCCACCCACAAGAGCTCGGGCGTTTCGGCACCGGAGGAGGCGCTACCGAAGGCCAGGGCGAGGGGGAGGATGAGTCCCCAGATCGTGCGATGAAGTATGGAGCTGAGATCGGGATGACGATTCATGACCAGACTCCGTTGTGGATGGAACGCGGGTGCGCGGTGCGATCGCCTCGGGCGAGCTGCAGCGCGTCCGTTTCAGACACCCTATTCTACCACCGCTGTCGGATGACTGCAGCCGCCCGCTCCGGCGGCTTGCTCGCCCGAGAAGCCGCATGCTAGCCTGTTCCTGAGAGGAGGTGTCATGACCCACCGCGAATGTTCCCTCTGGTGCTGGCTTGCGATGCTGCTCGTTGCGCTGACCGTGCTTCCTTCGGGGTGCAGCCAGGACTGCTCGCGCCCCGACGGCTACGAGTTGCCTCCCCGCTATCTGCCGGCCACCTCGACCGCGCATCTGCTGGAGAACTTCCTGCTTGCCTACCAGCGCCGCGATGCGGAAGGAATCGATAGCCTGCTCTCGGCCGACTTTCTGTTCCACTTCTGCGAAGAGGACCAGAGTCGGCCGGAGATCCCGGAATCCTGGAATCGCGGTTCCGAGATCGAGGCGCACCAGGGCATCTTCGATGAGGAGTACGTGCAGACCATCGCGCTGGCCTTCGCCTACGGAACGCCGTACGTCGATACCCTGCTGACCACCGCGCAGGACACGGTTTGGGCCGTGGAGGTCACCAACTTCGACTTCGAGCTCTTCGGCACACCCCGCTCCCATCCCGGCGAAGCCCCCCAGCTCTACAAGGTCGACTCCGGACAGGCCGAGTTCTGCTTCCATCCCACCGGCGCGTATGATCCATCGAGCGGCGAGCCGATCTGGAAGATCGTGGCCATCCGCGAGACCACGAGCAACGCGCCGCTGGCGGGGAAGCGGCCGCATCCTGCGGAGAGCTGCACGTGGGGTGCGGTCAAGAGCGTCTTCCGGTAGCGGGTGGGATGCACGCCGTGGCTGTGATTACGCCTTTCGTGACACCGCGGCCTCTGCGCCGTCCGCGATGCGATCGGCTGCGTCCTGCCGGGTGCATGCGTCGGTCCAGACGCTTGACGGCGACGGCCGCCAGAAGGTAAGCAGGGCGCTCACCCGTCGGCTCCCTGCCGCGTGAGGGAGGATCCCCGTGTCGAAGCTGGTTGGGATTCTGAAGGAGAGCCACCCGGGGGAACGGCGCGTGGCGCTGATCCCGGCCTCGGTGACGGCGCTGCAGCGCCTCGATCTCGCGCTGCGCGTCGAGAGCGGCGCGGGCGTGGAGGCCGGTTTTCCGGACGCCGCGTACGAGCAGGCGGGGGCGGGCATCGCCGCCTCGCGGGACGAGGTGCTGCGCGAGTCCGAGATCCTGCTGCAGGTGCGCACCCTGGGCGCCAATCCCGAGGCGGGCGCGGCCGATCTGGAAGCGCTGCGCCGCGATGCGATTCTGGTCGGATTCGCCGAACCGCTCACGGCACACGAGCAGACGCGCGCGCTGGCGCAACAGGGTGTCAGCTTGCTGGCCATGGAGCTGATCCCGCGCATCACGCGCGCGCAGAGCATGGATGCCCTCTCCTCGATGGCCACCGTGGCCGGCTACAAGGCGGTCCTGCTGGCTGCCGATGCGCTGCCGCGGATGTTCCCGATGCTGATGACCGCGGCGGGCACCGTGACCGCCGCGCGCGTCTTCGTCGTCGGCGCGGGTGTGGCCGGCCTGCAGGCAATCGCCACCGCCAAGCGTCTGGGCGCGATCGTGCGCGCCTACGACGTGCGTCCCGCGGTCAAGGAGCAAGTCGAGAGCCTGGGCGCCTCGTTCGTCGAGATGGATCTGGAGACCGAGCGCGCCGAGGGATCCGGCGGCTACGCCAAGGCGATGGGCGAGGAGTTCTACCGGCGGCAGCGGGAGATGATGGGCGAGGTGCTCGAGTCGAGCGATGTCGTCATCACCACCGCCGCGGTGCCCGGCAAGCGCTCACCGGTGTTGCTCACCGGGGAGATGGTGGCGCGTATGGCGCCCGGCTCGGTGGTCGTCGACCTGGCGGCCGAGCGCGGCGGCAACTGCGAGCTGACCGCGCCGGGGGAGACGCGCGAGCAGGACGGCGTGCGCATCCTCGGTCCGGCCAATGTGCCGTCGCAGGTGCCCTATCATGCCAGTCAGATGTATGCGAAGAACCTGACCACGCTGCTGCAACACCTGGTCACCGACGGCGAGCCAGTCTTGGACAGCGACGACGAGATCACGGCGGGGATTCTGGTCACCCGCAACGGCGAGGTCGTCCATCCGCAGGTGCGGGAGGCGATGGGCGCGACGGCTGGCGCCGAGTAGCGGAAGGAGTGCGAGCATGGAGACGTTCATCGCGGCTCTGAGCATCTTCGCCCTGGCGGCCTTCGTCGGCTTCGAGATCATCTCGAAGGTGCCGCCCACGCTGCACACGCCGCTGATGTCGGGGTCGAACGCCGTCTCCGGGATCACATTGATCGGCGCGATCCTGGCCGCCGGTTCGCCGCATGCCGATCTCGCGCGCTGGCTGGGGCTGCTGGCGGTCTTCTTCGCCACGGTCAACGTGGTGGGCGGCTTCCTGGTGACCCGTCGCATGCTGGCGATGTTCCGCCGCAGGGACTAACGGGCGGACGAGCGGTCCGTCGGACGAGACGGGCGTCCGTCGATCCAGATGGGGACCTGGCGGGCGAGACAGCGTCCGGTGGGCGAGACGCAATCCGCAGATCGAGACGAGCATCCAGGGGCGCGCGAGGCTCCGGAGCGGACCGGGTCCGGGAGACCGAGGCGACGGCTTGGGGGGCGATGCTGATGTTGCCGGGATATCTGGTCGATCTGGCCTACTTGGTAGCGGCCCTGCTCTTCATCCTGGGACTCAAGGCGCTCACCCATCCGCGCCGCGCAGTGCGCGGCAACCTCTTCGGCGCGCTGGGCATGCTGATCGCCGTGGTCGTCACGCTGCTCGATCGGCAGGTCGTCAGCTACGGAACGGTCTTCGCCGGCGCCGTGCTGGGAGCGGCGGTCGGCGTGCTGCTGGCCCTGCGCACACCGATGACCGGCATGCCCCAGCTCGTGGCGCTCTTCAACGGCTTCGGCGGCGTGGCCTCCCTGCTGGTCAGCGGGGCCGCCTTCCTCTCCGCCGCGCGCCTGGGCCAGGCCGTCGACGCGCAGTTCACCATCGCCGCGGCCGCGTCGGGGCTGATCGGTGCGGTGACCTTCTGGGGATCGCTGCTGGCGTTCGGCAAGTTGCAGGGGCTGCTGACCGAGAAGCCGGTCAGCTTCCCCGGACACCAGATTCTCAACGCGCTCCTCTTCCTGTCCGCGCTGGCCGCCGCCGTGTGGGTCACCCAGCAGCCGGGTGTGCCGCAGACCTACTGGATCCTGGCGGCGATCGCCTCGCTGCTGGGCATCTTTCTCGTACTGCCGATCGGCGGCGCCGATATGCCGGTCGTGATCGCCCTGCTCAACTCCTATTCGGGAATCGCGGCGTCGGCGACCGGGTTCGTGCTCTCGAACAACGTGCTGATCATCAGCGGGGCCCTGGTGGGCGCCTCGGGACTGATTCTGACCAACATCATGTGCAAGGCGATGAATCGTTCTCTGACCAACGTGCTCTTCGGGCGCCTGGCGCCTTCGGAGGTGGGGGCGGACGCCGACGATGTCTACGCCGGGCGGATCACCAGCACCTCGGCCGATGAGCTGGCGCTGTTGCTCGACGGTGCGCGGCGGGTGGTCTTCGTGCCCGGCTACGGCATGGCTGTGGCGCAGGCGCAGCATGCGGTGCGCGACCTGGCCAACGCCCTCGAGAGCCGCGGCGTGAAGGTCGAGTATGCCATCCACCCGGTGGCGGGGCGCATGCCGGGTCACATGAATGTGCTGCTGGCCGAAGCGGGGATCCCGTACGAGAAGCTGGTCGAGATGGCCGAGATCAATCCCACGCTCGAACAGGTGGATGTGGCCATCGTGATCGGCGCCAACGATGTCGTCAATCCAGTGGCGCAGACCGATCCGCAGAGCCCGATCGCTGGCATGCCGATCATCGAGATCGCCAAGGCGCGGACGGTGGTGGTCATCAAGCGCAGTCTGAGCCCGGGCTTCGCCGGCATTCCCAATCCGCTCTTTGCGGCCGAGAACACGCTGATGTACTTCGCCGATGGCAAGCAGGCGGTGCTCGAGATCCTCACCGAGGTCAAGGAACTCTAGGACTCCTCAGCGCGCCGCACGCTTCGCGACGCGTGGGGCGGGACGCCGCGATCCTAGATCCCGAGATTGCTCAACGTCTGCGCGATGCGGTTGAGCAAGCGGGTCAGTTGCGGGTGCTCGACGGCGAACTCGTCGCGCGCATCGCGCAGCCGCTCGAAGATGCCTTCCTCTTCCTCCTTCGAAGGGGGCGTGGTCCGCTCGAGAACCTCCTCGATCTCATCCCGCAGCGCCGTGAGCTTCTCGCGACCCGGATCGTCGAGCTGGTGCACGCGATCGAGCTCGAGGTCGAGCTCGTCGAGCAGCTTGCGGAGTTGTCTCCTGGGCATGGCGGCATCCTCGCGATGGTCCTTGGTTCGCGCCGCTGCGGGCATGCGCTCGAACGGGCGGGCCGAGCCTCCGCCGCAGCCGACACCCGGAGGGTAGACGGAGGTTGCGGCACGGCGCAAGTCGCGGCTCACGCGGGCGGCGTCCGCGATTCCCCGCGCGGTTGCCGATCGGCCCTACCGGGGCGCGGCGCCCAAGACTTCCGGCGGGCGCGTCGTGCTCCCGGTCGCATTGGGGTAGTCGGGCGCGCGGTAGACCGGCGTGCCCGTCTCGAGATGCTCGCGCGCCTCGCGCATGTAGTCGTTGTAGCGCTTCTTCAGCTCGTAGAAGCCGTGCCACCAGGTGTAGTCGGGGGCCATCATCGCCGCGCCCATGCGCGCCCGGCGACCCTCATGGTGCCACAGCTCGTAGTACTCGACCTCCAGGGGTTCGTCGAAGAAGCGGCCGCGATCCATCAGGCCCTGCTCGTATAGTGCATCGAGCATCTCCTTGGCCGGCTTGAAGTAGGCCTCGTTGTACTCCTCGATCACCTGGTCCATGCGCACATAGTGGTTCTCGATCCACTCGCCGCCATGACACTGGCGACAGATGGCCTGCATCTTCTCGCGTTCGGTTTCCCAATGGGTTTGCGCCGGGAAGGGCTGGAACTCGGAGGGGCGCACCGTGAGCGGCGCCTGCAGCTCCCAGGAGAGGCGCTCGGTGACATCGTGCGTGGTCCGCACGTCCCCGGCGCCGGACATGTGACACGAGGCGCAGGTCGGCCCGCGGTAGTCGACGCCCGGACTCCAGGTTCCGGCCGCGGCATCCCACTCGTATTGGTCGCCGAAGGCGGTGTAGATGTCCCCGTGCTTCGATTCCATGTAGATCTCGATCTGCGGATGATCGGGACCCAGATGACACTGGCCGCAGGCCTCCGGCTTGCGGGCCTCCATCAGCGAGAAGCGGTGGCGCGTATGACAGCTCGTGCAGCTCCCGCGGCTGCCGTCGAGGTTGATCCGTCCCACGCCCACGTTGGGCCAGGTCTCCGGATCGAGCCGTCCGTCGACCGACTGGAGCACTGTTCCATGGCAGTAGAAGCATCCCGTGGCGCGCTCCTGGGCGCTGTTCATGCCCCCGTTCAGCCAGGGGTCGATCTTCCAGATGATCTCGACGGTGGCGGCATGCTTGCTGCGGTCGTACTGCTCCGTCTCGTCCGGGTGGCAGCGCGAGCAGTCCCGCGGTGTCACGACCGAGGCCACGGGCACGTAGTAGTCCCGCGTGCCGTAGGGATGGTCGCTGCGCCGGTACTGCTCTTCGTGGCGGCGGTTGACGTCCGGGTCGAACGATTCGGCCAGGTGGCAGTCGAGGCAGGTGATGTTGGCCCGCGCATGACCGCTGCGCGCCCAGTCGGTGAAGATCGCGGGCGTCGCGGTGCGGTGGCACTCGAGACAGGCGACCGCCTGCGGCGCCATGCTCCGCTCGAGGCGAAACTCCTTGGTTTGGAGGAGATTGGCTGCATCCTGCGCGGGCGCGGGAATCGCAGCCCCCGCGGTCAGAACCGCCAGGGCGGTGATGAGCGGCGGGCCCCAGGAGCGCGCGCGCGTCCGCTGGGGGGCATGCCTCGAGATCGAGCCGGTCTTCATGGCCGCAATCCTCCTTGCGCTCGCCGACTACCGGAGATGTCCGGGGATAGGCCAGTGGCACGCAGCCGGGTCCGGGCGGCGTAGAGTGGCCGGGGGTTGTGGACCAGGTCGCGGTGGCAGTCGACGCAGCGTTTCTCGTAACCGGGGCGCGGGTAGAGCACCGTGCGGTGGGCCAGCATGGCGCCGCGGTTGTGCGGGATGTACAGCAGCTCGCGATGGCACTTCCGGCACTGGGCGTTCTTGATGTAGTGATACGCGCGCTCGCGCATCTCCGGCCGGTCGTAGGCCTCCATGGTGAAGTGCGCGATCAGATCCTTGAGTCCATGAAACGTCTTCGCGTAGAAGAAGTTGAACGTGTCGTGCGGCGCCGGCAGGTGGCAGTCCATACAGTCGGCCACCACGCCTTGGGCATTGTGCGCATGGCTGGAGCTCCGCCAGGTCTCGTACGCGGGCTGGATCTCGTGGCACGTCGCGCAGAAGCGGGGGGTCGAGGTGCGGACCATCGTGTAGTAGAGCGTGCTGAAGATCGGAAAGGCGAGCACGATTCCCAGCGCGATCAGAAAACCAGACTTGGCGAATCGGTGCATTGCGGCCCCTTTCGCATGGCGGCGCTGCGGATCCTTCCTACCATCCGGTGCGGGTGAGGTCAAAGTAACTCCTCCTCCATCAATCCGTTACCGGACCACAGAGGCAACTCGATTGCGCGCCCTCCAAATCCCCAGGATCGGTGTCTCTCGGAATGAGAGAAATCAATATCAATATTGACAAAATGAATCTCCTGTCCGATAATATGTCCTAGAAAGGAGTTAGGAATGGATATTTCTTCTTCCGTCTGTCCTGGCTGTGGGAAGCTGATGACACCGGTACGGACGCGCTGCGACGACTGCGAACTGACCCTGGAGGGGGCATTCGAGATCCCGCCGCTCGCGCGCCTGCCGCAGCGCGATCAGCTCTTCGTCATCGCCTTCCTGCGGCACCATGGCTCGATCAAGAAGATGGAGAGCCTCTTCGGCATCAGCTACCCGACGGTGAAGAACCGGCTCAGCGCGATCGTCGCGCAGCTCGACCGCGACTTCGAGGGGCCGTCGTCTCATGCGCAGACGCTGGCATTACTCGAGCGTGGCGAAATCTCGGTACAGGAAGCCTTGCGGAGGATGGGCGCATGATCCCAGCGATCGCGGTGTTGCGGTTCGAGAGCGCCCGGCGCGTCTGGCTGCCGGTGCCGCTCTTCCTGCTCTGGCCCTTCTACCTGTTGGCCTGGCTCTGCGTCGGAGTGACGGCGCTGGTGGCCTGGATCGTGCGCCGGGGTGTCCACCGTCCCGCGCGCCTGGCCTTCCTGCTCGCGATGCTGTGGCAGCTCTCGGGCACGCTCATCGACGTCCAGCCGCGCGAGGGGTCGGCAGTCTACATTCGGCTCATTTGAGGTCCGCACGCGGCTGCGGGTCGGCAACGCTCCCGCGCAGCCGCCGGGGCGATCGAGAGGAGGTACGCGGATGAACAAGGAACGGCAGCAGATCCTGGACATGCTCGAGAACGGCAAGATCACCGCCGAGGAGGCGGGCCAGCTCCTCGATCGCATCGGGGAGGGTGCGCCACCGCCCGGCGGAGGCGATGCGCGGGAGAGCGGGGCCCCGGGGCCCGTGGTTGAACGCGCAGCGGATCGAGAGGCACCTGCCTCGCCGAAATACCTCCGCGTGCTGGTCGACAGCTCCGACGGCGATCGGGTGAACATCCGCGTGCCGCTGGCGTTGGTGCGCACCGGGATCCGCTTGGGCGCCATGATGCCCGAACACGCGCGCGAGAAGCTCGAGGATCGGGGCATCGATCTCTCGCAGCTCAGCGGCTTGGAGGGGGAGGAGCTGCTCCAGGCGCTGCGCGAGCTGACCGTGGACGTCGATTCCTCCGACGGCGATACGGTGCGCATCTTCTGCGAGTAGCCGGCGGGCGCACGCACCGCCGGCGGTCAGACCTTGGTCTGCCCGAAGAAGAACTGCGCGATCAGGCCGGCGATCGGCGGGAAGACCAGCGTGCTGACCAGTCGGATCAGGGTGAACTTCCACCCCAGGATTCCGACCTCCAGCGGGAGCCGGCCGATCGCCCAGAGCGACCAGCCGGTCAGAAACGCCACCATCGTGCCGATCCCGGCTCCCGCCTGAAGCATGCCGGCCGCGAGCGGCATGCTCACGTAGGGACCGCCCGGCGCAAGCGCGCCGGCGACCGTGCCGAGCAGGATCCCGCGCAAGCCCGATTCCGCTCCGATCCAGCGGGCGAGCGGCTCTTTGGGGATCAGCACCTGGACCATCCCCGCCACGACCATCGCCAGCAGCAGCAGGGGCAGCATCGAGAGCGTCATGCGCAGGGCGTACTGCAGTCCGGTCAGATGCTGTCCCTCTCCCCGCACGTAGCCGATCGCGAGCAGTGCGATGGCGACGACGCCGATGACGATGGTCGGTGCGAGCATGTTGGATCTGCCTCTCATCACCATTTCCCGACCTCGAAGACCGAACCGGGATGCGCCCCGCGTCGAGCGGAGTGTAGCCGCCCATTGGGCGGGTGTCACCCGCGGCGCCGGCGCGCTGCGTAGCGGCGGGCGCCTGTGCTAGACTGCGCGCCATGAAGCGCAAGTCACCGCCCAGCCGAGCGCACCGGAAGCGTGGTCCCGCAACGCCCGCGGCGCCGGGCGCGGGGCGACCGGCCCGAGGGGGAGCTCTCCGCCTGGCATGGGTCGCAGGGGGCGTTCTGATCATCGTGGCCGCCGTCGCGGCCTATCTCCTGCTCAGCGGAACGATCTCCGAGGAGCCCTGGGACCCGACCTCCGAATCGCTGGAGCGTCCGAACGTGCTTCTGATCAGTCTGGATACGACCCGGCCCGATCGCCTGGCGGCATGCGGCGGCGGGCCCGTGCCCACGCCCGCGCTGGATCGCGTGCTCGGCGACGGCTTCCGTTTCGAGGAGATGATCACGCCCGCTCCGAACACCCTGCCCGCGCATGCCAGTCTGATGACCGCACTGAATCCATACGCGCACGGGGTGCGCGAGAACGTCGAGCATGCCCTGCCGGAGGAGGCGCGGACGCTGGCCGAGCAGTTCCACGAGGGGGGCTACGCGACAGCGGCCTTCGTGGCGGCCTTCGTGCTCGATCGCCGCTTCGGCCTGGCGCAGGGCTTCGAACTCTACGAGGATCGCCTCTGGGGTCCCGAGCCGGGACTCGGGCCGCAGACGGTCGAGCTGCGCGGGGGGCTGGTGGCCGAGCGGGCGATCCGCTGGATCGGGGAGTACGCCGCCGAGCGGCGCAGCGGCGAGGAGACGCGCCCCTTCTTCCTCTTCGTGCACTTCTTCGATGCCCACGCGCCCTACGTTCCACCGCCGCCCCACGCGCGCATCTATGCCGATCAGCCCTACAACGGCGAGCTGGCCTATCAGGACGCCTGCCTCGGGCGCCTGCTGGATGCGATCGAGGCCCACGGCGAGGCGTCGCGCACGCTCGTCTGGGTGATCAGCGACCATGGCGAGGCGCTCGGAGAGCATGGGGAGCCCCAGCATTCGATCTTCCTCTACGACTCTACCGTGCG
>WJJG01000166.1 GCA_014729815.1 Candidatus Eiseniibacteriota bacterium
AGCCACCGCGGTGCGGCCCCGCGCGGCGGCGCCCGCCGCGGCCTTCCCCACGACCCGGTCCCGGGCCGCCGCGCCGCCCCGGGCGCTGTCCCCACCGACGGATGCGGTCGAACCATCGCTCGCAGGGCTCTTCTCCGCGCTCCGTTCGACAAGTACCCGGTGCGACCGGCTGCGGATCGCGAACATCGATCAGACGCGCCTCGGTCCTCCGCAGCGAGACATGGGCGCCCAGCACCCGGAATTCGATCGGATCGGCCAGGGGGGCCTGCTTGATCATCAGCACGCAGACGCCTTCCCGGAACCCCAGATCGCGCAGGCGCGTGCGCACGGCTTCCGAGCCGCGGAGCCGATGCACGAACGCGCGCTCGCACGGCAGGAGCCGCTCGAGCGTGAGTTCCTCGCCGTGCCGGAGATGCGGCTCACGTCCTTGCATCGCGCGCCTCCCGCGCCGGACGTGTATCCAGGAAGACCGCCCGCGCCTCACGGGGCGCCAGGGGCACGTCCCGGCCGTCGACCCGCACCCGCGCGGCCCCCCGCAGCGATCCGGCGCCGATGACCTCCACCTCGACACCCGCTACCAGTCCCCGCCGCTGTAGGCGTACGCGCAGCCTCTCGTCGGCCTGGATGCGCGCCACTTCGCCGCAGACGCCGGGGCGCAGGCTGGCAACCGGAGCCAACACATGGCTGCCGCGCCGGGGCGCCCCCCGTGAGGAGGCCTGGCGTGCGTATTGAGGACAGGCCGTGTGGGTGCAGATCGCCTGCCGCGCGTCGCGACCGAAGCAGTCGCGGAAGCGGGGCAGGAAGTCGCCGCCCACTTCCGGACAGGTCTCGATGTATTCGACGAACGCCGTGAGCCGCTCGAGCGACTCGGCCGAGAGATGGTGTTCGAGGCCGCACGCGTCCCGCCGCGCGACGGCCGGGGAGACACCCAGCATCCGCCCCAGGAAGCGCGTCAGGAAGCGGTGGCGCCCACGGATACGGCTGGCGATCGAAGCTCCGGCGGGCGTGAGTACGAGGTGCTCCCGCGCCTGGTAGTCCACTAGCCCGAGCGCCGCCAGCCGCTTCAGTGCCGCCGTGACGGTCGGCATGCGCACGCCCTTGGCCCGCGCGATGTCGCGCACGCGCACCACCGGGTGTCGCGCCGCAATCTGCAGGATGATCTCGAGGTAGTCCTCGAGGGCTTCGCTGAGCCCGGCGGGCCGGCGCGTCTCCTCGGCCCGTGCGGCTGTGGAGGCTGTGGAAGCGGATCGGGGCATCTCCTCCCCCTCTGTTAGATAAGTCTAACAGGATAGACGCCATCGCTTTCCAACGCAAGCCACAGCTTTCGGCGGAGCGTGCGGCCCGCTAGGATCGCCGTGCGAGAGGCCAGCGCTGGGCACCCGACCGAAGGAAGCGCCATGGATGTCAGGAGCGCGCGAACGCGGATGAGCCGGCCGGCCGCGCATCGCCGCAAGCGCGCACGCGCCGGGCTTGCCCTGGTGGGCCTTTTCCTACTGATCTTGCTCGCCGCGGCAGGGCTCTGGATTCTGCAAAGCCCCTGGGTCGAGCTCTTCCGTAGCCGTTCCGCGCTGGTGACGCAGCTCGAGGCCTGGGGCGCCGCGGCCCCGCTCCTTCTGATCGGCCTGCAGGTCTTGCAGGTCGTGGCGGCACCGATTCCGGGGCACTTGCTGGCGGTGGCCGCCGGCTACCTCTTCGGTCCCTGGAAGGGCACGCTCTACACGGTCATCGGAGTAGGCGCCGGGAGCGCGCTGCTGCTGGGTCTGGCCCGCTACGGGGGCCGGCCACTGCTGACTCGTTGGCTGTCGGCGCGGGCGCTGCAGCGCATCGATGGCTGGGCGGCGCGCGCTGGCCCACTGTTCTTCTTCCTCGTGCTGCTCCTGCCCTTCCTGCCGGACGATCTGGCCTGCTTGGCGATCGGCCTCAGTCCGCTGCCCTGGGCTCCGATGCTGGGGCTGATCGTGCTGGGTCGGCTTCCCGGGCACTTCCTATCCGCGTGGCTGGGAGCCACGGCGGATCGCGTGCCCTGGCGGGTCTGGCTGGTCGTGGGCGCGGTGATCGTGCTGCTGCTCACGCTCTATCTTGCGCATCGTCGGCGCATCGAGTCGTACATCCTCACCAGGATCGCGGGACGTGCGGGCGGGGGCGCGTCAGCGCAGCAGACGAACGGCCAGGGAGAGTAGGGACCCGCGATCGAGCAGGGTGCCCGAATGCGGCTCGTCCTCGGCCGGCTGGTAGGCCAGGCGGATCTCCCACCCGAGGGTGCGGACCCAGCCACTGACGTCCATCCCGTTCGCGGCTCCGGGCGCTTCGCCGATCGCCAGCGCCACACCGGGGTGCCGTCGCCATCCTCGATCGTGGTGCTCGAGGCCGAGCAGACCCCCGAGCTGGATGTAGGTTCGGCGGTTGACGTAGCAGCGGTAGTCGAGATGCGCGGCCAGGGGGCATCCGACCCGCCAGCGGGGCCCGCCCAGATCCCAAGTGATCCGCGCGCATAACCCACCATGCCGTCCGATGCCACACGCCCACGCCGCCTCGAGCATCGTCGACGCCGAGGCACCGCACAGCGGCGCCCCGGCCACGGCGTCGCGACCGGAGAACTGCGCCGCGGAGACGCGGCGCACCCATCGATGGATGCTGCGCAGCCTCAGATGCCCCGCCGCAAGACGCATGGCATCCCAATAGAGCGCTGCGCGCAGTGCGGCGCTCTGCGGCTCGAGGGGGCCGGCCGCCGGGGAATCCGAGTCTGTGAGACCGATGCGCAGGGACCCCTGCAGCATCACCCCGGCGGGGCCGAAGTCGACGCCCGATCCGACGGCCAGGCGAAGGTCGTTGACGCGGCAGGGCAGATTCTCGGATGGCACCGCCGGGTCGACCTGGAAGCTCGAGCCGCTGGCGGCGACGTAGGAGAGCAGGAAGTAGGAGCGATCGGACGCATCGCGGTGGGTCAGGCCGAACAGCTCGCTCTGGCGCTCGCTGACGAGGTCGGCGGCGGTGGCGCAGCTCGACCAGAACAGCGCCAGAAGCGCGAGGCAGGCCCAGACGGGCTGATCGAGCGGGCGCCAACGTCGCATCCGCAAGTTCTCCCGCACCGTGATCTACGGCTCCACGCCTGCCGCCTCATCGACGCCTCCCTGCGTTGCGCCTCTGCCCCTTGGGTACGAGTATACCACAGGCCATCCTGATGCCGCGGGCCACCCGCGCGGAGAGAGGGTCAAGCCCATGCCTCGTGCGCCGTCGAAATCCTGGCACGCGCTGACCGCGTCGGTCCTCCTCCTCGTGGCCCTGATCCCGCCAGCCGCCGCCCGGTCTCCCCACCGACAATCGAGAGGCCACCGGGCCCTGCTGCTTCTCCTCGGCCGCTCGTGAGTCGTCTCAGACCGCCGCACGCGAGACGCCCATCCGCACCCCCCCGTGTGCGCCCCTTCCTCGAATCGGGACTGCTCGTCGTGCAAGAGACATCCCGACCCGCAGCGGATCGATCCGCCTTGCGCCTGCACACCGCAGTCGGCCTCACCCGCGGAACCGGTACGTCGCGCGAAGGGAGCTGGCGCTGGGACCTCGGGCTCTGCGGCACGGTTCTGCTGGGTGCCGCCGAGACACGCCTGGGGTGCGGCCTGCGCGCCCAGCGCCGTCTTTCGTCCCCCATCGCGCTGCACGCGCTCCTCGGCCCCGTGTGGAGTTCATGCGATGCGGGCCGAGGGGTGCAGACGCGCCTGGGGCTGCGCATCGGAAGATCGCTATCGGTCACCGGACTCTGGCAGCGCCTCTCCTACGAGGGGCAGCGGTCCTCGGACGGCATCGCCGCCGGATCGGCGGTGAGCGTCGCGTAGAGCCGCAGCATCCGCGTCCCCCAGGTCTGCAGGCTGAAGCAGTCCGCCACACGCCGCCGGCCCCGGCGCCCCAACTGCTGGCGCAGATCCGCATCCCGCACCAGTTGCCGCAGGGCGCGGGCGAAGGCCGCCGGATCGCGCGGGGCCACCAGCAGCCCCTCGCGGCCGTGTGTCGCCGTGGAACGCACGCCCGCCACACCGGTCGCGACGACCGGCAGTCGCCAGGCCATCGCCTCGAGCAGTGCCAGCCCCTGGCCCTCGAACTCGGCCGCATGCGCGAGGATGTCCCAGGTCGCCAGGAGGGGCTGCGGATCCGCCACCGTGCCGGTGAACTCCACGCGCTCGCGGATCCCCAGCTGCCGTGCCAGCTCCTCAATCCTCGTCCGCCGCGGGCCGTCCCCCACCAGGATCAGCCGCGCCCGCGGCGCCGCGCGCCCCAGCGCGGCGAAGGCGCGCAGCAGGGTCGCATGGTCCTTCTGCGTGCGGAACTCCATGATGCTGCCGACCCGAACCTCGCGCGAGGCGCCGGCGGCACGCCGCCGTCTCTCGGCCTCAGCGACCGCCTCTTCGGATGGAAGCGCGACCCCGTTGGGCAGCGCGCTCACGCGCGCGGCGGGGAACCAGCCGCGGCCGATCAGCAGGTCGGCGATCGGGGCGGAGACAGCCAGATGATGCGGCTGCAACCGCCTATCGACCCAGCGGGCAACGCGTCCCGCACAGGCG
>WJJG01000167.1 GCA_014729815.1 Candidatus Eiseniibacteriota bacterium
CGGTCGAGCCGTTTGCGATGGCGACCATGCCGCTCACGTCGGTGCCGATGCGGCAGCCGCGAATGCGGTGCAGATCGGTGCCGGCGCCGGTCACGTGGATGCCGGAGAGGCCGTTGCCCGCCACCGTGCAGCCCTGCACCACGCAGCTCTGAGCGCCGTCGCTGAACTGGATTCCATCCTCGCCATTGCCGAAGGCCGTCGTGCCGGTCCCATCGAGCCCCACCAGGCTGCCGACGATCTCGTTGCCGTCGCTGCCGAGCTGCCGGACGTGTACTCCACATCCGAGGTTGGCCGAGATCAGGTTCCCCGGGCCGATCGTGTTGTCGTGGGCCGCCTCGTTGACGTCGACGCCGTGGCCCCCGTTGGGGATCGCCAACGAGCCGTTGATGTCCATGCCGATGTGGTTGCTGCTGAGCGTGTTGTGGTGGGCCCCATTCTCGATGCCGACGCCGTCCTGGTCGTTGCCGGAGATGATGTTGTCGTGGATCACGTTGCCGCGGCACAGTGGGCCGGAGAGGTGCAGGCCGCCGCTGGCATTCGGACTTGGCGCGGTGCCGTAGAAGTCGACGCCGATATGGTTGCCGATGATCCGATTGTCCTGCGTCGGGGCGGTGTCTCCCGAGAGGAAGAGCCCGAAGCCGTCGTTGCCCGAGATGACATTCATCTCGTTGGCGCCGTTGCCGCCGATCACGTTGCTGCTGCAGCCATCCACCAGCCCGATGCCCCAATAGGCGTTCGAGCCGACGTTGTTGTTGACGATCGTGTTGCCGTCGCAGTCCGGACCGACCAGGTAGACGGCCGTGTCGGTCGAGTTCGCGATGACGTTGGCCGTGCGGATCGAGAGACTGGCCCCCAGCGAGTTCCCCGAGCAGGGCCCTTCCATCTTGACGGCATGGATGAAGCCCAGGAAGTTGAGCCCGCGCGCACCGCAGTCACTGGCCTGCTGGAAGTACAGCCCGGGCTCGAGCGAGACGTAGTCGCACTGCAGCGTGATGTCCGGCAGGGCCGGGATCGCGTCGTCGGCGGTCTCGCCCATGATCAGCGTGCCGTCGTCGGTGAGAGCCGGGAGGGGATCGGTGAGCGTGATCGTCCCGGAGAGCCCGGTGAAGACGATCGTGTCCGGACCGGCGTACGTGTTGGCGTCGTCGATCGCCGCGTGCAGTGTGCCGCTGCCCGAGGAGGCCAGTGAGGTCACCAGAAGCGTATCGGCTCCGGCCGTCAGGGGGGCGCCGACGAGAGCCACGAAGAGTGCCAGAGCGCGGGCCACGAGCGAGTGGGGGAGATGCATGACGTCCTCCTGGTTGCCGGTCGACAGCGGCACGGGGAGCCGCGCCTGCATGTGAGGAGATCGAATCCGCGGCCGATGCTGGCACGGATCTCGGGGAGGCGACACCGAAGTCGGCCGCCCACCGTGATTGTCCTCGATCCTGCTCCACGTCGGCAAGGAAGACGATTCCGCATTCGGCCGCCCGACCGGGCCCGCCGAACCGGGCGCGAATCACCGCCCGCGCTCCCCTGTCCTCGCCGGATCGAGGATCCGGCGAGGAATCGCCCGGCCCCAGCTAGCCGCCTTTCCCCGTAGGACTTGGCTCGCATCTCGATCGCCCATCGGGTACTATCGCCGGACAGGCCTGCCCTGCGCTAGACTGCAGGGCCGTTCCCGAACCCAGGAGAGGACCGACGATGGCCAAGGTGATTCTGCATCCGGTGGGCACTCCGGTCGAGGAGGCCGCCGAGGCGAAGAGCTACGACGAGAACCGCACCCGCATGGAGACGCTCAACGCGCGGTTGCGCGAGCGCCGCGCTGAGGTGCGCAGCGGCTGGGGCCAGGAGTACGTCGACCGGGTGCATGCCAAGGGCAAGCTGACCACCTGGGAACGGCTGGAGATCCTCAAGGACCCGGGCACGACGATCTTCCCGATCGGCACCTTCGTCAACTACGGCCTCGGCTTCGGCGATCCACCCCGCACTTCTCCCGCGGCCGGCGTGATCACCGCCTTCGTGCGCATCCACGGCCGCCTGACCGTGGTCATCGCCAACGACAACACGGTGGCCTCCGGTTCCTGGTGGCCGCTGACGCCCGAGAAGATCGAGCGCGCCCAGGAGGTCGGGCTGCGGCTGCGCTTGCCGGTCATCTACCTGGTCGACTGTTCGGGGCTCTTCCTGCCGGAGCAGTCGAAGACCTTCCCGGGGCGCACGGGTGCAGGCTACATCTTCAAGATGAACTCGCTCCTCTCGGCGTCCGGGGTCCCGCAGATCGCCGGCGTCCTCGGCGATTGCATCGCCGGCGGCGGCTACATGCCGATCATCTCCGATCAGCTCTTCATGACCGAGCAGGCCTACATGGTGATCGCCGGGGCGGCACTGGTGAAGGGCGGCAAGTCGCAGAAGATCACCTCGCTTTCGATCGGCGGACCCAACATCCATGTGCATCTCTCCAACTGCGCCGACGAGCGCGTGCCGGACGATCCGACCATGATGAAGCGCATCCGGCAGGCCGTCGCCCAGCTCCCGAGCAGCGCGATCGACTACTACCGGCACGGCTTCGCGCCGGCCGACCCGCGCTTCCCGACCCACGAACTCAACGGTCTGCTGCCGACCGACCATCGGGTGGTCTACGACGTGCGCCAGATCATCGCCCGCCTGGTCGACGCCTCGCTCTTCTGGGAGCTGATGCCGCACACCGGCGAGGAGATGGTCACCGGCATCGCCCGTATCGGCGGCCTCTACGTCGGGATCATCACCAACAACCAGCAGCTCACGCCGCACCCCGAGCTCAAGGAGCGTTCGCGTCCCGGGGGGATCCTGTATCGGGAGGGGATCGCCAAGATCTCGCAGTTCTCGCGGGCCTGCAACTCCGACGGCATCCCGATCCTGTGGCTGCAGGACATCTCCGGCTTCGACATCGGTCTCGAGGCCGAGAAGCACGGTCTGCTGGGCTACGGATCGAATCTGCTCTACACCAACTCGACCAACACGACGCCGATGATCACCGTGCTGCTGCGCAAGGCGTCGGGCGCCGGCTACTACGCCATGACCGGCCTGCCCTACGAGCCGTTCGTGCAGATCTCGACGCCGCTCACGCGTCTGGCGGTCATGGAAGGGCGCACGCTGGCGATCGGCACCTTCCGCACCAAGTTAGACGACAACTTCCAGATCGTCACGGAAGACTCCGATGAACGCGCCAAGGTCGAGGCCGGCATGAAGGCCGTCGAGGGTCGCATCGAAAAGGACATGGATCCCTACAAGGCCGCCTGCCAGATGGACACCGACGAGATCGTGGCGGTCGACGAGCTGCGGGACTACCTCGTGACGCTGGTCGAGATGTGCTATCAGGCGCACGGGTATCGGCGCGTCAAGAACCCGCGCATCTGGTCGATGCACGATCTGGCCGTGCTGACCGACTTCGACGGCTCGTAGCAGACGACGGCAGCCGCGGGCGCAGCGTGGAGAGCCGCGCGGTGCAGCAGCGAGGAAGCGGAGAGAAACCATGGCCGAGAACACACTGATCGCCCGGGTTCGACCCGACCGGTCTGATCCGGAGACCCTGATCGTCGCCTCGCCGATCGTCGGGATGGCCGACGGCGCCCCGCGCACCGGGATCTTCCTCAACCCGCTCGACCGCGTCATCGCGATGAAGGTCCTCGGCCGGCGCTACGTCCTACGCCTGCCGCGCGACGTGCAGGGGCGCATCACGGAGGCCTTCATCCCCAACGCCTACGGTCCGGTCGAGTACGACGCGCCGCTGGCGCGGCTCGATCCGCGTGTCTTGTCGGGAGGAGAAGGAGTGGCCGCAGGAGCCGGCGGCGGCGCGGCGGCTGCGGGTGAGGCAGCCGGAGAGGATGTGATCGTGGTTTCCGCTCCCTCCGAGGGGATCTTCTACCGGCGCCCGGCGCCCGATGACCCGCCTTTCGTCGACGCAGGCAAGCAGATCGCGGCGGGCGATGTGCTCGGCCTGGTCGAAGTGATGAAGTGCTTCAATCAGATCACCTATGGCGGGGCCGGCATGCCGGAGCGCGGTGAGATCGTCAAGATCCTGGCCGAGGACGTCAGCGAAGTCCAGTTCGGGCAGCCGCTCTTCTGGGTCCGCGCAGTCGAATAGGGAGGCACCGTGGAACTCTGGCAGGTTCCGGTGCTGATCGCGGGGGGCGTGGCGTGCGGCATCATCAATGCGCTGGCCGGCGGCGGCTCCTTCGTCACCTTGCCTCTGTTGCTGATGATCGGACTGCCGCCACAGATCGCGAATGCCACCAATCGCGTGGCCATCGCCCTGCAGTGCGGCGCCGGCATCGCCACCTATCATCGATCCCGCGTGCGCCCGTGGCGGCACCTGCCGCCCCTGGCGATTCCGATGGTGCTCGGCTCGCTCCTCGGCGCCTACGCGGCGGCGTATCTCGATGAGTCGCTCTTCCGCAAACTCGCAGCGGTGCTGTTCGGCGTCATGCTGGTCACCGTTCTGGTCGATCCGAAGCGCTGGGCGCAGGAACATGCGATCGGGCGGATTCGTTGGTACGTCTATCCGATCTTCTTCCTGATGGGCCTCTACGGCGGCTTCCTGCAGGCCGGACTGGGCACGCTGATCATCACTTCGCTGGTGCTCTTCGGTGGATTCGATGTCGTGCGCGGCAATGCGCTCAAGTTCGCTCTGGCCTTCTGCTTCACGGTGGCCGCTCTGTTGATGTTCGCCCAGGCCGGACAGGTGCAGTGGATCACGGGTTTGATCCTGGCAATCGGCACGATGGCCGGCGGAGTGATCGGCGCGCGGCTGGTGATCGCCCGGGGGAAGAAGTGGGTGCGCATCTTCGTGATCATCGCCGCGTGTGGTGCGATCCTGAAGCTGCTGATGGGGGCGTAGACGCCGAGGAACGAATGGGTGCTGCTGCAGACCTGGCGATCGGGAGCCGGCGATGACTGCGGACCGTATAGACGAACGAGCACCGATGCATCGTTGGGGCGCCCTGGGTCTGGCGGCCCTCCTGGTGCTGCCTTGCGCGCTGCTCGCCGGCCTGGTCGAGGCCCTCTCTTCCGCGGGCCTGGGAACCGCGGATCTCACGGACGTGTCCTACGGGGCGTTGCTCCACATGCTGCTGGCGGCGGCCTTGCTGCTGGCCTGCCGCCTCCTGTTCTGGCGCCAGCCTTTGGATCGCTTCCCATTGCTCGCCTTCGGAGCCTACCTGCTGCTCGAGCTCGCAGTGGTGGTGCCCTACTGGATCGTGACCGCGCCCTGGGCGCCTCCCCTGAGGAGTTGGGTCGGACGCATCTTCGCCGCCGGGATCGTGTTGGGCGGGATCGCTCTGAGCGTGGGCATGGTGGCGCTGCTCGTGCGCCGCCGGCGGAGGGGCGCCGGGCGGGCCGCGGCCGGTGGAGCTGCCGGGAAGGTCGGGCTGCTGCTTCTTGCGGGGCTGATCCTGCTGGGCGGCGTCCTGATGATCCGATCCTGGCCCCGCGCCGAGCGGATTGCCCTGCGCCCGGGGGCGGAGGCCCGGCCTCGCGCCGATCTGGTCGTCATCCTGATCGACACGCTGCGCTACGACCATCTCTCCTTCTTTGGCTACCCGCGCCCCACGAGTCCGAACATCGACCGCCTCCTTTCGCAGAGCTTCGTCTTCCGCCATGCGCAGACGCCCAGCAACAAGACGATCCCCTCGATCGCCAGCCTCTTCACCGGTCTCTATCCGACTTCCTGCGGTGTGCGCGGCCCGTTCGAAGCGATTCCGGAGTCCGCGCCCACGCTGGCCGAGCATTTCCGCAGCTACGGCTATCGCACCGGGGCCTTCATCGCCAATCGCATCGTGACTCCGCAAGGCGGATTCGCGCAGGGCTTCCAGCGCTACTTTCCGCCCAGCGCGCCCTGGTGGACGCATCGGCGTCACACGGCCATCGAGCAGCTTGCGCAGCGGACTCGGCGGCTCCCGGATACAAAGTACGGCTGGCGCATCAACCGCGCCTTTTTCGACTGGCTCGGCACGGACGAAGCGTCGGGCGAGCCGCTCTTCGCCTATCTCCACTACATGGAGCCGCATTCACCGTACGCGCCTGGACGAGACGATCTCGCCGCAGTGGCGCCGGGGGCGCCTGCCGGCCCCAGTGTGCCGCCGCTCTTTCAGGACTACAGCGAGGATGCGCGCTGCATCGACTGGGAATGCCTCGCCTCTCCCGTGACCGTCCCGCCCGAGGCGCTCGCCGGCATGGTGGCGCGCTACGATGGCGAGATCCGAGCCTGCGACCGGCATGTCGGACGACTGCTCGAGCAGCTCGAGCGGCGCGGTCTGCTGGCGCGCGCACACCTGCTGTTCCTCACCGACCATGGGGAGCAGTTCGGGGATCACGGTGGTTGGTACCACGGCCACGCGATCTACGATGAGCTGGTGCGCTCGCCGATGGCCTACCGGCCGCCCGGCGGCCTCGCGCAGGGGGTGGTGATCGATCGTCCGGTGGCGATGCTCGATCTGCTACGCACGCTGCTCGAGATCCTCGAACTCGAGGTGCCACCGCTCCATCAAGGTCGCCCGATCCCCGAGCTGCTCGCCGGCTCAGAAAGCACCGGGGGGCCAACGGGATCGGGGGGGGAGGCCGACCGGTCCCCCGGTCTCGGGGAACCAGAGCCCGCCTATCCGCCGCGCTTCGCGCAGGCGGTGCTCAGCGAGCTCCCGCCGCAGCTCTACGCGCTGCGCCTCGGAGCGTGGAAACTGGTCCAGCGCGGCGATCCGGAGCAGCCGGATCTACGGCTCTATCACCTGCAGCGCGATCCAGGGGAGCTGCGCGATGTGGGGGCCGAGCAGCCGGATACGTTGCAGCTGCTGCGCAGCTACCTGTTGGCCACGCTGGCGGGACTCGAGCGTCAGCGGCTCGACCTGATCGAATCGCGACTCGATCCGGAGACGCTCCAGCAGCTCCGCGATCTGGGATACATCCGGTAGATCGTCTCGCAAGACGCCGCGTGCGGAGGCCGTCGCATGGGGACGATGCGGCGGGAGGCCCTGGGCGCTCGAGACGGGTCCCCTTTCCAATCCCGTCACGTCGCCTGTCCGCCCCGCTGCGCGTGCCAGCGCAGACCCAGATTCAGAATCCGCTGCAGCAGTCGGTCGTAGGGAATCCCGCGCAGCTCGGCCGACTCGGCGAAGTCCTCGCCGTAGGCGAGCTGCGGATTCGGGTTGGCCTCGAGGAAGTAGAGCGCGCCGTCGGGCGCCAGGCGGAAGTCCATGCGCGCGTAGCCGGAGAGATTCAGGATGCGGTAGATTCGACGGCAGCGCTGGTGGATGCGGCGGGTCATCTCCGGAGTGAGGTCCTTCGCCGCACGGCTGGTGACCCCCCACTTCTTCTGGTACTTGAGATTCCATTTCGCGTGCGCGGTGGCGATCAGCGGCATCTCCTCGCGCTTCCTCTCGAAAAGCAGCTCCCAGACCGGGAAGACATCCAGGCGCGCGTTGCCGAGTACGCCCACGTAGAGCTCGCGGCCGTCGATGAACTCCTCGGCGATCGCATCGCTGCCGGCGTGCTCGTGGACGAACGCCACGCGCGCCGCCAGGCTGTCTTCATCCGCGACGAGAGAGGCGCGCGAGATGCCCAGCGAGGCGTCTTCGCTGACCGACTTGACGAAGAGCGGGAAGCGCAGGCGCCGCGGGCGGCGGATCTGTCGCCCGCGGCGGAAGACGGCGAAGTCGGGAACGCGAATGCGATGGAACGCGAGCAGTTTCTTGGTCAGCGCCTTGTCGCGCGCAATCAGCAGGCCCCGCGGATTGCATCCGGTGTACGGCAGGCGCATCAGCTCGAGGTAGCTGACCACATTCTGATCGAAGGCGGCGAAACCGCCGAACTCCTCGAGCAGGTTGAAGGCGATGTTCGGCCTGTAGCGCGCGATGGCCTGCCGGATCGGCCGCAGGTCATCGTAGACGCCCAGCGGACGGACGCGGTGTCCCAACTCCTGCAGGGTGACGACGACGTCGTACTCGGTCTTCCACGGGGCCGCGGTGACCTCGTCATCGCTGAGTCCCTCGATCGACGGGGGCGGCAGCAACTCCTCGCGCATCAGCGCCACGATTCGCAGCGGTTTCACATCTCCACCCACCGGCGGTTGCGGTAGAGCGCATCGATCGTGTGCTTGACGAGCAGGATCGTGAAGTCGCGCCTGGCTTGTCGTTCGGATCCCTGCACGTAGAGACGCAGTTCGCGGCAGCGAGCGAGCATGTCCTTGAGCACGTGTTCGAGCACGTAGCCATGCTCGCCCGTCCAGCGCGCCACCGCGCGGACGATCTCCGGCCGCACGCGGCGGATGAAACCGGCCGCGGTCTCCCGACCCGTGCGCGGCCGACGGCGCGTGAAGAGTCGCAGAAGGTCGCGGTCGTAGATGTCAGTCGGTTTGACGGCGTAGACACTGCGCTTGCGGTGGTAGTGTTCGCGCAGCGTCTTGCGGAGCGTGCGCACCGATTCGAGGCGGGCGCGCGTCCGCACGGGCGGCCGTTCCCCGGCCAACTCCCGCATCAGGGCGTCCACGTATTCGAGCTTGCGCAGCGCGCGCGGCCACTCGGCGTAGCGCTGGCGCCAGCGCGAACGCGGTGCCAGCCAGACCGCGAATGTCTCGGCGAAGTCCTCGTCCGGATGGCTCTGTGCGTACCAGTACTCGAGATGCTGCACGTGACGCCGGCTGTATGGATTGGGGCGGTAGTAGCGCGGGTAGCCGATGGTCGAGCGTCCGAAGAGCTGCTGCCGCTTGCGGCGGCGCGTGAGGCGGAAGGCATGATCGATGGCATGTCCGACTTCGTGACGCAACAGCTTCATGCACCACTCGCGCCGCGCGCCCTCGGCCTCTCCGATCTGCTTGCGCTCCAGACGGATCAGTCGCGGGTGGGCGAGATAGAAGGGAATCGCGCAACCGGTCATGCCGCTCGGTGTGAACCAGTCGTCGGAGAGCCAGAAGTAGGGCCGGAAGCGCAGGCCCCGGCGCTCGAGCTCCTGCTGCACGCGCGAGGTGCGTTGTTCGAGCGCGGTGCCCTCGATCTTGAGACCCAGGTCGCAGAGGCGTAGCTCGAGGAGCTCCTCCTGCGGCAGGTTGGCCCAGACGGGCCGGCGCATACGTGGCTTGGGAGTCATCTTGGCGGAGATGCTAGTCGCCGTGCGGGAGCGTTGCAAGGCGCGCCCTCTGCGATCCCGGGTGGGAGCCCCGCGGATCGCAGTTCCCAGGGGGCGCGCCCGGATCAGCGCGCTCGACTGGATGCGAGTTCCTCGAGGACCTGCCGGTAGACCGCCACGGTCTGCTGCGCCACTGCGTCGGGATGGAAGCGCTCGCGCGCGGCAGCGCGCCCCCGCGCTGCCAGCGTGCCGCGCACGCCGTCATCCTGGAGCAGCATGCCGATCTGCTCGGCGGCCGCGGCCGTATTCCCGACCGGGAAGAGCAGCGCGGTCTCACCATCGCGCACCATCTGCGGAACTCCGCCGCCGTCCGAGGAGATGACCGGCAGGCCGCAGGCCATCGCCTGCGCGATCACCTGCGGGGCGGTCTCCTCGCGCGAGGCGAGCACCAGCGCGGCAGCTCGGCGGTACTCCTCGAGCAGATCGGACTGGGGCAGCGGGCCGGTCAGCGCGACATGCTCGTCCAGGGAGAACTCGGCGATCCGCCCGCGCACGCGAGACACCGCGACCGGATCGACGAGCGGACCGACGATGCGCAGGGTGGGTCGGGGCCGATCCGGATTCTGCGCGGCGGCGCGGTGTACGAGACCGAGGGCATGGACCAGATCGTCGACGCGTTTGCGGGGAACCACCGTGCCGGCGAAGAGCAGTCGCCCCGGCTCGGGTGCGCGCCGAAGATCGAAGAAGGCCGGGTCGATCGGGTTCTCGATGAAGTGGGCGCGAGCGGTGAGCATCGGTCCGTAGATGCGTGGCAGGTAGCGCGAGATGATGATCATGTCGCGGGCGCTGCGGAAGACTTCTCGCTCGATGCCATCCATGATCGCGCGCTTCAGTCTTCCGGCCAGATCGAGGGCGTGTGAGACCAGCAGCGGGGTTTCGAGGAAGATCACACCGTGCGGCGTGATCACGGTCGGCCGTCGGCTGCGCACGGCGGCCAGCCCATGGCGATCCTGTCCCTGTCCATGGACGATGTCCGGTTCGATCCGTCGCAGGGCCGCCCTGATGCGCGGTACGTCGTGCAGATGGCACGTGGCCAGCCGCGGCAGCGGCACGCGCGGCAGGTAGTGAACCGTCAGATCCGCGAGCCGCCGGATGCGAGTCTCTGGATCGCGCGTGGCGCAGACTACGTGACACTCGATGTCGCTGCGGCGGGCCAGCGCATGGGCCAGGCCGTGCGTCACCGACTGCACGCCGCCTGCATGGATCGCGTCCTCGCGGATCGGGTAGTCGCCGATCAGCGCCACGCGGATCCGTGAGGTCCCGGCGCTCACCGCTCCTCCGAGGGAAGCAGGCCCAGATCGATCGCCATGCGTCGCAGCCCCTCCTCGATGGGCACCTCGGGCTGCCAGCCGAAGCTGCAGAACCTGCGGATGTCGCCCGAGAGAACATCGATGTCACCCTTCCAGGAAGGGAGACCGTAGACGACCTCGGTGTCACGCAAGCCGAGCGTCTCGAGGATCAAGGCGACCAGCTCGCGGATGCTGGTTGTGCGTCCTCCGGAGATATTGGCGACCTCGACGCGCTCGATCGGCCGGGAACCGGCGATCATCAGCGCCGCGACCATGTCGGAGATGTAGCAGTAGTCGCGCTGCTGGTTGCCCGACCCGAGCACCTCGAGGCGTCGTGGATCGCGGGCCAGCTTCATCATCAGATCGTAGGCCACGTAGCGCGGCTGCCGTGGACCATAGGTGTTGAAGATGCGCACGCAGAAGAGTTCGAATTCGAACGTGTGCGCGTACGCCGAGAGCAAGCGCTCGGCGGCAAGCTTCGATCCTCCGTAGGGGGAGATCGGCATCAGCGGATGCTGCTCGTCCACCGGTGTGTATTGGGGCGGACCGTAGACCGCCGCCGTGGAGGCCTGGACGATCCGGTGCACGTCGTAGCGCACCGCTGCGTCCGCCACATGGTACGTTCCCAGCGTGTTGGTCTTGAAGTCGTACTCGCGATCCTCGACCGAAGCCGGCACCGACGCGTTGGCCCCTATGTGGTAGACGATCTCGCACCCGCGCACCGCGGCATCGACCGCCTGCGGATCGCGCAGATCTCCGATGCGCAGATCGATCGCCTCGCGCACCTGGCGGAGGTTCTCCTCACGCCCGGCCTGCAGATTGTCGAGCACGCGCACCTCGGCGCCGCGCGATACGAGCGCATCGACGACGTGCGAGCCGATGAAGCCCACCCCGCCGGTCACCAGCACCCGGCGGCCGCGCCATGTTTCCTGGTTCGGTTGTGAGCCGGGCGCCATCATCTCTCTTCTCCTATCCGTCGCGCACCGCCCTGCCATACGGGATCGGCAGACCGGCCGGCCATCTTGCCCCGCGGAGCGACCGCGGCGGGGCCCGCATC
>WJJG01000168.1 GCA_014729815.1 Candidatus Eiseniibacteriota bacterium
CACGTGCGCATCCTAGGATTGGGTGAAGTGATTCCAGAACGGATTGGCGAAGAGCAGGATGACGGCAATCACGAAGCAGTAGATCGCCGTCGACTCGATCATCGCCATACCCACGAATAGCGTCCGGGTGATCGTGTTCGATTCATCCGGCTGTTGCGCGATCGAACTGAGGGCCTGCGCCAGCGCGCGTCCCTCTCCGAGTGCCGGGCCGATCGACCCGAGCCCGATCGTCAGGCCGGAGGCCACGATTGAACCGAGCGCCACCAGTTCCGTTGCTTCCATCTCGTCTCCCTTCGGTCCGCCAACGCGCACGGCCGACACGGAGCGGAGCTCCGCCGTCTCGCGCGCCGCGGCTAGCTCTGTTCCTCCTGCCGCCGACTGGCGGACCCGATGTAGACCAGCGCCAGCACGGCGAAGATGTATGCATGGATTTGACCGATCAGCAGCCCGAGCGCCTGCATCACGGCCGGGAAGATCAGCGGGGTCACCGAGAGCAGCACCGCTGCGATCATGGTTCCGCTCATCACGTTGCCGAAGAGACGCACCGCCAAGGCCAGCGTGCGGGACAGTTCCCCCAGTAGGTGGAACGGCAGCATCAGCGGCGTGGGCTGCAGATAGCGCTTCAGGTATCCGCCCACGCCGAGCTGCGCGATGCCGTAGGTCGGCACGGCCAGGAAGACACACAGCGCCAGGGCGCCGGTCGTCGAGACCGACCCGGTCGGCGGATGATAGCCCGGCACGAACGCCAGCAGATTGGACAGCGAGATGTAGAGAAACAGCGTGCCGATGAAGGGCAGGTAGCGACTGGCGTCATGCCCGGTCACCTCGCGGATCTGTTCGCGCATGTAGCCGACGATCGCCTCGAGCAGGATCTGCCAGCGCGAGCGCGGCGGTGTGACGCGCAGCCGACGGGTAACCAGCCAGGCCAGCCCGATCAGCAGGAGCATCACCACCCAGGAGAAGACCAGCGTGGCGTTGATCCGCAGCGGACCCAACTCGAAGAGCACGATGACATCCGGATCGATGTCCACCGCTAGTTCCCTCCATCCGGCGGATCCAGATGCGGCGCGACGCCCTCGCAGGCGCTGGGCCGCGACGTGCCCCAGAGACGCGTGGCGAGCAGGCGCGCGCCCAGGAATCCGAGCAGCGCCGCCAGAACCGCCGGCCAGTCCCAGCTCCGCGCGACCCACCAAAGAACGATCAACGCCAGGCCGAACCGCACCAGCAGACTCCCCAGCACCACGAGTCCCGGCCAGCGGACATGGGGCACCAGGCGCACCGTGCCCCACAGGGCGGCAAAGAAGACCGCCCCGAGGATCGCTCCGACGAGCAGCCCGAGTGCCAAGGAGACCGGATCAATCATCATCGTCCCCCGCCGACTTGCGAAAGATCTCCGCACGTTCGCGCCGGACCCAGTACCAGGCGTTGATGCAACCCAGCGCCACACCGACGATCAGCAGCGTCAGCGTCCAGGAGAGGGGTCCCCCCACGTCGCGGGCGTCGAGCCAGATGCCGGCCGCCACCCCGATCAGCGTCGGCACGGCCACCGCCCACCCGACCAGCCCGAACATCCCCAAACCAAACCAGAGACTGCGCGACCGCTGGCGCCGAGCGCGCAGCTTGCGCGCCTGTTTGCGGCGCACATCCCTCGCGAAGCGCGGCTCCGACCGGTGGGGTTCCGAGCTACGTGCGCACATCTTCACTCATCTCCAGGAAGCGCCGCACGAAGTCGGCCTCGAGCCGTGCCGCCGCGGCGCGCGCCTCCCGCTCGCGCCGATTCAGCTTCGCGAAGTGCTCCTCGACGACCTCCTGCAGCGCCTCGAGGTCGGTCCCGGGCGTGGCGTCGCGCACCGAGATCCAGACCTCGTCTCCACGCTTCACCAGCACCCCCTCATCGACCGCGACCCACTGGGGCGCACCATCGCGCGGCGCATACGAGAGCAGGCCCGGGACCTGGACCGCCACCAGATCCACGTGACGCGGCAGCAGGCAGTAGGCCCCCTCAGGAGCCTCGCCGCAGATCTTCTTCACTTTCCGATCCGCGATCACCCGCGTCGGTGTCAGAATCCTCATCCGCATCCTGTTCGGCTTCCTTCTGCGCGGCGCGCTTGCCTTGCGTTCCGACCTCCTCGATCCCGCCGAGCATATAGAAGGCCTTCTCCGGCCGCTCGTCGAAGCGCCCCTCGAGGATCTGCTCGCACCCCTCGAGCGCCTCCTCCCGCGAGACCAGACGCCCCTTCTGCCCGGTGAAGGCCTCCGTCGTGAAGAAGGGCTGCGTGAGGAAGCGCTCGAGGCGACGCGCGCGGCGGACGGTCTGCTGGTCCTCGGTGGAGAGCTCCTCGAGGCCCAACATGGCGATGATGTCCTTGAGCTGCTCGTAGCTCGCCAAGACCGAGCGTACGCGGCGCGCCACCTCGTAGTGCCGTTCGCCGACCACGTGCGGGGCGAGCATCTTCGACTCCGAGCCGAGCGGGTCGATGGCCGGGTAGAGGCCCTGGCTGGCCCGGTCTCGCGAGAGCACCACGGAGGCCGAGAGGTGGCCGAAGGCGTGCACGGCCGCGGGATCGGTGAAGTCGTCCGCCGGGACGTAGACCGCCTGGATCGAGGTGATCGCGCCGCTGCGCGTACTGCAGATGCGCTCCTCGAGACCGGCCAGATCCGAGGCCAGCGTCGGCTGGTAGCCCACGCGGGAGGGGATCTCTCCCAGAAGTCCCGACACCTCCGCGCCCGCCTGTACGAAACGGAAGATGTTGTCGATCAGCAGCAGCACATCCTGCCGTCCTTCGTCGCGCAGGTATTCGGCCATCGTCAGGGCCGCATGTCCCACACGGAAGCGGGCCCCGGGCTGCTCGTTCATCTGTCCGAAGACGAGCACGGCCTTCTCGAGGACCTCCACCTCCTGCATCTCCCGATAGAGCTCCTCGCCCTCACGGCAGCGCTCACCGATCCCGCAGAATATGCTGACCCCCTCATGGTGGGCCGCCATGTTGTGGATCATCTCCATGATCAGCACCGTCTTGCCGACCCCCGCGCCGCCGAAGAGCCCGGCCTTCCCGCCCCGCTCGAGCGGCGCCAGCAGATCGATCGCCTTGATGCCGGTCTCGAAGATCTCCGTGCTGGTCACGCGTTTCTTCAATGGCACGGGGGGTTGCAGGATCGCCCGGCGCGTCTCGATCTCGGGCGCTTCACGCTGGTCGATCGGCTCGCCGAAGACGTTGAACATGCGCCCGAGCAGCTTCTGGCCCACGGGAACCTGGAGCGGCTCTCCGCGGCCCACCACCGTCGCGCCACGCTGGAGTCCGGATGTCGGCGTGAGCGCCACCGCCTGCACGCGCTCGTCGCTGAGATGAGAGACCACCTCCAGGACGACCGTCGTCTGTCCCTCGGTCTCGAGGCGCTCGTGTAGTCCTGGCAAATCCTCGGGGAACTGCGCCGTGACGACACTGCCCTGCACACCGACGACCGTCCCCTCGCGCCGCAAACGGCGCGCGGTCCCTGCCGCGCCGGCGCTGGCGGGCGCCCCGGTTCCCTCTGGTGTGCGTTCGGCGTTCATCGGCCGCCACCCGATCCCTCTCGGCCGGCGACCGAATGCCCAGCATGCGGCTCCCCGCGGGCGGTCACCGCCTCCGAACCGCGGGCATGATCGCCCCCCGCACGAGAGCGGCCCAGGCGCTCCTCGACCCTGGCGACTTCCTGGAGGACGCGCACCGTGCTGTCGGGATTGATCGAGATCGAATCGATGCCTTCCTCGACGAGGAAGACCGCGAACTCGGGATGATCGCTCGGCGCCTGCCCGCAGATGCCCACCCGTCGGCCGGCGTCGTGCGCGGCGCGAATCACCTGGCGGATCAGCTCCTGAACGGCTGGGTTGCGCTCATCGAACAGCTCGGCCAGCTCGGACGAATCGCGGTCGATCCCCAGGGCGAGCTGCGTGAGGTCGTTGCTGCCGATCGAGAAGCCGTCGAACTGTTTGGAGAACTCCCGGGCCAGCACCACATTCGCCGGGATCTCACACATGATGTAGACCTCGAGACCGTCGCGACCCCGCTCCAGTCCATGGTCCGCCATCACTTCCAGCACGCGTGCGGCCTCCTCCACAGTGCGACAGAACGGGATCATGACCACGATGTTCTCCAGGCCGATCTCGCTGCGCGCCCGCCAGATGGCCCGGCATTCCAGTGCGAAGCCCTCCCGGTAGCGATCGCTGTAGTAGCGTGAAGCGCCCCGGAAGCCCAGCATCGGATTGGCCTCCTCGGGCTCGAAGGCCGCTCCTCCGAGCAGATCGGCGTATTCGTTGGTCTTGAAGTCGCTCATGCGCACCACGACCGGATGGGGGTATTGGGAAGCCGCAATGCGGGCGATCCCGCGCGAAAGCGTCTCGACGAAGTAGTCCGCGGGATCCTCGTAGCCGCGGACCAAATCGCGGATCTCGCGCTGCGCGTCGCGGTCCTCGAGATCGTCGAGGTGCAGCAGCGCCATCGGATGCGTGCGGATCATGTTGCCGATGATGAACTCCATCCGCGCCAATCCGATGCCGCGGGCCGGCAGGCGCCACCAGCGGAATGCGCCGGCCGGGCTTCCGAGATTGAGCATGATCTGCGTCTCGACCTCGGGCAGCTCGCCGAGATCGACCGACTCCCTCTCGTACTCCAGTTCGCCCTCGTAGACCGTTCCGCGCTCCCCCTCCGCGCAGGAGAGGGTCACCGTCTGACCGTCCTGGAGTGTGGTGGTCGCATCCTCGCTGCCGATGACCGCCGGGATGCCGAGCTCACGGCTGACGATCGCCGCGTGTGCCGTGCGCCCTCCGTAGTCGGTCACCACCCCGCCGGCGAGCTTCATGATCGGCACCCAATCGGGATCGGTCATCGCCGTGACGAGGATCTCCCCATCCTCGAAATCGTCGGCCTCGGACGGATCGTCGATGATGCGCGCCGTGCCGCTGGCGATCTGATCGCCGATCGCGACCCCCTCCACCAACCGCTTCCCCTCCTCTTTGAGCCGATACGTGCGCAGCGGGTCCTGGCGGCGCTGCGAGTGCACGGTCTCGGGGCGGGCTTGCACGATGTAGAGCTCGTGGTTCTCGCCATCCTTGGCCCACTCGATGTCCATCGCGTGGCCGTAGTGATCCTCGATCGCGCAGGCCCAGCGCGCCAGCGTCAGCACCTCTTCGTCGGCCAGCACGTAGGTCTGTCGTTGCTTCTTGGGGGTGTCGACGTTCTTGGTCGCCTCCTCGCCGTTGCCCGAGAAGACCATCTTCTTCTCCTTGGTGCCCAGGGAGCGGCCGATGATCGGCACGCGATCGTCGCGATCGAGCAGCGGCTTGTGGACCACATACTCGTCCGGCGTGACACTGCCCTGCACCACGTTCTCCCCGAGCCCCCAGGCGGCATTGATCACGACCACGTCCGGAAAACCGCTCTCGGTGTCGACGGTGAACATCACGCCCGATCCGGCCTTGTCGGAACGCACCATGAGCTGGACGCCGACCGAGAGAGCGATCTGCATGTGCTCGAACTCGTGCCGCTCGCGGTAGGCGATCGCCCGATTGGTGAAGAGCGAGGCGAAACAGCGCCGGCAGGCGTCCTGCACGTCCTCGGCCCCGGTCACGTTGAGATAGGTATCCTGCTGTCCGGCGAAGCTGGCCTCCGGCAGATCCTCGGCCGTGGCGCTGCTGCGCACCGCCACCGAAGCATCCTCCGCCTCGGCCTCTTGGCAGAGCTTCTCGTAGGCCTCGGCGATCTCGGAGGCCACCCCCTCGGGCAGGGGAGCGCGGCGGATCTTGCGGCGGATGGCGCGACCGACGTCCGCGAGCTTCTTCTCCCGCTTGCGGTAGGCTTCGAGCAGATTCTCTATGTCCGCTCGCAACTCATTGTCTTCCAGATGGTTCCAGTATGCGCGCGCACTCGTCGCGAAGCCGCCTGGCACGCGGATCCCCGCCTCGGTCAGATTCAGGATCATCTTGGCCAGCGAGGCGTTCTTGCCCCCTACCCGCTCGACATCCGTGGTCGCCTCCTCGTCGAACCAGTAGACGTAGCGCTCATGGGTCATCATGGCGGACTCCTTCGTTCGCGCCCACGCGCGTTGTTGCAGACCACATAGAGGAATAGGCCCTCGGGAGCCGCGAGCGAATCCGGGCGCCCTGCAATCCGTACTCGTCGAAAGTCCCCCCCAGGCCTGGGGGGAATCCCGGCGCCCCCAACCACCAGGTCGGATTGGGGGATTTCCCCACTGGACGCGGCAGGTCACGGACGGGAGAGTGGCCCGTGGGTTCGAGATCAATCCGCCGGCGCTGCACGCGCCGATGGCAGATGCGCATTCCCGCGAGCAGCGTCATGGCTTGGGCCGCGGGTCCGCATCAACATCATCCGAGCGCGGGCGAGTCGTCGCAACGCGGGCGAGTCACCCGAGCGCGGGCGAAGGGAGTCGAGCATGCCATCGATCGCAACCGTGACCATGAATCCGGCCATCGATCTGGCCGCCGTCGCCGAGCGCGTGCTTCCCGAGCACAAGACGCGTTGCCGCGATCTGGTGCGCTTTCCGGGCGGCGGAGGGATCAACGTCTCTCGCGCATTGGTGCGTCTGGGAGGCGAGTCGGCGGCGATCTACCCGATGGGCGGACCCGGGGGCGATCTGCTGGAACGGCTTCTCACACGCGAGAAGATCCAGCCTCGGGTGCCGATCCCGATCGACGGGCACACGCGCGAAAGCCTCACCGTCACGGAGGAAGCCAGTGGCCTGCAGTGGCGCTTCAGTCTCCCGGGCCCCCGACTCCGCGAATCGGAGTGGCGCCAGTGCCTCACCGCCATAGGAGAGCTGGACCCGCATCCGGAGTACGTCGTACTCAGCGGCAGCCTGCCGCCCGGGGTGCCGGCCGACTTCTACGCCCGCGTGAGCCGCCAGGGGCAGGCCCAGGGACACCGCGTCATCGTCGACGCCTCCGGGGAAGCGCTGCGCGAGGCCAGCCGCGCAGGCGTCTATCTCCTCAAGCCGAATCTGCGCGAGCTCTCCCATCTGGTGGAACGCAAGCTGCGCAACGAGGAGGAGCAGGAGGAGGCCGCCCGGGAGATCTGCCGCCATCGGCGCGCGCAGGCGGTCGTCGTATCACTCGGCGCGGCCGGCGCCCTGCTCGTCACCGAGAAGGAAACGCGGCGGCTTCGCTCGCCGACGGTGCCGATCGGGAGTCGCGTGGGGGCCGGCGACAGCATGGTGGCCGGCATCGTGCTGGCCCTCTCCCGCGGCGCCTCTCTGCCGGTGGCCACCGCACACGGGGTCGCGGCCGGCGCGGCGGCGGTCATGACGCCGGGCACCGAGCTCTGCCACCACGACGACTACGCCGAACTGCTCCGCATCATCCTGCGGGAGGCCGGTCTCGAGGATGCATGAGATGACCCCGGCTTCGCGAGGCGCGAACGCGCGCGCACCGCACGCCCCGCCACATCGACCCAAGGATCCGCCACCGCGGGGCGAGACGCCCTGGGCCGCCCCAGGCGAGGAGCTTGCGCGGGTGCTGGACGTCGATCCGTCCCACGGACTGGGGCGACCGCAGATCGTCCGGCGCCGCCGGCGCTACGGACGCAATCGTCTCCGGGAGCCACCGCGTCAGAGCGGGCTGACGATCCTGGTCAATCAGTTCCGCAGTCTGATCATCGTGCTCCTGGCTGCGGCCGCGCTGGCCTCCTTTCTCTTCTCCGAGCCCTTGCAGGGCCTGGCGATCGGGGCGGCGATCCTCTTCAGCGTGGGCTTCGGATTCACGACCGAGCTGCGCGCCATCCGCTCGATGGAAGCCCTACAATCGCTCAGCCGGACGCATGCGCGGGTGCGCCGCAAGGGCCAGATGCGTGAGATCGATGCCGAGCAACTGGTCCCGGGCGACGTCGTCCTGATCGAGGCCGGAGACCGGGTGGCCGCCGATCTGCGACTGGTCGAGGTCTCCAAGCTGCAGGCCGACGAATCGGCGCTGACCGGCGAATCGGTGCCGGTGAGCAAGCAGATCGATCCCCTCCCACCCGAGACGCCGCTGGCGGAACGCGCCAACATGCTCTTCCAGGGCACCGTGGTCACACGCGGATCGGCGGAGGGCATCGTTGTCGCCATCGGCGATTCGAGTGAGCTGGGCCGCATCGCCGATCTGACGGCGCGCGACGAAGACCAGGAGAAGGAGACTCCCCTCGAGCGCCGTCTGGAGCGCCTCGGTAGGCGGCTCGTCTGGGTGACCCTCTCGATCGCCGCCGTCACGACCGGGGTCGGGCTGCTGCGCGGAAAGTCCGTGGCCCTGATGGTGGAGACCGGCGTCGCCCTGGCGGTGGCCGCGATCCCCGAGGGCCTGCCGATCGTCGCCACGATTGCCCTGGCGCGCGGGATGTGGTACATGGCGCGGCGGCATGCCCTCACGCGACGCCTCTCCTCGGTCGAGACGCTTGGTTCCACGAATCTCATCCTCTGCGACAAGACCGGCACCCTGACCGAGAACCGCATGGCGGTGCAGCGCTTCGTACTCTCCTTCGGCGACGTGGATGTCCGCCCCCGCGAGACGGCGAGCGAAGGCGTGTTGACGCGCGATGGTCGGCCGCTGGATGCGCGCGAGGAGCCGGCGCTCGAGTCCGCGCTGCGCATCGCGGCCCTGTGCGGCAACGCGCAACCGGCCCGCGACGACGAAGAGGCGGGCGGCGGGGATCCCGTGGAGGTGGCCCTGGTCACCGCCAGCGCCCGGGCCGGGTACCAGCGTCGTCGTCTGCGCGAAGAGATGCCCGAGCTGCGCGAGGTGGCCTTCGATACGCACTCCAAGATGATGGCCACCTTCCACCAGCGCGATGGCGGGACATGGATTGCCGTCAAGGGCGCTCCGGAAGCGGTTCTGGAGGCATGTGCGCGGATCCGCAGCGGGCAAGAGGTCGAGTCGCTCAGCGATGCGCAGCGCGACCGCTGGCTCGAGCGCAATGCCGAGCTGGCCCGCGAAGGTCTACGTCTGCTCGCGCTGGCCGAACGTGACGCCGCGTCGGCGGACGATCCGCCGTATCAGGACCTGACGCTCGTAGGCCTCGTCGCCCTGCGCGACCCGCCTCGCAAGGAGGTGCCGTCCGCCCTGGAGGCGTGCCGCAGAGCCGGGATCCGGGTCGTGATGGTCACCGGAGACCAACCGGAGACCGCACGCTATGTGGCCCGCGCGATCGATCTGACCCCGAGCGAGGATCTGCAGGTCCTTTCCGGCACGGAGCTGGAGGCGGCGATGCGCTCCGACCAGAGCGGCGAACGCGTGCGCCGCATCTCCGTCTTCACGCGCGTCGATCCGGAGCAGAAGCTGAAGCTGGTCGATCTCCACCGGCGCGGCGGGGCAGTCGTGGCGATGACCGGCGACGGCATCAACGACGCCCCGGCGCTCGAAAAGGCCGACATCGGCATCGCCATGGGGCGCCGCGGGACCCAGGTGGCGCGCGAAGCGGCCGACATGGTCCTAACGGACGATGCCTTTCAGACGATCGTCGTGGCGATTCGGCAGGGCCGGATCATCTTCGGCAACATTCGCAAGTTCATCCTCTTCCTGCTCTCGGGGAATGCCAGCGAGATCCTGGCGGTCGCCGCCGCGGCCCTCTTCGGCGCCGCGCTCCCGCTCCTGCCGCTCCAGATCCTCTTCCTGAACATGGTGCTCGACGTCTTCCCGGCGCTGGCATTGGGCTTCGGACGCGGCGACCCGGGCGTCATGCAACGCCCTCCCCGACCCCCACGAGAAGCCGTCGTCACAGCGCGCCACTGGATCTGGATCGCGGCCTTTGGCGCGCTGATCGCCGTGCCGGTCCTGGCCGTCCGCTATGCGGCCCCCGGCCTGCTCGGGATGGACGCCTCCGGGGCGACCACGCTCAGCTTCCTGACCCTGGCCTTCGCGCGCCTCTGGCACGTCTTCAACCTGCGCGATCGGGGTTCGCAACTGCTGCGCAACGACATCGTCGCCAATCGCTGGGTGTGGGGCGCTCTGGGACTCTCCGTGGGCGTGTTGGCTTGCGCGGTCTACGTGACGCCCCTCGCCACTCTCTTGAATACGCGGGGCCCGGGGCTCTGGGGATGGGCCCTGGCCTTCGGCGCGTCGCTGATTCCCCTGGTTGCCGGGCAGCTCTGGGCGTCCTCACCGTCGGGCCTTCCCCGGCGCGCGAGGGGGGGCTCCCCGGATGTCGAGGGATCTGGGCCGCATCTAGCATGACCCCGCAGGTATCTGGCGGTCGATCTCAGGAGTCTGCGTTGACGACCGCGTAGAAAGGAAGCCCTCGAATGTCAGCGGACCCACGTGCGCAACCGGATCGGATCCCGACCCGACCTAGGTCTGCAGCCTCCTCGGGACAGCGCATCGACGCCCTGATCTTCGATCTCGACGGCGTGCTGACCCGCACGGCGACGCTCCACGCCGCCGCCTGGAAGGAGATGTTCGACGAGTTCCTCCGATCCCATGCCGAGCGGCACCACCGATCGTACGAGCCGTTCGACGCCGATGCGGACTACCGCCGCTACGTCGACGGCAAGCCCCGCTACGACGGGGTGCGGAGCTTCCTGCGCTCGCGCGACATCGAGCTGCCCTGGGGCAGCCCCGACGATCCTCCCGAGAAGGAGACGATCTGCGGGCTGGGCAATCGCAAGAACGAGCGCTTTCGCCAGCGCCTGGCGAACGCGCCCGTCGAGACCTACGAGCCAGCGGTCGATTTCGTCCGTCGCGCTCGCCAGACGGGCTATCCCCTGGCGCTGGTTTCCTCGAGCCGCAATACGCCCGCGATTCTGGCGTCCGCCGATCTGCGGCAGCTGTTCGATGTCGTCATCGACGGCAACGACCTGGACCGCAAGGGCCTCTCCGGCAAGCCCGATCCGGACATCTTCCTGGAGGCAGCCCGCCGCCTCGGTGTACCGCCGCAGCGCGCGGCGGTATTCGAGGACGCGGCCTCCGGCGTGCGGGCCGCGTCGGCGGGGGGCTTCGGGCTGGTGATCGGCGTGGCGCGAGAAGCGAGTCAGGGCGCGCTTCGCACGCACGGGGCGGATCGGATCGTGCGGGACTTCGGCTCGCTCCCTCTCCCGCCGGAGGCCACCCCGTCGGCGTCCGATGCGGACCGCCCGGCCGCGGCGCTCGCTCATCTCGAAGAGATCGTCGCGCGCCTCGACGGGCGCGCGGTCGCCGCATTGGACTATGATGGCACGCTGACGCCGATCGTCTCGCGCCCCGAGGACGCCCATCTCGACACGGCGACCCGTGAGGTTCTCGGCCGCCTGGCGGCTCGCCTGCCGGTGGTGGTGATCAGTGGGCGCGACCTGGCCGACGTGCGCGAGCGAGTGGCCCTGGATGGAATCCATTACGCCGGAAGCCACGGATTCGAGATCGTCGGCCCCGATGGCGGTCGCTTCGAACAACCCGAAGCGCTGGAGATCCTGCCCCGGCTGGATGCGGTCGAGCGTCGACTGCGCGAGGCCTGCGCCGACCTCGAGGGCGTGCAGGTGGAGCGCAAGCGCTTCTCGGTCGCGGTGCATGTGCGCCGAGCCGACGAGGGCACGACCGAACGGGCTGCCGGCCTGGTCCGCGACGTTGGCGACGAGGAGTCGCGCCTGCGCCTGAGCCACGGGCATGAGGTCTACGATCTGCAGCCCGACCTCGAGTGGGACAAGGGACACGCGCTGCGGCGCATTCTCGATGAGCTGGGCGAAGGGGCCCCATCGCCGCTGCCGGCCTTCTACATCGGGGACGATACGACCGATGAGGACGCGTTTCGCACGCTGGGAGATCGCGGCGTCTCGATCGTGGTCATGCAAGAGACGCGCGAGACGGCCGCCGACTATGCCCTTCGGGACCCCTACGAAGTGCGGCGCTTCCTGCGACTGCTGCTCGCCTCCTGGCCGAAGGACCCCGATGCCTGAGTGGCTGCGCGGGGTCGCGCGTGGGGTGCGGTATGCACGCGGCGCACGCCGGAGGCCACCGCCGCAACCGCACCAGGCTCGGCGGCGCAAAGACACGTGGGTGACGTCTGCCCCCTGGAAGATGCCCCAGCGGCTTTTGGGGAGAGTTCCGGTAGAGTGGAAGGAGCGATGCTCTTAGCGTAGTCACGATAACAGCTTGCGAAGTCCGTGCCGTCTCGGAGCATGGAAGGCGCAGGAAGACGACCGAGGGAGCAAGACTTGATCACCACGCTGACCATGAACCCGGCCATCGATCTGGCGCTGCGCATCGAACAGTGGCAGCCGCGCATCAAGTTGCGCGCCGAAGCACCGCGGCGCTTCCCCGGGGGCGGGGGCATCAACTGCGCGCGAGTCATCCAACGGCTCGGCGGCGAGGCCCTGGCGCTTTACGCCGCAGGCGGACCGGAGGGAGCGCGACTCGAGGAGATGCTCGCGGCTGCCGGGATCGACGGCCGGCGCGTAGACATCGAAGCCCCCACCCGCCAGAGTGTGACCCTCGAGATCAGCGCCGAGGAGGAGTCGTACCACATCGTGCCGCCCGGCGCCTCGCTCGAGCGGCGCGAGTGGCAACGCTGTCTCGCGGCGCTGGAGGAACAGCTCGCCTCCGGCAGCCAGTATCTGATTCTCAGCGGGAGCCTGCCGGGCGGTGTACCAGCAGGCTTCTATGCTCGCGCCACCGAGATCTCCCGCCGCGAGGGAGTGCCGGTGGCCCTGGATACGTCCGGCACGGCGCTGGAGCATGCCCTGCACGAGCGGGTCGATCTGGTCAAGCCGAACCGCCAGGAACTCTCCCGGCTGGGTGGGAAGCCCGAGCATCCCGAAGCCTGTGCGCGGCGCCTGATCGATCAGGGCGCGGCGCGCATAGTCGTCATCACGCTCGGGGCCGAGGGCGTGCTGCTGGCCACGCAGGACGATGTGACGCGCCTCCCGGTGCCGGACGTAGAGCCGGTCAGTCTGCTGGGCGCCGGGGACAGCCTTCTGGGAGCCTGCGTGCTGGCCCTCTCTCGCGGCGCAGCTCCGCAAGAAGCTTGCCGATGGGGCGCCGCCGCAGCGGCCGCTACAGGACTGACCGCAGGCACACGGCTCTTCCACCGCCATCAGGTGGAACGACTCTATCGGCGTGCGGAGTTGCAGAAGACGCCCGCGCACTCACGCGCATCCGGAGGCAGCGAGTAGCCCGTACGCCGGTTTGGCGTCCTCCCGAAGGGAGTTGTCCATGAGCAGCTGGTCCCTCGTCTACCACGGCTACGACCCCCAAGAAGAGCGCCTGCGGGAGGCGCTCTGTACGTTGGGCAACGGCTACTTCTGCACCCGCGCGGCAGCCGAAGAGGCCGAGGCTGGCGAACATCATTACCCAGGGACCTATCTGGCAGGGGGATACAATCGCCTCACCAGCGAGATCGACGGACAGATCATCGAGAACGAGAGCCTGGTCAACCTGCCCAATTGGCTGCCGCTCAGCTTCCGCTGCGTCGACGGCACCTGGTTCGACGTCGAGCGGACGACGATCCTCGACTACTGCCAGACGCTCGATCTGCGTCGGGGACTGCTCGAGCGCCGCATCCGGTTCCGCGACGCGCAGGACCGCACGACACGCCTGACCAGCCGCCGGCTGGTGCATATGAACTGGCCGCACCTGGCCGCCCTGCAGTGGAAGCTCGAGGCCGAGGATTGGGACGGGCGCGTACAGTTCCGCACCGCCCTCGATGGACGCATCCGCAACGCCGGCGTCGAGCGCTACCGAGCCCTCAGCGGCCGGCATCTCGAACCGATCCGGGCCGGATCGTTCGGCCGCGACGGGATCTCGCTGCTCGTACGCACCAACCAGTCCCGCCTGGAGATCGCCGAGGCCGCCTGCACCCGGCTCTGGGAGGGGGAAGAGCTGCAGGATCCGGATCGGCAGCAGGTCGAGACGCCGGACGGCTACATCGCTCAGCTCTTCACCCAACCGATCCAACGCGGGACTCCGCTGGTTCTGGAGAAGAACGTCGCGCTCTACACGAGCCGCGACCCGGCCATCTCCGAGAGCGAGTGGGAGGCCCGTCGGGACGCCCGCTGCGCCCCACGCTTCGAGACCCAACTCCAGGCGCACGATCAGGCCTGGCGACACCTCTGGCACCAGTTCGGCATCCGCTTCCGCGACCGCGACGCCGCCCGCGAGGAGCGCACAGCGCGCACGCTGCGCCTGCACACCCTGCACCTGCTCCAGACAGCCAGTCCGAATACCACCGACATGGCACTCGATGTGGGCATTCCACCGCGCGGCTGGACCGGAGAGGCCTATCGCGGACACATCATGTGGGACGAGCTCTTCATCTTTCCTTTCCTCAACCTGCGGATCCCGGAGATCACCCGCAACATCCTGCTCTACCGCTTTCGGCGCCTCACCGAAGCGCGGCGCGCGGCCCGCACGGCCGGCCTGCGCGGCGCAATGTACCCCTGGCAGAGCGGCAGCGATGGCCGCGAGGAGAGCCAGACGGTGCATCTCAATCCGCGTTCCGGGCGCTGGATCCCGGACCACAGCAACCTGCAACGCCACGTCAACGCCGCCATCGTCTACAACATCTGGAACCACTACGAGGTCACACGCGACCGCGCCTTCCTGGCCTACTATGGCGCGGAGATGATCCTCGAGATCGCCCGCCTCTTCGACAGTCTGACCGAGTATGACGACACCCGCGAGCGCTTCGTGATCCGAGGTGTGATCGGCCCCGACGAGTACCACGAGGGCTATCCTGACGCCGACCAACCCGGCGTCGACAACAATGCGTACACGAACGTTCTCGTCGTCTGGGCCCTGCGTCGTGCGCTCGAACTCTGCGACCTGCTCTCGGAGGACGCCCTGCAGCGGCTGCGCAACAAGCTGGCGCTGCGCGATGCGGAGTTGGACCGGTGGCGCGCCATCACGCACCGCATGTTCGTCCCCTTCCACAACGGGCAGATCATCAGCCAGTTCGA
>WJJG01000169.1 GCA_014729815.1 Candidatus Eiseniibacteriota bacterium
CCAGGCGTCGGAGACGGCGAAGAAGTGGGGGCGCTCGCGCCCGAGTGAGTCGATTCCGGTCTCGAAGGAGGTCTGCGGATCCCGATTCCAGACGAAGCTCCGCTGCGCTGGATCGAGACCGGCGAATCCGGCATCATCCACCGCACGCAGCGTGAAGACGTACTTCTGATCCCGCAGATCGTCGTAGACGATCGTCGTGTCCTCCTTGCTGCCCGTTGTGGCCAACACGTCGCGCCCGACGAGCTGCCAGGAGAACTGCACGACCTCCCCCACGGTGACGATGTGGCCCTCTTCGTCGATCACCCGATCCCCGTCGACGCCCGTCCAGGCGAACTCCACGTTCCATCCCGCGGGCACCGTATCGGGCTGGGCCTCTTCCTCCGAATCGATCGTCATGCGCTCCCCGCTCTGCGGATCCCAGGCCTCCGCGCGCGTGATGATCGGCAAGGGGGGCACCAGATCCACGGCGCCGAAGAAGGTCAGGGCGGGATCGGGATCGACCTTGCCCTCGTTGTCGATGGCGCGGATGTAGAAGCGATGACCGAGGATCTGCTGGTTGACATCCACCTGGAAGACGAAGATCGAGTCGGTGCGGGTCGTGTAGGCGTAGCCCAGCGAATCCTCGTTCTCGGGCTGTGAGTCGGTGACCGCGTATTCGAAGCCGACGACGCGACCGTCGGGATCGTTGCCGTGCCAGAAGAGGTGTACCCGATAGACCGTCGTCGAGCTCTCGGCCGGAGCGCCCGTCAGATAGGTGTCGGGCGCGATGTTGCGATCGATGTCGGTGGTCACCTCTTCGCGGCAGCCCAGAAAGAGGACCGTGGCGAGCGCCAGGACCACCGTCAGCAGCGAGAAGAGGCGCCGCGCACCGAGGCGGCGAGATCCGCTAGCTTCCCATGGTTCCATCGAATACACCCTCCCCCCAATTCCCGGGGAACCTAGCAAAGCGCCCTCGGGGAGTCAATCCGAAATGGGGTGCGCCCCCGCGGGAAGGATAGCCGAAAACAGACGAAACGGGGCCCCCGCAGGGGCCCCGTTTCCACGATACCGATCGAGTGGATCGTCGCGCCTACTTGAGGACGACGATCTTGTTCTGCGAACGGTAGCCGTTGTCGGCCTGCAGCTTCATCCAGAAGATGCCGCTGTCGAGGCGACGCCCGGCGTTGTCGGTTCCATCCCAGACCACGGTGTGCTCACCCGCGGCGGTCTGCCCGTCGACCAGCGTCCGGATCAGACGACCGGAGACGTCGTAGATCGCCAGGTTCGCATGGCACTCGCTGGCCAGGTTGAACCGCAGCGTGGCCGAGCTGCTGAACGGATTCGGGCGGCTGTTGAAGAGGTAGTTGACCGGACCCGACATGTGGCTCTGGCCCTCGTCCTCGACCCCCGTATCCTCGCAGGGATAGCGCCACGGCTCGAACGGCGTGCCACCATCCTGCAGCCAAGTCAGCATCGGACCCATCAGATCGGCAGCGCCATCGACGATGCAGACGCTGTCGGAGCTGCAGTCCTCGCCCTCGCAGCCGCGCTCGGAGAGATGATGGAAGCTGACTCCGTCGACCACCGAACGCCAGTTCGAGACGCCCGGCACGACGTTGTCACGCACCACCTGGGCGTAGTCGACGTACGTCGCATCCCCCGTACCGAGATAGCTGTAGTAGCGCAGATTGCCGACCGCACCGTCGACGCCCGGCTGCACGCCCATGACGTTGAAGTTATAGACGTTCGGGCAGCCGTTGCCGAAGGCGCTGACGCCCGGGAAGGCCGGATCGAACTCGGCCTCGGTCGTCGGCTCGAGATAGACGCAGAACTCGGCGTCGTTGTTGTAGTCACCATAGGAGTGCGAGATGTAGGTCGCACCCAGGGTGTTGTTGGCGAAGTCCTGAGCCTGCGCGAACTCGTCCGGCTCGGTGGTCGCCATGATGGCGATCATCTCGTCGCCGTTGAGGATCAGGCCCCGGCGCGTGTTCTCGAGACCGCAGTCGGTGTTCTCCAACCAGGACTCGAGCAGGGCGAAGTTCGGTCCCGGGATCGTGCTGTTGTGCTCCCAGAAGCCGAGACCCAATGCGCCGCTGTTGACCAGGATGAGACGGTACGCCAGCAACTGGTTCACCGTACATCCGTTGTTGCCGTAGCCCCCCGGATTGAAGACCGTGCCGCCGTCGCTACGCTGCAGCGGCGCGTCCCAGTTCGAGGAAGCATCGAAGGCGTCCCACTTATCGTACTCCAGCCCCATCTGCTCGAGCAGCGGGTTGATGTAGAACTCGGCGCCTCGGTTGTAGGCATCGATGTACAGCACGCTGGGGTACTGCCAGGTGTAGCCCTGATCGCTGTCGGTGGCCTCCATGCCCGGAAGCACCGCCATCTCGTTGGGACCGAGCGTGAAGTACGCCTCCGGCGGAGCGCCGTCATCCCACCACCAGCCTTCCCACTTGTACTCGACCTGCGTGCCGGGCGTGAAGATCCCATCCGGGATGATCTCCTGCTGCTCGGTCACGTCGTCGTACGCGGGATCGAAGCCGTAGGCCTCCTCATGGAAGTAGGTGTAGTACTTGTTGGCGAAGGCCCCGGCCGGAATCTCGACCGAGTCCATCCGCGCACAGGCCCAATCCACTTCCGGATCGATCTCGAAGCGGTCCCGCCATTCGGCGTAGCCCGGGATGCGATCCTGGCACGGGCCCTTCTTCGCGATTCGCACGCAGAACTGCGCGGCCCAATAGGTCGACTCGAGCGTATCGACGACCACCGGACCACCGATCTGGGCGGTGTCCCCCTGCCAGTCGTTCTGCTCCTCGTCGTCGCGACTGAGGTCGTAGGTGATGTTGGCGTTGGCCACATCACACGGCTCGACGTAGAAGGGGAAGTTCTGCCCGAAGGCATCGTGGAAGAGGTGCCCGGTCTCCAGCGTGATCGACGGGGCATCCACCGCGCCGGTCAGACCCACGCGGTAGTCGTCGATCACCGGAGAGCCCCAGGTCTCGCCCTCTTCCGTGCAGAGCGGATCGGGAATCCCGAACTGATCGCAGCTGCAGACCACCTCGTGCACGGCGCGCATCGAGTCCCAGGCCGCCGGCATCGGCTGACCATCCGGCGGGCTCGAATAGCTGGCGCCGGTCAGGTAGCAGTCGGCGACGTCACCCGCGTAGTACCAGACGTCCTGTCCGAGACGCTGAGACCAGTGCGGGTCGGGATTGTACTCGGTCGAATACGGGTAGTACTTGTAGCCGGGCCGGTAGAACGTGCCCGCCGAACGCGGCATTCTCACGTACTGGACCCAGCGGCAGATCGTCGCGTTGTAGTCCGGGGGCTGATAGGGCGTGCCTTCCCGGGCCACGACGTTCGAGCTGGCCTGCTCGTCCTGCCCGATGATGTGTCCGGGCGGATAGTGCGGGCTGCCCTCTTCGTCGATGAACTCGATCGCGTTGCCGGAGATGTCGCACTCGCAGAGCACGCCGGCAAACTCGAGCCAGTCGTCCCAGACCGTGGATTCGACCACGCCCATGTAGGTGCCGATGCCCGGGCACTTATCGAAGGTCCAGCCATCGGGACCGGCCTCGAAGTCGTAGAAGTCGGCGTCGGCGCCGATCGTCAGCGCCACGTCATCGCACGCGAACGGGCCGCAGGGGGTCGCCCAGGAGCCGTCCTCGTCGGACCAGCCGCCGTCGGCGTACATCTGCAGGCGCACGCGGCACGAGACGATTCCCGGCTCGGTCAGCGTCCCCGAAGGTACGGTGATCGCGTAGGCCTGGGGATCGTCGTAGGCGCCGATGATGCCATCGAAGTAGTCGGCCTGGTACTCCTCGACGACCTCGTCGCTGCCGTCGTAGCCGAGGACCTGGACCCAGGTGTAGTCGAAACCGGGCTCGGTATGGTTGAAGTAGGTGAAGCCGATCGTCACCGCATCGATGCTCGGATCGAACGTGAACTCCGGCGAGTAGGCATACTGGCACATGTTGTTCTGATAGCCCATGCCCTCGACGAAGTCGCGGCCGTTGGCCTCATCGGTGTGAATCCCGACCCAGAGCTGGCCCTCACCACCACCGGTCAACATCGGAACGCACGTGTCTTCGTGAACGGTGAAGCTGTCGGCGGTCACATGACCGAAGTAGACAGCCGGGTTCTCCTTCGAATCGACCGAGGACCATCCCTGGAACGGATCCGTTGCGATATCGGTATCCCAGTCCCAGAAGTAGCCCTCGCGCGCCAGACCAGTCGACGTATCCAGCCCGCCGAACCAGATGGTATCGGAAGCCGGACGGCCGAACTGCGGCGGGGGAATGTCGTTGATCCGCTCGCCCACGCCGGGCGCCTGCTTGAAGACGGGCGCCTGGGAGTCGGCGGCCAACGCGCTACCCGCGGCCACCATCAGGAAGATGGCCAGCAACGCAAAGCCTTTTCTCATTGTCGTGCCTCCATCGTTAGTGCGTCCTTCGGACCCACGACCGATCGGCCGCGAGCCGTTCGAACCACCATCCGTTGACTCTCAAATCAGAGAGTGACCGCTTCACGTCTCGAGCGCGCCCCCACCGTAGCTAGCGGTGTGAGGGTAGCCGGGCCGCTCGTGAGGAAGGGTCAAGTCCAGAGCTGCGGCATCACCTCCTCCCCTTGAACACGCCCCACTTCCTCAGCGGTGAAACGGTGCGGGGGTACAGCAAGAGAACCATCGAGGGCAGACCACGCCACGCCCGGAGCGTGAAGCGCGCGCGCGTCGCACCCGTCGTCCGTAGCAGCAGGATGAGCCTTGTGTGACGGAACCGTGAGTTTCGATGTCACGCCGAGCTGCCCTGCTCAATACTCGGGGGGTGTCCTGGATCCCTAAGTCGCCCTTTGCCACCTATCTAGAACCCGTGCGGAGTATAGCAACGCCCCCCCAGGCTGTCAAGGAAGCCAACAGTTGGCAGGCTTCTGTATAGCGCG
>WJJG01000015.1 GCA_014729815.1 Candidatus Eiseniibacteriota bacterium
CAGTCACGCTCCGCCCGCCGACGCGTCTTGGAGCGCCACACCCTGAGACCCCGCGGGTCATCGAGCTGGGCAGCGTGACGGGGCCGCCGACCATTCCGTACCGCACAGCGACTGCCGCTCGGCGCGCTTTCCGGGATTGCCAGCGACTGCTAAGATGCCGCGACGGTTTCTGCGCGCTGCGCGCAGACAGATCCACTCCTGCCTCCTGCCAGGGAGATCCGGCCGGCGTGACGGCAGCAGCCTCAGAGGGCAAGCCATACGGCGCACCGACACCGCCGGGGAGGCCCCGCGGGCACTGGGTGCTCTCCGCCGGCAAGCTGAGTCTCGGGACGCTCGCCAGTCGGGTGCTGGGCGTCGTGCGCGACATCCTGCGCGCCTACCTCTTCGGCACCGGCATGGCCGCCGACGCCTTCACGGTTGCGTTCCGACTGCCGAACATGCTTCGCGCCCTCTTCGCCGAGGGCGCGCTCAGCGCCGCCTTCGTGCCGGTGCTCACCGAGTCGATGGAACGCGAGGGTCCGGATGCATGGAAGCGCCTCGTGCTGCGTGTGGGCAGCCTGCTGGCCCTGGCACTGACCCTGGTCGCGCTGCTGGGCATTCTGATCGCCCCGTACCTGATCCCCCTGATCGTGCCTGGCTACGCCCGCGTGCCCGGGAAGATCGAGCTGACCGTCACGCTCACGCGCTGGCTCTTCCCCTACATCTTCTTCATCGGGCTGGCGACGCTGGCCATGGGCACCCTCAACGCGCGGCGCCGCTTCACCACGCCGGCGATGTCCGCCGCGGTCCTGAACCTGGCCATGATCGCCGCGATGGCCTGGCTCTGCCCACGTCTGGGCCCCGATCGCTCGCGCATGATCATCGGTCTGGCCTGGGGGGTGCTGGTAGGAGGTGCATTGCAGCTCGCGATCCAGATTCCCCCGCTGCTGCGAGAGGGAATCTGGGCGCGATTCCGCCTGACGCTGCGCGATCCGCGCATTCGGCGTATCGGCGCCCTGATGCTGCCGGGCGTCGTGGGTCTCGGGGTGGCGGAGATCAACGCCTTCGTCGACACCTTCCTGGCCTCGCTGCTGCCGGGGGGCAGCGTGGCGGCACTCGAATACGGGCAGCGGGTCATGCAGCTGCCCCTGGGCGTCTTCGCCGTGGCCCTGGGAACCGCGGTGCTTCCCACGCTATCGCGGCATGCCGCGCGCGAGGAGACGACCGAGCTGACCGACTCCTTCCGATTGGCCCTGCGACTGACCGGGTTCATCCTACTGCCGGTCACCGGGTTGTTCTTGGTCGTGCACCGCCCGCTGCTGCGTCTACTCTTCGAGCGCGGCGCCTTCGCCGACGGGCGCTCCCTGGAGATGACGGCGCTGGCCTTCGTTTGCTACACCGTCGGCCTCTGCGCCTACGGCGCCGTCAAGATCATCGTGCCGGTCTTCTACGCGCGGCAGAACACACGCACACCGGTACGGATCGCGGCCACGGCGATGCTGGCCAACATCGGACTCAATCTGGTCCTGATGCAGTTCTTCCAGCTCGGCGGGCTGGCGCTGGCCACCGCTCTGGCCAGCATGCTGAACGTGGCTCTGCTCCTGCGCGAACTCCGCCGACGCTACAATCTGACATTGGGGGCCGACGTGCTGGGCAGCCTGCGTCGCAATGCGCTCGGGTCGCTGATCGCCGCCGCCGTCGCGCTGGCGGTGCTGTGGGGGGTGGGACAGCTCACCATTCCCGGGAACTTCCTACGTGCCGCGGTGCTCCTCGGAGTGCCGGGAGGCAGCGGATTCGCGGTCTATGTGGCGGTCGCGCACCGGCTCGGATCTCGGGAGCTGGAGTTCCTGCGCGGGCTGCGCGGGCCACGCGGGCCAGGCTAGGGGACGGGGAGCACGATGTCTGACGAGCAAGCCAGCGCCGGGCTGCCGGACGACCTGGCGTCCAAGCTCGATTTGCTGCCGGAGGCCCCGGGCGTCTACCTGCTGCGCGATGCGCGCGGTCGCATCCTCTATATCGGAAAGGCCAAACGTCTGCGCCATCGCGTGCGCAGCTACTTCCAGCCCGCACGCCCGGGGGATCCGCGGCGCGATCGGCTGGTGGAGCAGGTCCGTGATCTCGATACGATCGTGACTGCCAGCGAAGCCGAGGCGCTGGTGCTGGAAGCCAATCTGATCAAGTCCCACGCACCCCGCTACAACGTCGAGCTCAAGGATGACAAGAAGTATCCGTTCGTCAAGGTGGGCCTTAAGCATGCCTATCCGCGCATCGAGGTCACGCGGCGTGTGGTGGCCGACGGCGCCCGCTATTTCGGGCCGTACGTTCGCGTGCGCGATCTGCGCAAACTGATGCGTGCGCTGCGCCGGCTCTTCCCCCTGCGATCGTGCACCGATCGACGCCTGCGGCAGGGTGGCCGCGAGTGCCTCGACTACTTCATCGACCTCTGTCCCGCGCCGTGCACCGGGCGCGCCGAGGGGGATGCCTACCAGCAACGGGTCCGCGCGCTGCTGCGGTTCCTCGAGGGGCGCGGAGACGACGTCGTGCGAGCCTTCGAGAAGCGCATGCATGATCTGGCGGCCGAGCTGCGCTACGAGGAGTCGGCTCGCCTGCGCGACGATCTCCAACGCATCCGCGTGCTGGCCGAGCCGCAGCAGATGACCGACCTCGACCGGCCGGACATGGACGCCATCGGATTCGCCGTGCGCGGATCCTTCGCCGCCGCGCAGGTTCTCAGTCACCGCGCGGGCCATGTCGAGCGGATCTGGCGCTTGCACGGGGGGCGCATGGCCCGTGCGGCGGGGAACGAGGTGCTCTCCAATCTGTTGGTGCGCCACTATCAGGGGCGCGGCCAGATCCCACCGCTGATCCTCTGCAGTCAGATGCCGGGGGATGCGGCGCTACTGGCCGAGTGGCTCGGCCAGCGGGCGGGTCGTCGCGTCCGCTTGCATTGTCCCCGGCGGGGCCCGAAGCGGAACCTGGTGCAGGCGGCGCAAGAGAACGCGGTGCTGATGGCTGAGGAGCTGGCGCTGATGGCCGAGGGCCGGCGACGCCGGGCCGCCGGAGCGATCTTCGAGCTGCAATCCGCCTTGGACCTCGCGACGCCCCCGTATCGCATCGAGGGCTACGACATCAGCAACGTGCAGGGCCGGCATGCCGTCGGCTCCCAGGTGCTCTTCGTCGACGCGGCACCTCGCCGCAGCGGGTATCGACGCTACCGCATCCGCGAGGTGAAGGGGGCCGATGACTTCGCCATGCTGGCCGAGGTGCTGCGCCGGCGGGCGCGTCGCTTCACGGAGGCGGACGCGGAGCGGCCGGATCTGATCCTCATCGATGGCGGGAGGGGCCAGGTGGCCCGCGTGGTGCGAGTTCTGCGGGAAGCGGGAGCGGAGCGGATTCCGGTGATCGGCCTGGCCAAGCGCGCCGAGGAGATCTTCCGCTCCCGGCGGCGGGAGCCGCTGCGACTGCCCCGGCGGTCCGCGGCCCTACAACTCCTGCAGCGCGTGCGTGACGAGGCGCACCGGTTTGCCGTATCGTATCATCGCGATCTGCGCAGTCGGGATCTGCGCCAAGCATCGCTCGAGGCGGTTTCCGGTCTGGGACCCCGCAAGCGCGCGGCCCTGCTGCGCCGCTTCGGAAGCTACGCGCAGGTGGCAATGGCCTCGCGCGCGGAGCTGGAGGCGGTACCCGGCATCGGGCCGCATCTGGCCGAGAAGCTGCAGGCGGCGCTGCAGGACGCCCGGCGACGCGCGGCGCCGCAGGGTGCCGAGGAGACGAGAGGGGAAGCATGAGCCGCCAGGGAGCCGCAGGGACCCCGATGTGCAAGGCGGACGTGGCGCGCGGTGGAGTCTGGCATCCCGGGGGAGGGGGACAGCGGACTGGCCTGCCCCCGCGCATGGCCCGCGCGCTGGAGTCGTATCTCTTCCACCTCTCGCTGGTGCAGGGCGCCTCCGCGCGAACCGTGAGCGCCTACGCCGCCGATCTGGCGACACTGGGCCGCTCACTGGCCGCACGGGGCCGCCGCGGCCCGGCGCGTGTGTCGTCGGAGGATCTGCGCAGGCACCTGATCGAACTGCACGAGCGCGGACGCCAGCCGGCCACGGTGGCGCGCGCCCGCTCGGCGATCCGCTCCTTCTTCGCCTTTCTGCAGGACGAGGGCGTCGTCGCGCACGATCCGGCCGGCGAGCTGGAGGCCCCATCCGGCTGGCGGCGGATCCCTCGTGCGCTGACCCCCGAGGAGGCGAACGCCCTGATCGAGACGATCGAAGGCCGCGACCCGCTGGCGCTACGCGATCGCGCGTTGCTCGAGTGCGCGTACGGAACCGGGGCGCGGGTCAGTGAGCTGCTGGGCCTGCGACCGGGCGCCGTCCGCTGGGAAGAGGGGCTGGTGCGCCTGGATGGCAAGGGGGAACGCAGTCGCCTGGTCCCGCTCGGACTGCCAGCGCGCGAGGCGCTTCGCACCTATATTACCGATGGGCGCCCGCTCCTGGAGGCGCGCAGGGGGGCGGAGCCTCCCGAGGAGATCTTCCTCAATGCGCGGGGGGGTGCTCTGGGCCGCATGGGGTTCTGGAAGATCCTGCGCAAGCGTGCCACCCAAGCAGGCTTGCGCGGGCGCATCCATCCCCACTTGCTGCGGCACTCGTACGCCACGCATCTCCTCCATGGCGGAGCCTCGTTGCGCGCCGTGCAGGAGCTGCTGGGGCATGCCCGACTGGGCACGACTCAGATCTATACGAGCGTCGATGATGCCTACTTGCATTCGATGCACCAGCGCTATCATCCGCGTGGCTGAGCGGCCGCGCTGGGGCGCAGCGGCCAAGGAGGTGGAGATGAAAGCATGCCGACCCGGGAGGATCCTCCGCGGCGTGGGTGCGGGAGAGTGGCTGATCGTCGTGGCGCTGCTGGCGTGTTGTGTGGGGACCACGCGTGCCTACGAGCATCGCCGAGGGATTCCCAGCGTCGGAGGTCAGCTGCAGCGCGGCTACCTCGGATTCGACTCCGATTGGACGAATGTCTACGAGTGGGGCAAGGGTGGCACGATCAGTGTGCGGCAATACGTGGCGCGCAACCGCGCGATCGGCTTCTCGTTCGAGCAACAGAAATTCTACCGCATCAAGGACCTCCCGCAGGAGGGGACCTGGAATCCGGATGCACTCCAGTTGCAGATGCTCATGCTCGATTACTACTTCTACTTCAACCGTCTCCGCAAGTGGACCTACTATCTCGTGCTCAGCGCCGGCGCGTATCGGCCCGAGGAGATCGACAATGCGGACCAGGGGGACGGCCTGCAGGTCAACTATCCCAGCGAGAACGTCCTGGCGCGCGTCGGCTGGGGGCTGGAACGCTTTCTCCGCCGCACGGTCTCGATCGATGCGTCGCTTTCCTTCTACTACATCAATGCCCCGGGAATCGACGGGGTGACCGGCTCCGCGCAATTGGCGCTCGGCGTGCACGTCTACGCCGGTCGCTAGCGCCGCACGCCCGACGCGCAGACGGCGCCGCATGGATCTCGGCGGATCGCCCCGGATGCGCCATTTCCGTGCCCCGCGTCCCACCGGCTGTGCTATACTCCTCGGTCACGTTTCTGGAGGGATCCCCGCGCCCCGCCGCCGGAAGGGGCACCGGCCTCGGCCCGGCGGCGGCTCGGCCCCGCGCTGGGCGCGGCATGGAGGGCGGCAGCCGCGGTGACCGGAAACCGCTACGAGGTCGGCGAGCGCGTGTACCATCAGGCCTTCGGCGAGGGCCTGGTCGTCGATCTGCGCGCGCGCGACTTTTTCGATATCCTCGAGATCGCCTTTTCCGACGGCGTACGCAAGGTGACCTCGATCCATCCGCAGCTCCGGCACCTCGGCGCGGATGAAGCCGTCCCCGCGCAGACCCGGAAGCGGGAGGCTGCTGACGACGTGGCTCCCGCCCGATCCGCGCCGCCCGCACGGCGCAGCGCCCAACCTCAGCCCCCCGCGCTCGACGATCGGCTGTTCCGGCGCGCGCCGATTCTGCGTCTCGATCGCGACTCGGTCGATCCGTGGCTGGCCCGCCGTCCGCCCGAGCCGGAGTCGCCCGAGGCCTTCCTGTGGCATCTCGAAGCGCTGCGTGTCTCCCGACGGAGGGGATTCGAGCGACTGCTGGCGCTCAACAGCACCCGTGACGTACAGCGCCTCGAGCACCAGATCCGAGCCTGCTTGCGTGTCCTGCGCGAGATGAAGGGGCGCGCGCTGCTGGCGGATGAGGTCGGTCTGGGCAAGACGATCGAGGCCGGTCTGATCCTCAAAGAGTACATCCTGCGCGGACTGGTCTCCAAGGCGCTGGTGCTGGTGCCCGCCTCCCTGTTGACCCAGTGGCGCGAGGAGCTGACCCGCAAGTTCGGGATCCCGGCGGTGATCTACGGCCGCGGCGACGACTGGGGCGATGCCGACTACCTGATCGCCTCTCTCGACACGGCGAAGTCGGCGCGCAATCGCCAGCGGATCGCAGAGGAGTCGTTCGATCTGCTGATCGTGGATGAAGCCCACCGTCTGCGCAATCACCTCACGCAGGCCTGGAAGTTCATCGATTCGCTGAGTCTCAAGTACCTGTTGCTGCTGACCGCCACGCCGGTGCAGAACGACCTGCGCGAGCTCTACAATCTCGTCACGTTGCTGCGTCCGGGCGCCCTGGGAACCTATCGGCGCTTCCGGCAGGATTTCGTCGTGCGCGGCGATCGGCGGCTGCCGAAGAATACGCGCGAGCTCTCGCGGCTGCTCGCGGACGTCATGATCCGCACCACGCGGAGCAGCACATCGATCAAGTTCCCCCGGCGGGATGTCGAGTCGATGCATCTCGACCTCTCCGATGATGAGCGGCGCTTCTACGACGCCGTTTCGGGCTTCGTGCAGGAGATGGCCACCACCGATCCCACCCCGCGCCGTCGTCTGCCATGGCCGCTGCTGCTGATGATCCTGCAGAAGGAGATCGGCTCCTCCCCGGCGGCGGCGATCGGGACGCTGGAGCGCGCCGCCAGCGGGCGGCTCAGCGGCGTGCGACCGCAGCTGACCGAGCTCCTGGTCCTGGGGCGCGCCGTCCGGCGCCAGGTCAAGTTGGAGGCCCTCGATGATCTCGTGCGTCAAGCTCGACGGGAAGGCGACCGGCTGCTGGTCTTCTCGCAGTTCCGCCGGACGGTGGAGTACCTCGGGCGCGAGCTGGCCGCTCGCGGCGCGCGCGTCTCGCTCTTCCACGGAAGCCTGACGGCCAGCGCCAAGGATGCCGCCGTCGCCGCCTTCCGCCAGCAGCGCGGCGTGCTGATCAGCACCGAAGCGGGCGGGGAGGGACGCAACCTGCAGTTCTGTCGCACGCTGGTCAACTACGACCTGCCCTGGAATCCGATGCGCGTCGAGCAGCGCATCGGACGCGTGCACCGCATCGGTCAGGCGCAGGATGTGCGCATCATCAACCTCTCGGCGCGCGATACTCTCGAATCGTACGTCCTGCAGATCCTGCAGGAGAAGATCAAGATGTTCCATCTGGTGATCGGCGAGATGGATCAGATTCTCGGTAACCTCGAATGGGACGAGCCGTTCGAAACGCATGTCTTCCGCCTGTGGGCCCGCAGTCGCAAGCCGGCGGCGCTGGAAGAGGCCTTCGAGGAACTGGGCGAGGAGCTGGAGGGCGCCCGCGAGCGCTACGAGCACGTCAAGGCGTACGATCGGGAGGTCTTCGAGGGGACGGAGGCAGCGCGCCCCAGTGGGAACGCGCTGAAGCTCGCCTGGGGAACGGGGCACCGTCCCGCGCGAGGGGAGTCGCGCCGATGAAGCGGGCGGAGTTGCAGGCGTTCGTCGAGGGATTCCTGCGGCATCAGGGTGCGACCACAGAAGAGATCGCGCCCGGGCTGCTCCGCGTGGAAGCACCGCGTGGCAAAGGCCGTCGCCGACGCAAGGCGCGTCTCTTGGCATTCGGGACCCGGCCGCAACGCGCCCACCCGGGCGCCGAGCTGGTGGCGGTCGGCTCGGCGGCGCTCGACCAGCTCGTCTCCGAGGCGCAAGCCACCGGACGCTTCACTATCATCCACCGCCCCGCGCCGGCACGCCCGGGGCGCCCGCCGCACAGCGATCGGCTCCCTTCGGTCGCCGAGGCGCGTTGGGGCGATCCGCTGCCGGCCTACCGGCCGCAGTTCCTGTTCGTCTATCTTGCGCAATACCACACGATTGACGTCCCCGACGACTTGGAGCTGATCGCACTCGATCCGGCCCGGGGAGAAGTGCTATCCTCCCCGGCATCTATGCTCGAGGCGCTGCGGGCGCCGGGCGCCTTGCCGCGGGGGTGGCGGGCGCTCTCGACGCACCCCACGCTGTGGGATCTGCGACGCTCGCTCAGGGCGCTCGATCGCCGACTTCAGCGTCGGGCACGCAAGGTGAAGGAGGCGTCCGCGCTCGAGATCGCCCGCGAGACGGCGAACATCGAGGCCTACTACCGGCAGCTGATCGAAGAGGCGCGCCATCCGGTGGGCCGCGCGCAGCTCACGCCGCAGGAAGAGGAGGAGCGCGTGCACGCGCTGCAGCTCGATTGGAAGCGCCGCGTGCAGGAAGTGCAGAGCTTCTGGGAGGCGTACGGCGACGTAGCCCTCTCGGCGGTGGCCGCGGTGATGCAGCCGTGTTGGGCGATTCCGCTGCTCGCGGGGCGCCGCCAGCGGCGGCGGAGTCTGCACGGAGCTCCGGTGGCGGTAGCCGATTACGCCACGGGTGCGGTAGTGGAACCCCGCTGCGCGCTCTGCGGTGAAAAGGTAGTGCAAACAGGAATGATTCTGCGCAAGCAGCTCGTCTGCGCCCGGCACTCGATCGACGTGACCCAGGAGGGCGAAGGCCGGGATCGCAAGGGAGGAAAGGCATGACCGAGACCAAGAATCGCCGCGGACCAGATCCGACGCACACCGGCGGTGGCCCCAGAACCCCCCGTCGAGGATGGGTCGCAGTCTGGGGCGCATGCTGGCTCCTGGCGCTGCTCGTCGCCGTCCCCCAGGCGTCCGACGAGTTTGAGCGCATTCGCGAGAAGGCCGCCGAGATGTGTGTAGCCGTCAACGAGTCCGAATACGCGGCCTTCGGGGACGGGGACGATTCGAAGCTCGACAAGGCCTACGGCGGATACGGCTACCTGATCAACGACAGCAAGCTCGAACGCTTGGCCGAGCTGGTGGCGGAGGCCGGCGATCCGCGAGTCGCAGAGCAGCGGCGGCAGACCGCTCGCATCATCTCCTATCACGCCCTGCAGGACCAGGTCGCGCCGGTGATCGACAATTATCGCAACTCCGTCCGCGAGAATTCGATCAGCGTCGAAGGCGAGCCGGTCGTGCTCCAGGGCCTCCGCTTCCGCACCGGAATGCAGGCGGATCAAGACACGCGGCGCAAGTGGTGGCTGGCAGCCGGTCAGCTCTACAAGGGCATCAACGTCTATCTGCGGAGCCTGATGCTCGACCTCGACCAGGCCGCACGCGAGCAGGGACGCGAAGGCTACTACGCCTTTCTGCGCGAGGCCGAGGGTTGGGACATTCCGCTGCTGCAATCCACCGCCGAGCGCTTCCTCCAGTCCAGCAGGGCCGAATACGAGACGCTCCTCGAGTCGTGGGCCGAGCGCGAACTCGATCTGCGTATGCGCAAGCTGCGGGCCTTCGATATCGATCGACTGCAGTTCTTCCCGTCGCTCTCTTCCCAGGTCGAGTGGCCGAAGCCGGAGAAGGTCGCCGAAGAGACACTCGAGGAGCTGGGCATCGATCTCGGCGGACAGCGCGCGCTGCGCATCGATGTTCGGGAACGGGACGGACGCTGTCCGTGGGCCATGGCGCATCCGATCAGCACCGGCAAGACCTATGTGACGATGATCCCCAGCGAGCACGTCTCCGATCTGCAGGATCTGTTCGGCGCCATCGGTGCGGCGCAGTTCCATTTCAACATGCCGGGAGATCTCCGTTTCGAGGATGCCTATTTCGGCACGAATGTCGTTCCGGAGACGTACCGCAGTCTGCTCGAGCTGATCGTCGAGGAGCCGGTGTGGATCTCCGAGCGGATCGACCTCAACGGCGTCGCGGCGGAAGACGTGGCGACCGCCTTCCGGCTGCGACGGCTGATGCGCATGCGCGAAGCCGCCGGCAACTTCCTCTTTCAGCTCGAGCTGCACGGGAATCCGGCCATCTCCTCCGACGTGTACGCGGATCAGATGGAAGATGCGCTGCTCTGGCGCCACACCGACAACGATGCCGACGCCTATCTCTCGCGCAACGACGATTACCGCAGTGGCGGAGAGCTGCTCGGCGCGCTTCTCGCGCAGCAGATTCGCGACGCCCTGCGCGAAGAATGGGGACCTGACTGGTTCCGCCAGCCCCAGCTCGGCGAGCGCCTACGGCAGGGCGCGCAGCAGGGGTATGCGATCGAAATGGGCGATTTCCTGGCGATCTGGAATCTCAGCCAACTCGATGCGAGCTGTGTGCCGCCCTCCGGAAGCGAGCAGGGCTAGGGGAGGAATCAAGCCGTGTCACGCATGACCAAGGAAGAGTTGCGGGAAGACCCGGTCCTCGAGTGGATCCAGGATGCGATCAGCTTCCTGCAGCGCAACATGCGCTGGATTCTGACCGGCGCGATCATCGTCGTGGCTGTGATCGTCGGCGGCGTTGCACTCTCACGATCGCACCAGCGCGCCGAGCGCGAAGCCGCCCAGCAACTCGCGGCCGCGCAGCGTGGCTACCTGCAGGGCGCCTACGCGCAAGCCGAAGTGCAGCTGCGCCAGCTGATCGACGCCCATGGAGGCACGCGGGTGGCGGGCGCCGCGCGCGTCTACCTCGGCGATGCGCTCCTGGCACAGCAACGCGCGACGGAGGCGCTGGAGACCTACGAGGAAGCCATCGCCAAGGGCGGAGACCAGGATCCGATGGTCCTGGCGGCGGCCCATCGTGGGAGGGCAGCCGCCCTGGAAAGCCTCTCCCGCCCGGCCGAGGCCTCCCAGGCCTACGCCGACGCGGCCCAATTCGATACGGCCTTCACCTTCGATGATCTCTACCATGCGGGGCGCACCGCGCTGGAAGCCGGCGATGCGCAACGCGCCCGGGCGCTGTTCGAGCGAGCGCAGTCGCGGGGGGACACGCGACGCGCCGCGGAAGTCGACTTCTATCTCGCGCAGGCCGAGGCGATGCTCGCCCAGTCCTAGCGGGCCACGAGGATCAGCGACGGCGCGGCGGCGATCTCGGACAGCTTGCGCGCTACGGCCGCCGGATCGATCTCGACCAGACGCCCCGAGCGCGTCCACCAGTCCAGCGGAGATCGGTCGCGACGCGCCGACCAGACGGCGTACATGGCCTGATTCAGCCGGCTCTCCTGACGACGCAGGAAGGAGCCGTAGAGCGTGTGTGCAGCCCGGTCGGCTTCCTCGGGATCGAATCGCGCCGCGGCGGCGCGTCGGACGTCCTGGAATCCCCGGGCCATGGCCTCGGCATTCTCGGGCCGGGTGCCGGCGCCGGCAACGTAGACGAGGTGACCGGCCATCTCCCGCACGGCCGCACCGATTCCATAGGCGCGGCCTTCCTCCTCGCGGAGCCGAAACGCCACCCGTCCTGAGAGGATCTCCCCGGCGATGCGCGCCGCCAGCGCCTCCTGCGCGTCCGCGGCGGTTCCTCCATCCGGCGCCGCGGCCAGAACAGCCGCTTCGAGGACATGTGCCCGCTCGCCCGCTGCGGCCAGATCACGCCGGCCCTGCTGCGCGCGCCAGCGCTCGGCGAGCTGGGGGTCCGCGCTTTCGCGTCGCTCCCACTGGGCGAAGCGTTCTGCGGTCATGCCGAGGGTGGGGGAGGAGGCCGGCCAGCCGCGCACCAGCGCTTCCGCCCAGCTGCGCAGCTGCGTGGCCGGCAGGTCGCTGACCACCGCGATCCAGATCCGCCGGGGATCGAAGAGCCGCGCGTAGTGGGCGCGCAGATCGTTCATCCCGATCGCAGCCAGTGAGGCGCTGCTGCCGTAGGGGGATTGGGAGGCGGGGTGATCGGCGCCGAAGACCGCCTCGCGCAGGGCTTCCCGGGCACGCCGCGCAGCGCTCTGCTCCTCGCGGCGGACCCGAGCCATCGCCGCCCCGCGCAAGCGCTCGAGGGCTTCGCCATCCCAGCGCGGCTCCCGCAGCAGACGCGCCAGGAGTGCCAGAGCTTCGGGCGCGTACTCCTCGAGGGCCTGGAAGCGGATGAAGGAGAAGCCCGGCTCCGTATAGTAGTCGTCGAATGGAAGGAACCCTCGATCGGCGGTCTGAAGCTGACCACCGATGCCGCGCAGCGCCTCGGTGAATTCCGTCTCACGCATCGAGGCGGGCCCCAAGGCCAGGAGCTGGTGCAGAAGCTCGGTGATCCCTTCCCGGCCCCGCGGCTCGAGGTAGTTGCGGCCCTCGATCAGCAGGTAGATCGAGATCAGGCCGTTGGATTGAGCCGGGATGCGCAAGAGCTGCCCCCCGGGCTCCAGACCGTAGGTGGATATCGAGTAGGGGAGCGCGGACTCATCCTCGTGTGCTGCATGAAGCGCATCCTGTAATGCTTCCTCTGACATGTCATTGGCTTGCACGAGAATCGACCAGGAGGGGCCAATCTGCAGCTCCGCGAGCGCTGCTTCCAGCGCGCCCACCTCGAGTGCCGCAGTTCGTTCGAGGCGGGTCTGGAGCGCGGCGGTGCCTCCCAGGGCGATCTCCTCGGTCACCAACGGGGCGTACATGAAGGAGCGCTGGCGGGCGCTGCGCTCCGCGGCGAGACGGGCGACCCGCCAACCGTCGAGCGCCTTCCCGGTGGGCACCTCCGCGCGCGCTAGGGCGCCCAGCAAGACCTCGCGCACGACCGAGAGGTCGGCCTCGGTCGCCAGGTCGACGTCCAGGATGACGCGAGAGAAGCCGTAGCCGCTTGCCAGCCCGCCGTTCCAACGCAGGACCTCGCCCGGGAAGCGCTCCGTCAGGGTCTGTGCGACCGGAGACGCATCGCTTCCCATGAGCAGGTCGACGAGAGCCTCGGTCGCCAGATGCTCGGGTTCGCCCGGGAGCGGCCCATTCCAAACGAGGCGCAGCCGCGAGCGGCCGATCGGAAGCCTGTGGCGCACGATGCGATCGCCCCGCAGCGGCGGCGGCGCCGGTGGTTCGATGTAGGGCGTGCTTCCTACAGGAACCGCACCGAAGGTCGCATTGAGCGAGTCGATGGCCGCCGCCGCATCGAATCCCCCGAGCAGGACGAGCCGCATGCGCTGCGGTACGTAGTAGCGCCGGTAGAAGTCCCAGACATCCTTGCGCGTCATCTCGGCGAGGGACGCGGGGGTGCCGAGGACAGGAAGTCCGTAGCTCGAGGCCGGATAGGTCTCGGCCTGAAGAAGGCGCTCCAACTGGTAGCGCTCGGTGGCCACGTCCTTGGCCATCTCTTCGAGGATGATGCCGCGCTCCTTGGCGAACTTCTCGGGGGGAAGGATCGAATGCAGCAGCATGTCGCTCTGGATATCGAGTCCACGCCCTAGATAAGCCCGCGGCAGGGTCAGCATGAAAGCGGCGTGGGTGCGTCGCGTGAAGGCGTTGTTGAAGGCCGCGTAGGCGTCCACCTCGTCGTAGAGCTGCTTCTGGGTGCGCCGGTGGGTGCCATTGAAGAGCATGTGCTCGAGGTAGTGGCTGGCCCCGGAGACGCGCGGCGTCTCGAGGGCCGATCCGCCGCGCACCACGGCGATCGATGTCACCAGCCGGCTGGCCGGATCCGGCAGCAGCAGCACTTCGATGCCGTTCTCGAGCAGCGTGCGGCGACTCGTAAGCTCTCCCGTCGACAATTGGCGCTGCCATGCACGTTCGAGGTAGGCCTCGACGTCGAACTGGGAGGGTTGCGTCGCGGCGCCCTGGGCAGCGCCGGGCGGCATGCCGGGCATCGCCGGCATGCCGTTGGGAGGATTCGCAGAGGAGATCGGCACCAAGGCTGGAAGAAGTGCCGCCATGGCCGGAAGCAGCGCCGGGATCAGGCGCGGGAGGATCGGAAAGCACCTCTGTCGGACCCCAGAGAACAACGTCGCATAAGAACTATTATGTAAACCTGCCTTCGAATCGTGATTCTTGCGATCCCGTCTCATCGCTCTGCTCGCTCCCCCCCACCTGGTTCCACGGCATCCCCTTGGACCGACCATCCGTGCGCTTTGCATCCCCGAGGCTGCCGGCTCGTGCAGGATCGTGGCCTCGCCCGACTGGGGCATCGCCATGCCCCCCGCCGTTTCGCTGTCCATTCCCCCCCACCACACGCCTGGCAGCGGCGGATCGACGTCCTATCGCCTCGTAGCATAAGCAACTGCGCCGCCCCGGACCACCCAGATCGATCCCCGCGAGCGGCTCCAACGCGCCCGGGTCCCTGCCGCCGCCCGACTGGCATGGTTGGTGCATTCATCCACAGTCGAGAGCGGTCCCGATGCAGAAGATCCAAGAGGCAGACACCGAGGTCCGCTCCGTACTGGAGAATGGCGTCTGCGCCGGTCGTGAGCGGTCCGCGAGTCCGTGGGCCTGTTCTTGAAGCGTGGTGACCACATCCGGCACTCGCGGCACGCCGGTGCGGACCAGTTCTCCTCTCGCATCATGCGGTCGGAACGCAGACCCGATCGCGGGCCCGCGGCTACGGCACCGGGTCCGAAGACTCGAAGGGACGTGCTCCTAGAGCACGTCCCTTCCTCTATCCCTCACGCGGCACCGCTGCCGCGCTCCTGCGCAATGCGGCGCCGCTAGAGCTGCATGCCCAAATGCACCTCGAGTTTCTCCCGCAGCTCCGCCTCGCCGGTGAGTCCCTGATGCTGGCCCATCACCTGTCCGTTCTTCAGGAAGAGCAGCGTCGGCACGCTCATGACATGGTAGTGCGAGGCCAGTGCGGGGCTCTTGGCCACATCCACCCGGCAAACCTTCAGACGACCGCCGGCCTCCTCGGCCAGCTGATGGATGACCGGGTCGAGCTGCTTGCAAGGACCACACCAGTCCGCCCACAAGTCGAGCAGCACCGGCACGTCCGCCTGCAACACCTCGCTCGCGAACGTGGCATCACTGACTTCGATCACTCTGCGAGTCGTCGTGCTTCCTGCCGAGCTCTTCATGCCGCCCCCTCGATCGCTGCTCCCTCAGCGCCGGCTCGCCACTGCTTGGCGCGCGCCACGCAGTCCATGTTCGATCAGAATCGCTTCCAGCGCAACGTAGTCATGGGTGCCGCTCCAGATGCCGCTCTTGATGCGCCGTTCCCATTCGTAACATCGACCCAGCAGTCGGCCAAGCGCCTTCTTCTCCACAGTCCCGATTTCCGTGCCGCTGCCGGCGCGCTGCCCTCCACCCCCAGTGCGGAAGCCAACCCTCTCCCCCAAGAGTCGATTGCTCGCACCACGCGAGAGCTTCCAGGCGAAACTGAAAGCCGTTTCTTCACGTCGCACCGCCTGCAGGCGTTCGAGCGCCTCGGGAACTGCCCCGCCCAACGCCGCGCCGATGCAGTCCCACGAGGAGCCCAGCAGACCGCGCCGCACCCATGCGCGCAGGTCGGCGACGCCCAGCCGCCCCTCCCCCTGCAGCAGGCTGAGCTTCTCCAGCTCCTGTGAGAGCAGCAGCAGATCGGATCCCAGGTGCCCGACCAACAGCAGGGCTGCCTCGTTGCTCAGCTGGAATCCGCGCCGGGCTCCGCGTTGCACCAGCCAGCGCGCCGCATCGCGCGGGAAGAGATGCCAGAACTCGACCACCGTGGCCGCAGCCATCATCTTCGCCAGGAAGCGCGAACGCTGCGCCAGTTCGCGCGAAGTCTGCGTGGAGAGCAGGAAGAGCGGGTTGGGAGGTCGACTCCCCAGCAATTCCAACCAGGCGTCACGTTCCCGTCCGCGCACGCGCGAGAGGCGCTCGGCCTCCTCCAGGATCACGAGCTGCTCGGCGCCGAACAGGCCGGCCTGTGCCACGGCGGCCGAGATCTCCGCGAACCTCGCGCTTCCCGCACGGAAGGTGGCACTGGTATACCGCGCCCGCTCGCCCTGATCCTCGCCCCCCAAGAGCGCCCGTCGGGCGGTCGCCAGGACCTCGCGCTTGAGGAACAGCTCTGGACCACACAAGAAGAAGCACCCCTGGGGTGCCCCCTTCTCCAGAAGCCGAAACGCCTCGTTCCAGCGCAGGCGTCGACTTCCTCCCCCGCGGCGTGCCATGCCTCACACCCCTACCATTGCTCCAGCGTGCGCGCCAGGACATCCTGCGCCAGCAGCTCCAACGCCTCCAGGCGCGCCTCCTCCTCGGCCGTGCGATTGGGGTCATCCTTGCCCGCGGCCTCATCCGCGGCATAGGTGGCAGTCGCCTGCAGGGCTTCGTCGGACCAGAGATCCCGGTTCTTGACCCGGTCCTTGAGCACCACCGCCACCTCGATCACCACGATGTACTGCTCCGGATTCTCGGACGCATCGTAACTGTAGACTTTGCGCTCGTAGCGCTTGACCGTTCCCTCGAGCACGCAGTCCGCTCGCGTGGCGCCCGCGATCTTCAGACGGTTGTCCTCGAGGAAGCGATCGGTGAGGCTGCGCGTCGCCTCGTCCGCGATCGTCGCATCCAGCGACTCGTTCTCGAGGACGGGAATGGCGATCGATCGGATGTGTCCCGGCAGGGAACTGCCCGAGAAGGAGTAGCCGCAGCCCGCGCACGCCACCAGTGCCAGCAGCACCGTGGAGAACACGCCCCGCCAGCTCACCCGGTCTCGCATGCCTACCGCTCCTGAAAGCAGGCCTGATGCTCTTGTGCCCACGCGATCAGGCGCGCGACGCCCTGCGAAGGCGAGACCGCCGGCGCCCAACCCAAGCGTTCCCGCGCGCGCCGAATGTCCGAGATGTAGACCTTCTGGTCGCTGGGGCGCCAGTCGGCGCGCGCCGGGGTCACCCCGATCCCGGTCTCGGCCTCGATGCGCTCGAGAAGCTCCAGCAACGAGAGCGTGTACTCGGGTCCCCCACCCATGTTGAAGACTTCCACGCGGGCGTCCGATTCCAGAAAGGCTTCCCACGCGCCCACCAGATCCTCGACCCACAGGAGGTCGCGCACCTGTTTGCCATCGCCGAAGATCGTCAGCGGGCGGCCGGTCAGCGCCGCGATCACGAACCAGGCCACCCAGCCCTGGTCCTCCATGCCGAATTGGCGCGTACCGTAGATGCACGACATGCGGAAGACGCCGGTGCGCAGGCCGTAGAGATGTCCGAAGTCCTGGACGTAGAGATCGCCGGTGAGCTTCGAACAGCCGTAGGGCGTGTGCTCGCAGCGGTCGATGGAGAAGCTCTCCGGGATCCCGTGCGACCATTCCTCGACGAAACGGTAGCGTTGCGCCTCTTCGGCGACCCCCACCGAGTTGACGTTCTCTCCGTAGACCTTGTTCGTCGAGCAGTAGATGACGGTGGGCGTGCGTCCGCCCTGGCGGGCGGCCTCCAGTACGCGGAAGGTGCCCAGGGCATTCGTCTCGAAGTCGGTGGACGGATCGACCGTAGACGTCGTTACGGCCGTCTGCGCCGCGGCGTGGACGATCACATCCGCCTCGGCCGCCAAGGGCGTGATCACCTCGCGCTCGCGAATGTCGCCGCGAATGCAGCGCACCCGAGGGATCGATCGCAGGTAGGTCCAGTTGAATTCCGCGTTGGGGTCCGCCTTGCGCAGCAGCCGCCCGCGGGAGAGATTGTCGAGCACTGTGACGTCGTAGCCGCGGGAGGCGAAGTGTTCGGCGGCGTGCGAACCGATGAAGCCGGCACCGCCGGTAACGAGCATGCGTGGCATGACGCTCCCCCCCCCGCCCCGCGGGGCGCAGCAGAGATCGGACTGGGACGATGAACGCCGGCTACCTTAGCAGTCGGTCTGCAGGGGAACAAGTCGGCGCGCGCGGAAGCAGAAGGCGGGTCGCAGGACAGCGGGGCGGGCAGCACGGCTGCGCGGGCGCGCGATGCCCCGGCGCTGCCGCCGTCGTTGTGCCCCGGACGCGTGTCGTTTGTGAGGGCGTGGGAGGCGGCCTGAGTGGGGCTCGCGTGACTCTCCGAGTGTTGCGGGCTGCCGAGCGCGGGGATGTCCGCGGGGCGCACTAGAAGGGCGCCGGGCCGCCGAAGCTCAGGGCGAGCTGATGCGAGGCGTCCAGCCAGGCCGCCGGCTGGTAGCCATAGGTCACACCGACGCGACCTACGGTGCAGGCCAGGCCGCAGGTCGGGCGCCAGGCCTCTTCGCGGTGCGCGGGATCGTGCAGCAGGCCGGTCAGGGCGCGCAGGCCGCGCACGGGCTGCCAGGCCCATCCGGCCAGGAGGCGAGGCGCGCTCTCGGCGACATACTCTACGGCGCCGTGCACGCGCAGTGTATGCCCCACCGCCCACGTCGCGCCTGCGCGCACCGTCATCGGCAGGGGAAAGCGCGTCTCCTCGATCTCGCTCTCGGGCGCCAGATGGAGTGCGCTCACCCCCACGGCCAGGCGACGGCTCTCCCACTGCAGACCCACCCCGCCGGCCCAGGCCGACCGTTCCGTGTCGACACCGCTGCGTTCCAGGACGCCTTCGAGCAAGATTCCCGCGCGCAGGTGATCCCCGAGGGCGGTCGCATAGCCCAGCGAGCCGCACGTCAGAAGGGGCGAGAAGCTGCCCAGAGGCTGCCCCTCACTGTCGTACTGCTCCAGCGATCCAACGCGCAGGGCGCCCACGCAGACGCCCAGCCCGCCCCTCCCCTCGTGCAGGGGCAGCGCCAAGGCCCCCCACTCCCAGCTGGTCTCCGCCATCCAGGTGGCGTGCGCCAGGATCAGCGCCGGTTCGGGCGCGCGCGCCAGGCCGGCGGGATTCCAAGCCATTGCGCCGGCGCCTCCGACCACCGCCAGGTGCGCGCTCGCCAGGCTGCGCCCCTCCGGCTCGGCCGGCATGCGCAGAAACTCGTAGGCCCTGCCGCCGGCGTCATCCGGCGCCGTCGCCTGGGCCGCCGGCGGGGTAGTCGCCGTGCAGAGTAGAGCCACGAGCAGGAGCGGGAGCGCGGTTGTGGCTTGGCGTTGCTGCACGGGACGCGCTCGTGCAGACGGCGTGCCTCAGCCGGCGGTGGCTTCGGGCACGCCTCCCGCCTTCCACAACTGACTCACCTGCAAGTGCTTAGCGCGCGATGGACCAGCCACCTGCGATCCTAGCGGCGCCGTCCCCGGCCCGCGCGTGCCGCCGGACGTTGCATCGCGCAGTCGGCACTCTCGTTTCGCAGCATCGCATCGGCCCGCGCGGCGGTCTGCCGCTGTGTGAGCGGGGGCGGCTGCGGCGCTGCGCGATCCCCACTCCCGCCGCGTGGGCAAAGGCTTTGCGACAGTGGGAACCCTCTGCTAGCCTGCACAGTAGATGGCAGAAGAGGGGGTCTGCACTGCAGTTGGCCGGGAGGCAGCCGGCATGGAGGATGGATGAGGCGTCACAAACTGCTGCTCGCACTGCCATGGCTGATCGCCCTGCTCGCGATCCTATTCGGCGGCAACGCCTTGCGGCCCAATGTTTCCGCCAGCCATCAGGGCATCTACGACAACATCCAGCTCTTCAACGAGGTGCTCAACCTCGTCTCGGAGTACTATGTCGAGTCGATCGAGTCGGACAGCCTCATCCAGGGAGCGATCGGGGGCATGCTCGATCAGCTCGATCCCCACAGCAATTACATCCACCCGAAGCGCTTCGAGGAGATGGACGAGCGCAATCGCGGGACCTATCAGGGGATCGGCGTCTCCTTCGCCATTCGCGACGGGCACTTGACCGTAATCTCCCCCATGGAGGGCGGGCCCTCCGACCGGCTGGGGATTCGTGCGGGCGACATCATCACCCACATCGAGGGCGAGTCGGCCTTTCAGATCAAGGAGAACGAGGTCTTCGAGAAGCTCCGCGGGCCCAAGGGCACCCGCGTGCAGGTCACCGTGCGGCGCGCCGGCCGCAAGGAGCCCCTCGAGTTCGAGATCGTCCGCGACGAGATCCCCATCGAGAGCGTCCCGTACGCCTTCATGCTCGAACCCGGCACCGGCTACGTCCGCATGCGCAACTTCTCGGCGCGCACCAGCGACGAGCTGGAGGCCGCCTTGCAGCAGCTCGAGGCCGAGGGGCTCGAGCGCTTGGTTCTCGATTTGCGCGGCAACTCCGGGGGCTACCTGAATGCCGCCGTCGAGGTCACCGACAAGTTCATCGAAGCCGGCAAGAAGATCGTCTACACCAAGGGCCGGATCCGTGGATCGAGCGACGACTACTTCGCCACGGATGCCGCCACCCATCCGCGCTTGCCGCTCGTCATCCTGATCAATGCAGGCAGCGCCAGCGCCTCGGAGATCGTCTCGGGCGCCGTACAGGATTGGGATCGCGGCCTGGTCGTCGGGCAGCAGAGCTTTGGAAAGGGCCTCGTACAGCGACAGTATCGGCTGCGCAACGGCGGCGCCCTCCTGCTCACCGTCGCGCGCTACTACACACCCAGCGGTCGGCTGATCCAGCGCCCCTACGAACCCGATGGGCGCGAGGCCTACTATCGGGAGCTCGCCGATCGCTTTGCCGAGGACGACAGCAGCACGGCCGAGCCAGACAGCGGCGAGGTTCCGATCTACCACACGCTGCTGCAGGAACGTCCGGTCACCGGCGGCGGTGGGATCTGGCCCGACGTGATCATCGAGGCCTCCTATCATCCGAGTCAGCTGAACACCGATCTGATGCTCGAGCGGAAGTACTTCGACTACGTCAATCGCTATCTCAGCGATGAGGCCGATCGGTTGCCCACCGAGTTTCCGGCCTTCCTGGCGGAGTTCCAGGTAACCGACGCCATGCTCGACGACTTCCGCGCCCTGCTCGAGGCCGACTCCTTCGCCTTCGAGCCGGAAACGCTCGCGACGCACCGCGACGAAGTGGCCCGCGGCATCCGCTCGGAGATGGCGCGCTTCCTCTGGGGAGAGAACATGCGCTACCGGGTCCTGGTCGCCGCCGACCCGGCCGTGCAACGCGCCGTCGAGCTGCTGCCCGAGGCCAGCGCCATGCTGGCCGAGTCCGAGCGGATCGAAGCCAAGCGCGCGGCGGCGGAGTAGCCCGATCCCCGCCGCACCGCCCGGCCCCCGGAGGAGCCATGGAAGGAGCCCCGGAGATTCCCCCGCCGTCCGCGGCACCGCGCCCCCGTAGCGCTCGCTTCCTTCTCGAGCGCATCGGCGGCATTCTGCTATGGCCCCGGCGGTACGGGCGGTCTCTGGTCGCGGACCGGCTCTCCTGGCTCGCGCCGCTGATGCTCCTGGCCGTGCTCACCTGGCTGCCTTCGCAACCGGCGGCATTGCGCGAGATGCGCATCGCGCGCGAGCAGGCGCAGGTGACGCGGCTGATCGACCGCGGTGTGCTGTCCGCCGAACAGGGGGAAGCCATGGTGGAGCGTCTCGAGGCGCAGCGGGAGGCACCCTGGAGCGTACGCGCCGGTCAGTTGGCCATCGGCGCTCTCTCCCTCGGCGTTCTGCGGATTCTCTTTCCCGCGCTGCTGCTGTGGGCCGGGGTGCGCTTCGTCATGGAGGGCCGGGCCCGCTATCTGGCCGTGGTCAGCGTGCTGGCCCATTCGGCCGTGCCGGCCGGGATTCGCGAGCTCGTGCGCGCGCCCCTGCAGCGGCTGACCCAGACGACCGAGATCGAGTTCAGCCCGGCAATCTGGACCGGAACCGATACGCTCGGCGGCTATGCTCTGGCGCAACTGGATCTCTTCGACATCTGGATCCTGGCGGTGCTGGTCGGCACTCTGGCTGCCGTCGGCGGCATCGGACGCGCGCGTGCTGCGGGACTCGTTCTGCCCCTCTGGGCGGTCTACACGCTGCTCAAACTGGCCTACCGCGCCACCCCCTTCGGCATGGCGACCTAGTGACCCCCTCGAATCACCTGGAAGAAGGCTTCACGGAGCGTGTCGGCGGCCTGCTCGCTGCCCACCGACAGGATGATCCGCTCGAGCCGCGCGTCCTCGCCCAACGTCTCGAAGAGTGCCGCGACGGCTTCCCGCGCCACGTCGCGTAGGACGCCCATCTGTTCCTCGGAGACCAGGGGAGCAACCTCGAGGACCGGCACGCCATCAGCCATCGCTTGCCGGAGCGCCGCACCGAGCGCCGTGCGCACCGCCTCGGGCTGCACCTTGAGATCCTGCCCCATGACGACGAGGTGGTAGATGCGGCGCAACGGCAGCCCGCCACCCCCCGTGGCCACACAGCGTCCCAACTCGGCCGGTCCCTGACGAACGGCTTCGACCTCGACCTCCTCGCCCCCGTTCTGCTTCAGCTCGCCGCCCAGGCCGGCACCCATCCAGAGATGGTCGTTGGCCGCGAAGGCCAACGCCTCGGCGCCACTCTTGAGTGGATCCGTCTGCTCGACGACCACCCGCGTGTCAAAAACGTTGAACAACTCCTCCCCTCCCTGACGACTTCCGGCGCTCTGGACCTCGTGCTATCGTCACCGCGGAGCCGCGGCAGGTCTCCTGCCCGCTCTCCTTGGGACCCGGCCCCGCGGGAGGTAGCCAATGGTCACGCGATCCGGTTGGTTGACGGTGCTCGCCGGTGCATTCCTCTTCGCGCTGGCCCTCTGGTCGATGCACGATCTGCTCGGCCCGATCGTGGCGACCGCCGCGCTGCTCTTTCTGCTGTGGCCCGCGCGAGAGCAGCTCGCCGTGCGACGCTTGATGATCGTCGCAGGCCTACTCTGCACGCTCTGGATTCTAGCCGAGGCGCGTGCCATCGTCTATCCTGCCCTGGCCGCTTTGGCGTTGGCGTTCCTCTTGGATCCCGCGGTCGATCGGCTGCACGATCACAAGATCCCACGCGGTGTCGCGGCTCTGGCCGTCATGCTCCCCCTCCTGGCGCTCTGGTTCTTCCTGGTGCTCGTCGCTCTGCCCGCTCTGGCCGATCGCGCGCGCACGCTGCTCGAGGAGCTTCCCGAGGCCTACCGGATCGTGGTCGGGTGGATCGAGCCGATTCTCGCCGACTTGACCCGTCGCGACGGCGCCGCCCCGTTGCCCGAGGATCTGAGCAGCTGGCTGCCGGCCGCCGATCAGATCCTGCGCGGCGTGGCCTCGGGTATTGTCCAAGTCGGTCGTGGGGTGGCGCTGGCCTTCGAGGTGGGCGCCTTCTTGCTGCTGACGCCGATTCTGACCTACTACATCCTGGTCGACTTCGATCGACTGCGCGCTTCCTTGCGGCCCTACTTCCCGGCCGACTACGCCGAGAACGCGGCGCGCTTCGGGGCCATCTTCCAGGAGTCGGTGGGCGCCTGGTTCAAGGGGCAGTTGCTGGTGGCGCTGATCGTGGCTGTCCTGACGACAGGGGGCTTTCTGCTGATCGGCTTTCCGTATCCCTTCCTGATCGGTGTGCTGGCCGGCATGCTCAATCTGGTACCGATCCTCGGGTTCTGGATCACCTTCGTGCTGGCCCTCATCGTGGCGCTCTTCACGCCGCAGCCGCTCGCCACCCTGCTCAAGACGGGCGGCGTGCTGCTGGCCGTGCAGATGCTGGAGCAGAACCTGCTCGGGCCCCGAATCGTGGGACGACAGCTGGGGGTCAAGCCGGTGGTGCTGCTGCTCACGATGCTGGGACTTTCCGTCTTCCTGGGCGTGCTGGGGGTCTTCCTCGCAGCACCGGTGATCGGCATCGCGCGCGCGGCCTGGGCCCTCTGGGTGCCCCCACCCGAGCCTGCCGCGGAAGAAGGCGCACCGCGCTAGCTGCCCGTGCCGCATCGCGCCCAGCCCGGTCTCGTTGGCCGACTCCGCAAGGGATCATCCTCGGGGCCGAGCGGGGGGAAGGTCCGGCGGAGCCGTATGGGATGGATTGTGACCCGAAGATTGGTGAAGGGTCTGGGAGGCCACGCGCGGACGCTTAGAGCGGAATCCCGCGCGGCCGATCCTCCCCACCGTCCCCACGGCTCGGCAGGAGCCGGTCCAGCTTCGGACGCTGCCGCAGCACCTCGCGCGCACGATCTGGCAGCAGTTCGGCGAAGCTGCGCAACGGGCCCCGCGCGTAGTCGTAGGCGTGGCTCCCGCGCAGCAAGGCATGGTCCTGGGGCAGGATGAAGACCAGCAGGGCCAGCAACAGGAAGGCGATCAGCGCACCCCGCACCGCGCCGAAGACCAGCCCCAGCAGGTGATCGAAGGCCCCCAGACGCATCACGCGCAGGGTCCGCGCGATCAGGCGCCCGATCAGGCCGACCAGCAGATAGACCCCCAGGAAGCAGACGGCGAAGAAGGCCACCTGCGTCGCGACGCTGTTGCCGAGCAGATCCGGAATCTGGTTGCCGTAGGTTCGGCTCAAGACCGCCGCGCCGGCAATGCCGATCAACAGCGAGCCGAGTGCGAAGAGTTCGCGAATCAGGCCCACGCGCAGGCTCAGGAGGGCTGAGATCGCGATGATCGCGAGCACGACGACATCGACCACATTCATCCGCGCCTCCCCGGGGACCGCCCGCCCCTATCCCGAACCGGCTTCCGCCGGCAACGGACGGATCACCATCACATCGCCGGGACGGATCCCAAGCTCCTCGGCCGCACTGCCACTGTTCACCGAAATCTCCACGCGCCCGTCCCCCCCGGTCAGCGCCAGCGAGTCCCCCTGCGGGACATCCTCATAGCGCCGCCGCAACGTTCCGAAGCTCCGGTCGCTGACCAGGACCTCGTACGGACCGGATCCGATCTCGCGCAGTAGCGATCGGGGAATGTTCGAGAGGGTGTTGCCGAAACGATCCACGCGCAGGATCTCACCGCGTATCTCCCCTGCCGAGACGACCGGATGAGGCACCTCGAGGCGCACGACGTCATCGACCTGGGATCCGAGGCGTTCGAGCTCGACTCCCGAAGCCAGGTGCGCGGCCGTCGGAGAGAAGATGTCGCGACCGTGAAAGGTATCGCTGCGATTGGGCAGCTCGAAGCCGATCTCGGTGATCTCGTGCGCGATCGCATCCCGACGGGCGAGGGGGGAGCTGAGCACACCGTTGTCCGGGGCGACAAAGAGCTGGCCGCCCGAGTGCACGGCGATCGGCCGGCGTGGTGTTCCCACCCCGGGATCGACGACCACGACGTGCACGGTGCCCGGCGGAAACCAGGGATAGGCGCCTTCGATCAGCAGCGCCGCGTCGAGGATCTTCTGGGGCGGAATCTCGTGCGTGATGTCGACGACGTGCGCAGACGGCAGGATGCGATAGATGACGCCCTTCATGGCGCCCACGTATGCGTCACGAGTGCCGAAATCGGTCGTCAGCGTGATGATGCCACTGCGCGGTTCCACGGTTCCCCTCCCGGCCGACAGCTCCCCTCACGGATTCCGAGGAGACGCCATGCTAGGCAAGCCGGCGGGCGAGGTCAACTCGACTCCGGAGGGTGAAGAAGTGGCAGGGGGCGGCCTTCCTGACCGCCCCCCACGATGCAGGGCCCCGGGTGCGCACCGGCGCCCCGATGGCGGGTGGCTCCCGGCATGCCGTGCGCGCCTCCCGCTACCTTCTGCTTCGGCGTCGCCGGCGGGCAACTTGAGACCGCCACGCCTCCCTGGGGCAGCGGCAGCCTCAGCGCGTCGGCGCGCCCGCTTCGCCGGCCGCGCGCAAGGCCCAGCGCCCCACCAGGTCGGATCGCAGCCGCAAGGGACGGCGCGGGCTGCGCGATCCCAGGCCCACACCCGCAAAGACGTCCCCCTGCATCCCGGCCAGGGATCGGCCCGCCTCGGGACGGAAGAAGGCCCAGCGATGGGTGCCCGCGGCATCCCAGAGATGGATCCGCAGGGGGTAGGCGGAGGGTCGCGCCGAAGTATCGCGCGCGGGCAGCCATGCCTCGCCTTCGAGCCAGAAGAGGTTGCGCAGCTCCGACTCGAACGTCCCGGGCGCCCGCCCGTCGGGCCGGCGCGCGTCCGCCGGCGGAGGTCTCCCGGCATCCGCCGCCGCCAGCGCCTCGGAACTCAGCCTGCCGGTTTGCCACCCGCCCGCGGCGCGCCAGTAGTGCCGGTGCCCCTCCATCCCGACGACCAGCAGTTGCTCGATCTGCGCCGACGTGCCGCGCAGCAGACGCCGCACCTCGAGCGCCTCCACGCCTCCGGTGAGCAGGTCGAAGAGCCGCCCATCCGCCAGACCCGGCGCGCGCGCCGTGTGCTGTACGATCATCTGCGTTCCCTGGACCCGTCGCACGATGCGCAGCGTGTCGCGCCGATCGCCGCGGAAGACGATCCAGCGCGCCCGGGGCGTGGCCCGGGCGATCGCCTGGCGCTCCTGCGGATCGTCGATGAAGCGTTGGAAGGGAAAGCGCCAGAAGGCCGCCACGGCCCGCTCGCAATCGATGCCGTCCGCCTCTCGGTCCGCCGGCGCCAGGAATCGCCATACATCCGGTTGCTGGCGCTCGATCCGGATCCGCGCGTCGGGCAGGATCACCCAGACGCTATCCACCCCCGCCGATGCCGGGGGCAGCATCTCCGTTTCACGCCAGCTCAGCAGCTCACTTTGAAAGAAGCGCGCAACCACGAAGCGCGGGATCAGCGCGACGCCGGGCAGATGACTCCACGTTGCGTAGGTGTCCCCCGAGGCCGGCGCCGCATCGCCGATGCGCAGCGTGCGGGTCGATCCATCGCGGAGCTGCAGCCGCAATACGGCCCGCGGTGGATCCAGTCCGTAGCGCGCCAGATCGTCGCCAGGCAGGCGACGGCGAATCTCCAGATTCTCCAGCGCCCGGAACAGCTCGCGCACCATGCGCACGCTCGCCAGGTCCTCGAGCGGCTCGACCAGCCACCACGCGCCGCCGTCGCGTCGCAGGGCCAAGAGCTGGGGATCCCGCAGCAGCCGCAGCGCGGTCACCGACGCGCCTTCTCCCTTGCGCAGGGGGGCCCGCCAGGCCTCCCCCGCAGGTTCCGCATCGCCCTGTCGCAAGGTGCGGATCCAAAGCACCAGGAGCAGCACAGCCACCAGAATCAGCAACCACTGCAGCGCGCCCAGCGGGCGGCGCCGCACACGCCCGGTGACCATCAGAGGCCCCCTCCGCCGCGGCGCCGCAGCCAGACCAGCAGTCCCAGGGCGGCCAGCAGCAGCGGGAGCCCGAATTCGACGACGTAGAGCAGCAGCCGCAGCTCCGCCTCCCCGACCCGGAGACGAGATGCCGTCACCGGGGGGCGCAGCTCTCCGAGCAGGCGCTCCTGGGAAGTCAGCCACTGGACGGCATTGCGCGCCAGGGCGCGATTGCCGCCCACGCCCAGGTAGCGATTGGTCACCAGCGACGCATCTCCGAAGACCAGAACGCGCGCCTTCGGCCGGATCGCCGGCAGGCCGGCCGGGTCGCTCGAGGCGTCCCACGCCTCCCCCACAGGCACGTCCCACTCCAGGGCAGCCCCCACCAGTTGCCGTCCCTCGCGCAGCACGCGCTCCGCACCGTCCGCCACATCGGTTACGACCTGCAGCACATCGTCGGGATCGCTCTGCAATTTGGCGGTCACGAGGAGCCGCTCAATGATCAGATCCATCGGATGGGGACTGATGATCTGCAACGGGCGCGCCTGCAGCGCGACCGGTCTCACGCTCAGCCCGGCGGTGACCGCATGCGACGAACTGAGTCCCAGCGGCACCGCCCAGGGACCGAGTCCCAGGGCGCGCGCCCCGCGCCCCCGATCCCGGATCACACCGGGCAGCACGCGCAGCGAATGGAACGCGAGATACGGCTCCAGACCGGTCGAGTCGGCCGGTTCGAGCCAGAGCCCGATGTGGCCCCCGGTCTCGAGATAGTCTCGGATCGCGGCGATCTCGCTCGGATAGAACGGCTGCTGCGGGTGGACGATCAGAAGCGCGTCCAAGGTCTTCAGCCGCTCGTCCTGTCCCAGAAGTGAGACTTCTTCGGCTTGGATGTTGGCCCCACGCAGGTCCGCGATCCAGGCGGTGATCCCCCGTTCCCCACCCTGTCCCAGCGCCGGCTCCCCGTGCCCCTGAAGGAAGCCCACACGTCGCGGGCGCCCCTCCAGAACGCGTAGGATCCCTCGCGTGATCGCCTCTTCCGTCAGCAGGTCGATCTGCGTGCGCGCATCCTCGTGGCGCGCGACGATCACATTGCTCTGGGTGATCCCCGCCTCGGG
>WJJG01000170.1 GCA_014729815.1 Candidatus Eiseniibacteriota bacterium
ATACCGACCATCCCGCGTTCGTCGTCACCTCCGCCCGGGGTCGCCGCGCGCGGGGCCGCTGGTTCGGTCGCGTCGAGCCGCACTACTTCCGCGGGGCGCCCGTGCGTCTCTACGGCTCCGCGGGCCAGCGGATCGCCGGACGCATCACGCGAGCCCGGCGCGGCGGCGTGCGCGGGCGCATCGAACACGTCCATCTGCAGAGCCGCCAGCCGGCGGCGCCGGGGATGATCGGCATGTGGGACCTCCCGGATTGGAGCCTGCGCGGCGACCGACTCCGCGTGCGCGTGGCCGACGATCTTGTCGGCTGCGCGATCCTCGCCGGCCTGCTCGAGAGCCTGGTGGCCGCGCGGGCCCGCGCGGCGGTGGATGTCGTCTACACGCGCGCCGAGGAGGCCGGACTGCTCGGCGCCACCGCGCTGGCGCGCGCCGGCGTCGTCCCCCGCGAGCATGCCGTACTGGTCATCGAGACCAGCCGCGAGCTGCCGGCGGCTCGCATCGGCGGCGGGCCGGTTCTGCGCGTGGGCGACCGGATGGCGATCTTCGATCCGGGGCTGGCCCACTGGCAACACGGCATCGCGCAAGGGCTGGCCGCCGCACCCGGGCGCTTTCGGTTCCAGCGCACGCTGATGGACGGCGGGACCTGTGAGGCGGCGGCCTTCGCCGCCTACGGATACCGCACCAGCGGTCTGGCGATCCCGCTCGGCAACTACCACAATATGGGGCCCCGTGGCATCGCGGCCGAGCGGGTCAGCGTGAACGACCTGCTGGGTGCCCTGCGCCTGCTCGAGGCCCTCGCGCTGGCCGGCTGGCCGCGTGCCGCCTGGCCCCCGATGGCCAACGCCAAGCCGCTCGAGGCGCTGCTGCGCCCGCTCGAGCGCCGGCTGCGTGACAGCGCCAGCGCGCCCCGGCCCTGGCCCGACGCATCCCCCGTGCGCCGCACGCGAAGTCCGGGGGCGAAGCGCTGATGCCGATCCCCGGTCTGGAGAGACGCCGGCCGCTGTTGCTCGCGCCGATGGAGGAGATCACCGATCAGACCTTCCGGCGCCTGGCGCGCCGCTTCGGCGCCGACTTGGTCTTCACCGAGTTCGTCTCGTCCGAGGGCGTTGTGCACGACGCGCCCAAGAGCCTGGCGAAGTTCGCCCTGGCGCCCGACGAACACCCGGTCGGCATCCAGATCTTCGGCGCGCGCATCGCAGCGGTGGTCGCGAGCGCGCGACGCGCGGCGGAGGCCGGCGCCGATCTGATCGACCTCAACGCCGGCTGCCCGGTGCGCAAGGTGGCCGGCAAGGGAGGAGGCGCAGGCCTGCTGCGCACCCCGCAGCTGCTCGAAGAGATGGCGCAGGCCCTGGTCGATGCCGTCGCGCTGCCGGTGACGGTCAAGATCCGATTGGGCTGGGATGAGCGCAGCATCAACGTCGTGGAGATCGCCACGCGTCTCGAGCGGGCGGGCGCGGCCGCGGTCACGGTCCATGCCCGCACGCGCAGCCAGCGCTTCCGCCCGCCGGCCGACTGGTCTTGGATCGGGCGCGTCAAGCAGGCCGTCTCGATACCGGTGATCGGCAATGGCGACGTCTGGGAACCGGCCGACGCGGCGCGCCTCTTCGACGAGACCGCATGCGATGCCGTGATGATCGGCCGCGCCGCCATGGGCAATCCCTGGATCTTCTCCCGTACGCGCCACTACCTGGACACGGGCACCCTGCCCCCTCCGCCCTCGACTGCGGAGCGATTCGGTGTTCTCCTCGAGCATCTCCGCGAGGCGGTGGCCGAGAAGGGGGAGCGACGTGGCGTGATCGAGATGCGCAAGCTCTACCGCGGCTACCTGCGGGGCCTGCCCGGTGCGGCGCGGCTCCGGGCGGCGCTGATGGAGCCGCTGACCCTCACCGGTGTGCAGCGCTGTCTGGCCGACTACGGCCGAGCGCAGGAGATCGATCTGCACGGGAGTGCCTCCGGCCCGCCGGCGCGCGCCGGCGGCAGTGAAGGGACGGGGCGTACGATGGAAGAGCCAGCAACCGACCCGCGGTTCGAAGCCCATCTCGCCGCGGCGCGCGCTGCCGCTCGCCGCGCCTGGGCTCCACCCCGCGAGCGCTGTGGAGCCGTGGCGATCAGCCGGGCCGGGGAGCGCTTCTGCGGCGCGACGATGCAACTCGCCGCCCCGTCCGGCCTCTCGGTCTGCGCCGAGCAGGTCGCCCTGTGCGCGGCGCGAGCCGCCGGCGCCGGCGAGATCGCCTGCGTCTGTCTCTGGATCGGCCCGGCTGCCGGCGATCATCCTTGCGGAACGTGCCGGCAGATCTGGCTGGAGCTGGCGCCCCGGGCGCGCTGGCTACTGCAGCGCGGGGACCAGCCCCCGCAGTGGCTGTCTCTCGATCGCTTGTTGCCCGATCCGTTCCGCGATTTCTCCCCCGAGCGCTGAGCGCGCGCCGCACTCCCCCCCCGCGGGACGGCCGGTGCGCGTCGGTCTCTCCGATCGGCGGGACCGCGGGTGCGCTTGACCCTCCCCCATGCCGATTGCTAGATTCATCCCCATCGCACAAGGACGTCACCGCTGCTGGGCACAATACGAGATGAGGCACAAGACGGAGACGGCGCGCGTGCGGGCGGAGGACATCCGCCCGCGTAGTCGCGCTCGCACCGAGAGGGGCGCCAGCCCCTGCGGCCCACACTCAGCGGGCGCCCGGAACCCGCTCCTCGAGGCAGGCGCAGATGGACCGCGTCCCTGCCGGGTCGTGGTCCCGATTCTGGGTTGGCTGCTGTGTCTCGCGCTGGCCGGCCCCATCGCCGCACAGTCATCCACTCCAGCGCCATCGATCGATGCCGGCGAGACGGCCACGGTGACCGGCCTGGTTCGCGACGCCAGCAACGCGGACTTGCTGCCCTTCGCCAACATCCTGGTCACCGGAACGCGGCGCGGCACGATTTCGCAGGACGATGGCCGATTTCGCCTCGCGGGGCTCCCCCCGGGCGAGGCGCAGATCGTGGTCACCTACATCGGCTACGAGGATGCCGAGGTCGATGTGCAGCTCGAACCGAGACGCACGATCCACCTGACGATCGACCTGCAACCCACCATCGCCACGCAGCTCGACGCGATCCAGATCCGCGCCGAACGCCCCCTGATCGATGTGAGCCGCACCTCGACCGAGCACACGCTCTCCGCCCGGGATCTCGAGTCGCTCGTGACCCAGGCGCCGACGCTCGACAACGTCGTCGCGCAGCAACCGGGTGTGGTCCGCGACCGCGGCAAGCTCCACTTCCGCGGCGGCCGCAGCGACGAGAACCTCTTCGTCGTCGACGGCGTCAAGGTCAAGGACCTGCTCTCGGGCGAATCGATGGGCAGCGAGGTGGCGGCGCGAGCGGCGCAGGAGGTCTCGGTCATCACCGGCGGCTTCGGCGCACGCTACAGCCAGGCGATGTCGGGCGTCGTCGAAACGCGGCTCAAGGAAGGCACCGGTCGCTGGCATGGATCGCTGAGCTACGAGACCGACGCGCTGTTCGGCGACAACAATCTCCATCACTTCTACGCCGAGGCCAGCGGACCGAATCTGGCGGCGATTCCGCTGCTGCGCCTCGCCGGCGTCGATCGCCCCGACATCACCTTCTTCGGCAGCCTCTCCTGCGACCTGGCGGACGGCTATCTGCCCAACATCCGCGACCTGCCGGGATCGCCGCGGCTCAATCCCGCGATCCGGGATCGCTTCCTGGGGAGCCAGTTCTCCTACGGCGACTTCTTCGTCCCCCGAGCGGCCAACGAATGGCGGGCGATCTTCAAGTCCGCCTGGAAGGCGACGCCGCAGGACAAGTTCTCGATCTCCTGGACCAAGACGCTCTCGTTCAATCAGGACTGGGGGTCCCCCGACATCGGCGACATCGACCGCAACGTGGACAACTTCCCCTGGTCCTGGGCCAAGTCAATGGACCGCCACTACACCGTTTCGGGCGACGTGAACATCCTGAGCCTGATCTGGAATCGTACGCTGGGGCTCAACAGCCGCACGACCCTGCGCCTCTGGCGCCACTACTCGGGCCAGCACCGCGACGTCGACGGCCAGCTGTGGGACGCGTACGACACGACGCCCGACTGGGAGCATGCGGCCGATCCGACGCCCTACTTCGTCGATTCGACGGACGCCTCGGGCTGGCGCGACCGGCACGTGATCGTCTGGGGCGCAGCCAGCGAGTGGGCCTACGAGTGGCGCAGCCACAGGCTACAGTGGGGCGTCACGGCCGAATACCATGACGTGCAGTACATGTCCCTCAACGCCGCCACGGTTTGTCCCAATTGCAGCCCACCATTGCCGCTGGGAGACGAGTTCGATCTCTTCCACGTCACGCCCAACGCTGGCAATCTCTACCTGCAGGACGAGTTCGAACACGAGGGGATGGTCGTCTCCGCGGGCTTCGCCTACGACTACTGGTTCCCCGGAGCCCAGGTCGAGCGAGCGCTCGCGGAGCAGAAGCTCCCGCACATGACGCCGATCCTCCAGCAGAAGTTCCGCGACGAAACGTACGAGCTCTTCGGACACCGCTTCAAGGGCCACCTGAGCCCCCGGCTGGCGGTCTCCTTCCCCACCAGTGAGCGAGCCCACCTCTTCTTCAACTACGGGCACTACAGCCAGCGCCCCCCCTACTACTACGTGTACGCCAAGTCCGGATCGCAGTCCGGCGAGGAGTATCCGCGCATTGGCAATCCGACCCTCAATCCGGAGATCTCGGTGCAGTACGAGCTGGGAACGGAGTACCAGTTCAGCGACATCCTGGCCTCGCGTGTGACCATGTTCTGGAAGGACATGTACGACTATCCGACCAGCCTGCGCATACAGCTCCGCGAGCGCACAACCACCCGCAGCAACTTCTTCATCTACTGGAACGAGGACTACGCCCGCTCGCGGGGCATCGAGATCAGCCTGTTGCGACGGCGACACGACTTCTGGCGCGGCACGCTCTCCTACACGTATTCGGTGGCCAAGGGCAAGAGCTCCGATCCGAACAAGACCAAGTTGATCCAGGAGTTGGGGGGGGACTCGCGCGAGACCGATCTGGCGGAGGAGTTCCTGTGGTGGAACCGGCCGCACAAGTTCACCGCGCACCTGAATCTGCGCGTCAAGCCGCACGAGCAGCCACCGCACTGGCTGGGGCTGCGCTGGCCGGCGGACTTCAGCATCAACCTCTACTACAAGCTCCGCTCGGGACGCGCCTACACGCCCCTGGATCGGGGCGGCCTCGAGGTCGGCGAACGCTATTCCCGCAGCGGTCCCTACGACTCGACCTTCGACCTGACGATCACCAAGGGGTTCCACCTCGCGGGACGGCGCTTCACCGCGGCGCTCAAGATCTACAACCTCTTCGACTATCGCACCCCCCTGGTCTTCGACTACGTCACGGGAGAACCGTACGCCTTCGGCAAGGGCAGCCTGACCGGCTTCTACGAGAATCCGGACAATCTCTCCCTCACCGACGAGGAGCTCTACTTCCGCTACATCGAGGAGCAGGACACCTATCCACCGGGCATCGACGCGGACGATCCGCCCGAGCACCCCAGCGACGCGCCCGAGTTCGACCTGGGAGCGTTTGCGCAGGACGTTCGCCGCACGATCGTCGGCAACTACTATCGCTACAGCAACCCATCCTACTATGGCCAGCCGCGCACGATTCGACTGGGGATCAGCTATGCGTGGTAGGCGGGGCCTCCTCGGGGCGCGGCGGGGCCCAGTGTGGCTGGGCATGGCGCTCGTGCTGTCGACTGCGGCCCCACTGCAGGCCCAGACCAGCCTCGGCAGCCAGCGGGTCGGCACGTCCGCGGGCACGTTTCTCAAGATCCCGCTCGATGCGCGCGGGACCGCCATGGGGGGCGCCATCGCGGCCCTGGTGCACGGACCGGCGTCGCTCTTCGTCAACCCGGCCGGCCTGGGCATCGAGAACGAACGTGCGCTGCTGCTCTGCGGCGTCGACTACATCACGGGCATTCCTGCGGGCGGCGCCGCGGTGGCCCTCCCCTTCGCACCGATCCGCGGCGCGCTGGGCTTCGCCCTCAGCGGCATCTACAGCGAGATGGACGAGACCGACGAGTACCACCCGCTGGGCACCGGCCGGCGGTTCTCCTACAACGTCTGGACCGCGACGCTCGGCGCGTCCCGCGCGTTGACCGACAAGCTCAGCTTCGGGCTCGCCGTGAAGGCCTACCGCGAAGGAATGGCCACCGAGATCGGCGGGCCGGCGGCCACCTCCTGGCTCCTGGATGCCGGGGCGGTCTACTTCGTCGGCTACCGGGATGCGCGCATCGGGATCGCGATCAACAACTTCGGCCCCGACCTCCGCCCGGCGGGGCGCTTCGAGAGCCGGCGCACCGACGCGCAGATCCGCTACTCGAGCTTCTCGCCCCCGACGCTGTTTCGGGTGGGCTTCGGAATCGATCCCTGGCGAAGCGCGCGCTGGGCCACCTATGTGAGCGGCGAAATCGGACATGTGGCGGACAATCAGGAGTCGTTCCGCTTCGGCGGGGAAGTCTGCTTCGACAACACCTTGACCTTGCGCGGCGGCTACGACGCCGGGGCCGACGCGCTCAAGATGCACGGTGGCGTGGGGCTGCGCGTCGGGTTGGGACGCGGCTTCGCGGAGCTGGACTATGCCTACTCGGCCGGCGGCTACTTCGGGGACGTGCAGCGCTGGTCGCTGACCTTGCCTTGGTAGGAAGGGAGTCGGAGTTGGCTGGCAGCAGGACGATCATCGGCGGCCTGGCGCTGCTGTGCGCCGCCAGCGGGCTGGGACTGGGATGCGGATCACAGTTCGAGCTGCCGCCGCAGCCGCCCCCCGGCCGAATCCCCGAGCCCGGCACCTACAACCTCTGGACCGTCTGGCCGGTGAGCGCGCCGGGGGATCTGGCCGTCTATGGCCTCTACCTGTTCCTGATCGAGGAGCAGTCGCGCGTGACGGCCTACTACAGCACGCGACTGGCGCCCGAGCCGGTACCGATGGTTTCCGACTTCGAGGGGCTCGAAGCCCCCGCGCGCATCGCGCTGGCCAAGCGTGACTCGCTCTTCGTCGTAGTGGCCGATTCGGTCCAGATGCAGGTCAAGATCTACTACTGGCTCGGCGGAGAGCCGCTCTACAGTTTTCACGACAGTCTCTGGCAGCGGTTCAGCGGCCTGGCGGCCGATGCACAGCTCCACATCTACGTGGCCGACGCGGAGCGCGACACCGTTCAGGCCTACGACCGTTGGGGGCGACGGCTGCGCGTCGTGACGGACTACGGCACCGGTTTCGGCTACGTGATCGATCCCCATGGCTTGGCCCACAACGGGGAGATGCTGCTCGTCACCGATACCGGCAAGAACATGATCCAACGCCTCGAACCGGACACCTCGAACGTCAGTGCGCTCCCGGGTGCGATCGGGGAGGAGGAGGATCTGCTCCTCGCGCCGCAGGATGTGGCCAGTGACCGCTACGGCGAGTACATCTACGTGGCCGATACCGGACAGCACCGCGTGCTGAAGTTCCAGACGACCGGGGCGTTTCAGGACACGGTCTACTCGGAGACCAAGATCGCACTCGATCCACCGATTCGGAATCCACGCTTCCTGACCAGCGAGGACGCGGTGCAGTTCTACGACGAGACGCTCGGCGCCTGGGTCGACTTCCGCACCGTCTATGTCAGCGATCCAGAGCAGGAGCGCGTGGTCCTGTTCAAGCTGGCCAGCCAATAGGGGAACCGGCATGCATGCCCTCCGGCGACAGCTGACACCGCGACGGGGCGGGTGGATGCTGATGACCCTCGCCCTGCTGGGCGCCCCCCTCGCCGCTGTCGCTGCCGATCATCATCCGCCGCAGCGGCGCGCTCCCCTGGCGCGCTTTGGCAGCCCCGCCGAGGACACTCTGATCACCTTCCGAACCACGGGCGCGGCCAGCGCCGTGGGACTGGCGATCTACAACAATGCCTTCCTCGGCAACAACATGGCGTCCAGCGACCCCTCCTTCGAGTACCCGTTGGGCAGTGACGAGGAGCACCTGGTGCGCGCCGGGGTGTGGGTTGGCGGACTGTTCGGCCGAGGCGGCGACCTCGCCTCGGCCGACACGCTGGTCTCCACGGCCACGGTCGATGGCTACTACGGCGGCAGCGACGAGGCCACCGACAGCGAGTTCTATCCGGCCACCTCCGAGATCGTGCAGCGATCGCTGTTGCGGGAGGGCGATCTGGGCCGCTTCTACGACCCGTCGGCCAAGTCGTATCACGACCTGATCTGCGAGTATTTCGACGACCACAACCATGGCAGCCAGCTGCACGAGCCATTGCATGTCCGCGTCGTGCAGGAGGTGCTCTGCTTCGATTTCGAGCCGTTCGACGCGGTCGTGATCCTGAATCTCTATCTGATCAATGACCACCCGACCAATCCGATCTACGACCTGTACGTGGGCATGTATGGCGAGCTGGCCTCCGGCTGGAAGGGCGGCTACCCCTCCTGGCCCCCCAGTGGCTGGTTCGAGAAGAAGAACATCGCCTACGTCGATTCCCTGCGGCTGGTGAGCGAGCGCCATTTCCAGCTCGACGGCGGCCGCTGCACCTCCTGGGGCGGCTACATGCTCCTCGGGACCCGCCCCGACTCGATCGCCGAGAAGACGGTCTCCTTCAACTGGTGGAACTGGGACCCGGGCGGCAGCCAGCCGGGCACGCCGGCCACGGATGTCGAGCGCTATCTGACGCTGAGCAACGGCGCGGAGGACGGCACGTCCGGAGTGGAGGCCCCCAACAACGATCCGGTCAGCCTGCTCTCGGTGGGCCCGCTCGGCACGGCCACGTTCATCGGAGAAGACGGACGCGAGCACTGGCTTTTCGAGCCGGGGGACACGGTGACCGTCTCCTTCGCCTTCGTGGGCGGGCGCCCCAGCCCCCAGGCCGATCCGCCACGCACAGCCGAGCAGGACATCGCGTTCAACGCCGGGTGGGCGCAGACGGCGTTCAACCTCGACTTCAGCATTCCCTTACCGCCCCCCTCGCCCAACCTGCACATCGACGCGGGCCATTCGCGCGCCACTCTCTGGTGGACGGATGCCCCGCTGCGGTTCCTGGATCCGAAGACGCACACCGAGGATTTCGAAGGCTTTCGGATCTACCTCAGCGAGGAGGACAAGTCGCGGGGCTTCCACCGCATTCGGGAATTCGATCTCGTCGACACCCTGTTCTATGATACCAGCCTCGACGAGATCAGCGCTCCCGAACCCCGCGTGGAAATCGACGGCGAGGATACGACACGCTTCGTCTTCCGCTACGATCTCGAAGGGCTGCGCGACGGATTCAAGTACTGGGCGGCTGTGACCAGCTTCGACACCGGCACGCAGGAGATCGAGTCGCTGGAGTCGGGCATCCCTCAGAACCGCACCTTCGTGATCCCGGGACTCGAGCGCGAGGAGAGTCCCGAACGCCAGGTGATCGTCTTCCCCAATCCCTACCGCGGCGATGCGGCTTGGGATGAAGTGCTGGCCCGCGATCGCTATCTCTGGTTCGCCGGCCTGCCGGAGCGGTGCGTGATCCGCATCTACAACTTGGCGGGGGATCACATTCGCACGATCGATTTCGATGGGCAGACCTACGGCGCGACCGACGTGCGCGGGATCTACGATCCCGACGACGTCTGGAACCCCGCATCCGACATCCCGGTGCTCTCCGGCGGCATGGCGGCCTGGGATCTGACCACGCGCAAGGATCAGGCGGTGGCCAGCGGGCTCTACTTCTTCAGCGTCGAGGACCTGCGCACCGGGAACGTCGAGCGGGGGAAGTTCCTGATCCTCAAGTAGGGCGGTCCTGCGGCCGGACCGCTTGGTACACGGAAGGATGGACGCATGGCAAGGCAGGGAAAGCGTGGCTGGGCGCGTCGGATCGCACGGCTGCTGGCCTGCGGCGCGACCGTGACGCTGTTGGCCGCGAGCTGCGTGGAAGAGGCCCCCTATCCGCCCAATCGCCCCCCCGACACCCAGGTCTTCATCCAGGCCGATACCCTCAACGTAGCGGACTATCGCACGGTCCTGCACTGGTCGGGCACCGATCTGGACGGCACCGTCGCCGGATTCGTCTATCGCTGGGACGGTCCCTGGCAGCCCGCCGCCGGGGAGAGCCTCTGGTGGGAGGACGACGGTTGGGTCTTCACGACCGCGCACACCGATACCTTCGACGTGCCCATCGAGGGCAGCTACGCCGAACGGACCTTCTTCGTCCGCGCGATCGACGATCAGGGCTTGGCGGATCCACAGCCGGCCCATCAGTGGTTCCGCCTGACCAACGAAGTCCCGGAGGTCAGCTGGAGCGACACCACGCGCCACCCGACGCTCGCCCAGCCGAGCCTGCCGGCGATCTCCTTCGCCTGGACTCCGGTCGACTTCGACGGACGGGAGACGATCGCCTTCGCGCGGCTCTGGCTGGACACGCAGGCCGGAGAGGACTCCGCCGCCTCCGCGATCGAGGTCGCCCGCGACACCGTGGGCGCCTTCTTCCCCGAGCACTTCCAGGGCCGCCTCGGTGAGCGCACCGTCTACTGCCAGGTATGGGATCGCGCCGCTACGCCTTCGAACGTGATCTCCTGGAGCTGGAACGTGGTTGCCCCCACCGGGGAGTACCTGCTGATCGACAACGCCGGCCAGCGTGCCCCGGGAACGCCACAGTCACTCGAGGACGATTTCTGGCGCGCACGGCTCGAGGCACTCGTGCCCGGCAACTACCATCTGTACGAGGTATGGGAGGCGGGACCCTTCCGCAGTGCGCAGGAGGTGTTGCCGATGCTGAGTCTCTTCCGGGGCGTCCTCTGGTACGGAGGGTGGATCTTCGACGGCGGGGAGACCTCGGATGAACAGATGCGCGAGGGACTGGCGCTCGCCGAACCGGGAATCCGTGACTATATCGACGCGGGCGGGCGCCTCTTCCTGACCGGCCACAACGTCATCGGTACCGAGGGCGGGCTGAGCTCAGGCTTCTGGCAGGACACGTTCGGGATCGCGGAGATCTACCGCATCTACGTCGACGAGGAGTGGATCTCCAACATGCGTCTGGAGCGCACCTCATTCTCCGGGGGACCGCTCTACGTGCGCTGCGGCGAAGCCCTGGCAGGCGCCGACTCGCTGCGCGTCTCGCCGCCGATCAGCCAGACCGATTTCTTCGCCGTGGGGGAATCGGTGGAACCACTTCTCTGGCTCGATCCCGCAACGGTCGATACCACCGACATCCCGGAGCATGCCACCCGGCCGGTCTACGTCGGCGCCCGCAGCGCCTGGGGCACGGGGCAGATGGCGCTCTTCTCGACGATCGTGACGAAGTTCCGGGCGACGAGCGATGTCTCGTATGAGGCAGGGGTCGAGGCCCTGCTGCGCGATCTGTGGGCATTGCCCTAGCGCACCCGCGGTGGGCCAAGCCTGCATCCGACACGCGGCTGACGAACCGCATCCGAACCTCACAAAAGCGCACAACTTGCGAGATGTCTTGACTTTGGCGCGTCTCTGACGTACCCTCCTATCGACTACGTGGGCGTTCCTACGGGGCCCCCAAGATCGCGTCTCAGTCCATCGGAAAGGGAAAGGGGACGAACATGCGTATCGTCGGCATCCTGGTCGCCGCGGTCCTGCTGCTCGGCGCCTCTGCCGCGCAGGCCGTCGTGACGACGATCTACAACATCCAGCTCGGCTAC
>WJJG01000171.1 GCA_014729815.1 Candidatus Eiseniibacteriota bacterium
AGCCGGTGACCGTGCGTCGCGATCCGTTGCTCTTCACCATGGCGGCCATGGGCATCGGAAGCCTGCCGTATGCCGCCCTGCTTCTGGCCGGCGCGGGGGAAGCGCGCGCGCTGCTGCCCGATCTGACGCCGACCGGTTGGGCGGCGGTGCTTCACCTGGCGATCGGGTGCTCGGTCGCCGGATACCTGGTCTGGTTCTGGGCGCTACGCCAGCTGCCCGCCTCGAGCGTGGCGGCCTTCGTCTTTCTGAATCCGCCGCTGACGGCGCTCTTTGGGGTGATCTGGGGGAGCGAAGCGTTTCACTGGAGCCTGGTGCCATTCGGTGGGTTGGTGTTGCTGGGCGTGGCCCTGAGCACCGGGCTCCTGAGCGGTCGACGCCAGGACTGAAGCTGCGCAGACCGCAAAAAGGCACGCTGCTGCCGCCCACGCGGCGGGCATCGTGCCTTCCGGATCAAGAGCAAGATCGCGGGCCTGGATCAGTCGCCGAAGCGCTTCTTCACGCTGCCCCAGCTGTCCGGATCGACCGGCGTGGGACCACAGACCAGGAAGACGACCTCCGCGACGCCCTCCAGTCCGACTTCCTCGGACCAGTACTCGACGTGGACCCAGTAGCTGCCCTCGAGCGCGCCCTCGGGCACGGTCCACTCGCGTGTGACGGTGATGCCGTCCTCGCCGGGATAGAGTTCGTCCTCGACCGTTTCGTCTTCTGGATTCGTCATACGGTAGTATACGAAGTCAGGCGTCGTGCTGTGCTCGATATCCCAGAAGATGGATACGATACCGTCCGGGTTGGCGACGCACTCCGGCGGTTCGGGATCGGTGCCGAGCGTGATCGTACAGTCGCCCTCTGCCCGCGGCGCCGAGAGCGGCATGGGGGCGAAGAGCATCAACATGGCCGGAAACACCACGGCCCAGACCACGGTTCTCATGGTTGCCTCCCTGAAGATGATGCGGGCCGCATACCCTAGCTGAACGGCTGTCGCTGACGGCCCTTATGGTGAGGAATCCCGGAGTATTGGCTGGAATCCCACCTATGTGATGATACTAGAGACGGCCGCCGTTAGCAAGACGATTCGATAGACGCTTTCGGTTCAGGTCGATTGCGCTCCGCGGCCCCCGAGGCGTTGGCATCCGCCGGCTGAGTCTGGTGCGCGCCCCAAGGCTCGATGTGCGCGCGGGGTCGGTCAAACACGCATCTGTTGCGAGTGGGCGGTTTCCGCGCCTGCCGGCCGGGCTGCATCGCGTGCTATGGGATGGCCGAGATGAGCATCGCCGCCCGGTCCCCGCGGACGCCTACGATTGCCGTCTCCGCGCCGGTGGCACGCATGGGGGCTACACGTTGCCGGTCATTCGCGGAAACCGGCCTTGAGCCGTCCCAACTGCTCTGGTGATTCGGTGAGGCGCCGCAGACGACCGGATGGGCGCCCATCCGGTCGCATTCTGCATTGGGCGGGGAGAACGGTGCCCAGGGGAGGCGCAGTCGATCGCCAAGTCGCCCGCCGCCGGATCGCAGAGCAGCGGATCCTCGCAGATGTTGCCATGCGCGCCGAGCAGATCGCCGATGGGTACGACCCCATCGGCGTTCTGGTTGACGAAGAGGTCGCAGCAGGAGAGGGTGAGGAGGGCCTCGCCGGCGACGGCGAGGCTTCCGCGATTCTCCGTGACCAGCGTGTTCTCGAGCGTGACCTCCAGTTCGCCGGCGCGGATCACAGCTCCGTCCTGCGTCTCATCGCCCCAGAACGTGCACCCGCGCAGTGTCAGGCAATCCATCTTGCCCATGCCGAGAATGGGGCCCGATCCGGAGGTGTGGTTCCCCACGAACGTGCAGTCCTCGAGCGTGGCCTCGACGAAGCAAGAGATGTAGAGCGCTGCATTGCCTTCCGGGTCGGTACTGTTGCCTGCGAAGTGGCAGGTGCGGAGGCGGGGCTGCGAACCGTAGAAGACGATCACCGCGCCGGCCGTGGAGGCCTGGTTCTGGAGGAAGCGGCACTCGTCGAACTGCGGACTGGAGGAGGATCCGCAGAAGGCGCCCCCGTGCCAGAGGGCGCGGTTCTGCGAGAAGACGCACACCATAAGGTGCCCGATGCGAGCTCGATGCGATCGCCGCTGCTGGCAGGGTCGAGCGCCGCCTGGATCGTGGGGAAGTCGCCGCTTCTATCGGGCCGCACCAGATAGACAGATGCGCCGGTGGGGAGAAGTGCGGCCGTCGCCACGAGAAGCAGGATGGCCCACGCGATGGGTGCCCCGATCAAACGTCGCGACTCCATGGCCGCTCCCTTCACCATCAGCCGCGGGGATGCAAGGCGTGGCTCAGTGCTCGTGGTCGTGCAGTTCCTCGAAGAACCCGGTCTTGCGGTTCTTGCGTACGTTGTGCCAGTCGAACGAGCGTCCGTTCATCGCCACGTAGATGCCCGGCGGGAGAACCTGGGCGAAGGCCACAGCGCTGCCGAGATTGAACAGCCCGTCCGAACTACCGAACGTATAGGGGATCAGGGCCCCGACGAGCACTACCGTCTTGGCGCGCAGGCGCTCGTCGGCCTCGAGGTGCCGGCCGAGGTAGACAGCCGTTTGGGCGATCGTATCGGTGCCATGCGTAATCACGATCCTCGAGGGAGTGGCCTCGGCGCAGCTCTTAAGCATGATCTCACGATCGACGTCCGCCATCTCCTGACTGTCGATCATCATCAGCGTGCGCACGTCGACATCGAGGTTGCAGCGGCCGAGCTTGAGCATGTCTCGCACGTGGGTGTCCTTGAAGAAGAGACGACCGTTGATCTCGTCGTATTCCTTGTCGAACGTGCCGCCGGTCACGTAGAGCCGGATGGTCATGGCGCCTCGCTTTCCGTGTCTAGGTCGATTTGCGAACGAGCGGAATGCTGGCCAGAAACGATTCGTTGGTGGGATGCGGCTCGAGCGTCTTGAGGAGAGAACGCATCGCCGCGAGCGGACGGCGTCCGCCCAGGACGCGCCGCAGCGTGGCGACGCGCGCCGCCTCGTCAGGCTCGAGCAGCAGCTCCTCGCGGCGCGTGCCGCTGCGCAGCAGATCGATCGCCGGGAAGACACGCGCCTCTGCCAGAGAGCGATCGAGGACGATCTCGCTGTTTCCGGTGCCCTTGAACTCCTGGAAGATGAGCTCGTCCATGCGGGAACCCGTGTCGACCAGGACGGTGGCGACGATCGTCACCGAGCCTCCGCCTTCGATCTGCCGCGCCAGTCCCAACAGGCGCCGGGGGACTTCCAGGACGCCGGCCTCGATGCCGCCGCTCATCGTGCGGCCGCTGCTCTGGGTGCCCACATTGAAGGCGCGCGCCATGCGCGTGAGGCTGTCGACCAGCAGGATCACATCGCGGCCACACTCGAGCTGCGCGCGGACGTGGCCGAGCGTGATCTCGGTGAGCGCCACGTGCTCGGCGGGGCTGTGATCCTTGGAGCTGGCAAGCACCTCGACGTCGGCGCTGCGCCGGAAGTAGGTGACCTCCTCTGGGCGTTCGTCGATCAGCAGGGCGATGATGCGCGCCGCGGGATCGGCGCTGCGCAGCGCGCGGGCGATCGACATGAGCAGCATCGTCTTGCCGGCCTTGGGGGGCGAGACGATCAGCACACGGGCCCCGCGCCCGATCGGTGCGATCAGATCGACGATGCGCGTGCTCAGATCACCGCTCTGCGCGAGCTGGAAGCGTTCGGTGGGAGAGACGGCGGTCAGCCGTTCCAGCGGGGTGCGCCCGGCGAACGCCTCGGGCGAGAGCCCGCAGATGCTCTCGACGCGCTGCAGCTCGGCCCCGCGCCGCGTGCGGCGCACCGGTCCGCGCAGCTCCGCGCCTTCGGGCAGGCGATGGGCCTGGATCAGGCGGGACGGCACGCGCACATCCTGCGCGTCGGGCCGGAAGGAACGCGACGGGTCTCGTAGAACCCCTTCATGCCGCGAACGCAGAGCCAGGATGCCTTGCACGGTGTCACTCATCGTCGCCTCGTTGGATGGCCGTCATCGGGCGCCCGAGATCGAGCCGGGTGATGGCGCGCATCGGATCCCAGGGAGGAAGCAGGATCGGAGGCCGGGTCGCCAGTTCGCGCAAGCGGGTCGAGAGATAGCGCTCGTGGACGATGGCGCCGAAGAGGTAGCGCTCGAACCAGTCGTCGTACATGTGCCAATGCCCGTCGTCGCCGGCGTCCGCGCCCCAGCTATTCTCGACCAGCCATTTCACGGGCTGCGAGCCCAGCGTATCGACGCCCACGAACGTCATCGCGTGGTTGGGCGTGATCAGTCCCAAATGGATCAGATCCTCTTTCGGCAGACGGAAGGAGGTGTCGAAGAGCGCCTCGTAGTTATAGATGTCGAGCCGCAGAATGCCCTCGTCACCGTAGTTCTCCTGCCCCACATCGCAGGCGAACCAGACCGCCGACGAGTCCAGGATCGAGGCCAGGACGCAGGCCCGTAGGGTGTCGATCGGCACGTTGAGCAGCGTGAAATCGGGCCGATCGTGCACGCTGCGGCTCAACTCGAGACGGTAGGTCTGGTCGAATGCCTTGCCCGGATAGTGGAAGAGGGCGCGGTACGACTGCAGGTCGACGCCCACAACCTTGGTGAAGAAGCCATGGGGGGTCAAGGGATGCGGATAGGTGGTGATCCGGGTGGTGTCGGTCTTGGTCTCGTAGCGCCAGGTGAACTGCTGTGGCGGGCGTCCGAGATGCATGGTCAGCAGACGGTAGATCTCCGCTAGGTGCGTCTCCTTGCGAGATTGAATCTCCTCGAGCGTGGCGTCCCCACGGGCCAGGGCGCGTAGCTCCAGCCCCATCTCTCCGACCTTCTGCTCGAGCAGGTGATTCATCATAGCGGTCGAAGAGCTGGCGTGGCTCTCGGGCATGACCTCTTTGGGGATGAGGCCGTACTTCTCGACCAGATCGACGAAGTAGCTCCACCAGCCGCCGTCGCCGAGCGGGGTGTCGAGGACGATCTCCAGCCGGCGATCATCGAGCGGATCTTCGGCGCGGGCGATCATCTCCTCCAAGAAGCTGTTGGCCTTCTCGAGCTTGTCCCAGAACTGGACGTAACTCTCGGAGAACTCGAACTCCTCGAGGTCGTACCTCTCGATCACCGCCGGGCGGAGCACGTTGAAGCCCGCAAAGATCCAGCAGCGGCCCGAGCCCTTCTGATGCGTGATGCTGCCGCTCTCGATGCGGTGATTGACCAGCGGGCGGTGCGAGACGACGCGATCGCGATTGAGGGCCAGGTTGCGCACGTCGTTGTGGGCGACCGCGTCGGCGAGCACCTGTTCGGTCGGACCGAAAGCGCGCGTCTGCATGCGCGAAAGAAACTCGGCGGAGATCCCCGTCGGGCGATCGCCGGCAGCACGCGCGGCGAGGGGAAGACCGCAGATCAGGAGTGTGACGCACAGCAGGACGCCCGGCAGCCGACGGCCACGCCCAGCTACGGGCGGGGCCCCATACCCCGTCGCGCCGAGGATCTCGGTGCGGCCACGGGCCGGGCACGTAGACGGTTTGCTGTGTGTCGACATCCGGTTCTCCCGAGAGAGCCCGTGTGCGCGGGCTAGCCGTGACGATCGGCGCGCAGCAGGCGAAGATCGATCGCCGGCGGCTCGCCTTGCAGAATCTGGGTGACCAGCATGCCAGTCGCCGGGCCCAGCGACAAGCCGATCATGGAGTGCCCCGTGGCCACGACCAGGTTCTCGTAGCGCCGGGGACGCCCCAGATAGGGGAGGGTATCGGGAGACAGCGGGCGCAATCCATGCCATACGGCTACGGTCGGTGGGGGTTGGGGCACGCCGGGCAGATAGCGGCGCACCGCGCGTCGGATGGCGGCCACCCGCCGGTCGTTGATCGCGTGATCCATGCCGGCCAGCTCCAGGGTGCCGGCGAAGCGCAGGTGCGCACCCAAGCGGCTGACGGCCACCTTGGCTTCGGCCAGCAGCATGCCCAAGTGCGGGAAGTCGCGGGGGGCGTCGATCGTCATGCTGTAGCCCTTCGCCGGCTGCAGCGGAATCCGCAGGTCGAGCTGGCGCGCGAGCTGCGGAGACCAGGCCCCTGCGGCCAGGACGTACTCCCCGGCGCGGACCATGCCGCAGGCGGTCGCTAGGCCCCGGATGCGACGTCCCCGACGCTCGATCCACTCGACGGCGCACTGCTCGCGGATCTGGGCGCCGGCCGCCCGCGCACGATCAGCCAGCGCGGTCAGGAATCCGCTCGGGTTGAGATGGACATCCGAAGTGTAGTGGACCGCGCCGGCCAGGTCGGGCGCTGCGGGGGGTAGCATCCGGCGCAGCGATGGGGGATCGAGCAGGCGCGAGGGGATGCCGTGCGCCTGCAGCCAGCGCGCGTCGGCCGCCCCCCCGGCCAGGCCGCGGTCGCCGCCATAGACCATCAGCTGACCGTTGTGGGTCAGATCGCATGGCAGCGGTTCACGGGTGTGCATCTCGTCGATCAGCTTGAGGGTCAGGCGATGCATGTCGCGCAGCAGCGGGATCGCTCGCTGCACCTGCGCGCGTCGCGACGCGCGCCAGAAACGCCAGAACCAGGGCACCAGCGCCGGCTCGAGACGCGGACGAATGTAGAGGGGGCTCTCGGGATCGAGCATCCAGCGCAGCGCGGTGCGCGGCACGCCGGGCGCGGCCAGCGGCATCGAGTAGCGGGGCCCGGCCAGCCCGGCGTTGCCACCGCTGCAGCCGGAGCCGAGCTCGGCCCGCTCGAGCAGCAGTGTGCGCCGGCCCGCGCGGGACAGATGGTAGGCCGTCGCCAGGCCGACCACGCCGCCGCCGATGATCGCCACGTCATATGCATCGGAAGACGGCGCCGCGCGCTGCGGCTGTTGCCCTGTGCTCGCCTTGGGCTGTGTCATCGACCTCCCTCGCCCCGGATGTGCGGATCACGAATCTGCGCCACGCAGACGCTCTCATAGCATCCGTCTGCGGGCGGAGCTAGGGTTTCCTGCCCCTGCGCGGCCCGGATCCGCCGATCGCCCCGTGGGATGACGTCGACGCGGCAGCGCATGCCGAAGCCTGTGGCCCGAAGACTGGTGGGCGAGATCTCCCAGGACCGTTCGGCTGCGGAGCCCAACGCACATGCGCCTGTCGCTGGTGACGGCGTCGAGTGGCCGACAGCAGCCGGCGGAGGCAGGCGGAACGCCTCCCGTAGTGCCAGGCCTGCGTGCGGGCCCTCTGGCGCCTGCAGATTTCGCCGATGCTGGAGCCGGAGACCGTGCTCCCGCGGCTGGCGGAGGGGAAGAGATGGTGGCGCTCGGCGCTGCATGGCAGCTGCGCATCCGCAGCTGCCGGACGTTGCCCTCGCTTCCGGGGGTGGCGCTCAAGATCCTCGGTCTCTGTCGCGAACCGGAGACCTCCACGCGGGATATCGCCGAGTGCGTGGGCCAGGACCCCGCGCTCACGGCCAAGGTCCTTCGCGTGGTCAATTCCCCAGTCTACGGATTCCGCTCCGAGATCACGACGCTCAGCCACGGCACGGCGCTTCTCGGGCTGAATGCCGTACGATCGATCGCACTCAGCTTCTCGCTGGTGCGTGGCTTACAGGGATCGGGGAAGAGCGGCTTCGACCACCTGGAGCTCCCGCGCGGTCGAGATGGTGTGCAGAACCAGGGCCTCCTTGGCCTCCATCAGCACTCCCTGGATCACCTCCGGCGAGTCGAACTCCACCTCGAAGAGGCTGGCCGTATCGGTGGAGCCCTCCGCCACCCGCTCGATGACCTGTGTCAGCGTAGGCGGGTCGAGCCCCAGCCATCGCTCCGCGCGGTCTCTCGCCCCTCGCACCCCGGTCGACGTATCGTGCGTCAGCCAGAGATCGGCGATCAGACCCGCCAGCGCGACGCAGGCGACCATCGGCCGCCGGACCTCCGCCACCTCGGCGTCGGATGGGCTGTGACTGGCGGCAGCGGCGACGATGTGCAGGTCCGGCAGCCCCCACTGTTGCAGGAGCCAGGCGCTGAGCGCCGCGTGGTCGCC
>WJJG01000172.1 GCA_014729815.1 Candidatus Eiseniibacteriota bacterium
CCCTGCGCCGGCCCCGACGGCCCGCCGGCTGCTCGCGCCGGCGGCGGAGGGGGAAGGTCCGATCTGCAAGGGCTACCGCGTCCTGCAGCCGGGAACCGTGCTGGCCAACGGCAACGTCCTCGAGTTCTACTCTCTCTGGGACAGCGCCGGCTACGACGTGCGCGCCGACCTGAGCGCCGTCGACGCCACGGCGGAGACCCCGATCGCGGGCACCTACGTCGGGGACGAGAGCGTCGTCGAGGGCGATTCGGTCCACGTCTGGCCTGCCTATCGCTTCGAGCACACGATTTCCGAGGAGAACAGCCTGAGCGACGGCGCCGGATTGATCGTCCCGATCACGGCCTGGAGCGCCAGCACGGGGGATTCGACGACCAGCGAGGCCCTGCAGTTCTGTCTCTCCAACGCCCCCCCCGAACATCGGGAGAGCCGCATCGTCGGCGATGCGCGCCGCTTCGTCGAGCGCGACGGCGAGACGCTCTATCGGGTGCGCAACGGCGACTCGATCCGCGTCGAGACCACCTGGCGCTACACGGTCGCGCCGTTCGGGATCGAGGCCGACTTCGCCGCGCTCGACGACTCGGCAGCCGTGCGCACGGTCTACTACGGCGGCGTCTCGGAGGAGGGGGAGGCCGACTACTGGTTCTGGTACGAGCTGAGCGATCAGGCCTTCAGCGGTAGCGACTACCCGCTGCCCCTGCTCGTGCGCGGCTTCGACGGCGGCTGCGGTCGCGACTCGGTGACGCTGCTCTTCGAAATGGACAACCAGGGCCCGAGCGAGGCGCCGAGCCTCCATCCACTGCCGGCGGTGGTGACCGATGCAGAGCTGGCCGTCAGCGGGCGCATCTACGATGAGGACGCCGAGGACGTGCTGCTGCTGGTCAATGGCGGCGGGTATCACGTGGCGCAGGTCTACGCTTCCTACGACTCGTTGGTCTTCGCCGATACGCTTTCACTGGCGGCCGGGACGAATACGATCACGGCCTACGCGCGCGATCTGGTCGGCAATCGCTCCCCGGTCAGCGAAACGGCCAGCGTGGAGCTGCAGGACGTGCCGCTCTTCCGCAGCTTCACGGTCGTCGAGCCGGAGACAGTGGCCTGTCACACCGACAGCGTGCTGGCCGTGGAGAACGGCGATCTGATCCACTTCTACGCTTTCTGGGACGATCGCGCCGAGTACGGCGTGACCGCCGACTTCTCGCGGATCGATTCGGAGGGCCCCGAGGCGCTGCCCGCCACGCGGCGTCCCGATCTCGACCGGGTCGTGACCGTCGGAGACAGCAGTCAGGCCTGGGCCTGCTACGAGGTGTCGCATCGCATCTCCGAGCAGAACGCCCTCTCCGATGGCGACGATCTGGCCGTTCCGGTGACGGCTGACGATCCGCAGACCGGCAATCGCGCCACCAGCGAGACCCTGCTCCTCTGTCTGCGCAACGATCCTCCCGAGCATCTCTGGACCCATCTCCTGGGGGACTCGGCACGCTTCGTCGAGCGGGACGATGAGACGCTCTTTCTGGTGCGCAATGGCGGGACGATCAACATCCAGACCAGCTGGCGCTCGATCTATCGCTCACAGTTCGATGTCGCCGCGGATTTCAGTCAGGTCGACCGCGACTTCCTCGAGCATCTCGTCTCCTATGCCGTCATCGACTCGCTGACCAGCGACTCGGTGGGCACCTACGCGATCTCCTACGCCTTCTCGGTCGACGCCTGCTGCGACGAAGGCGTCGACGAGTATCCGCTCTCGGTGCCGATCCGCATCCGCGATGCCCACTGCGGCTGCGGCACGCATACGATTCGACTGGAGATGGACAATCAGGGCCCCGCCGAGGGCGTCACGTTCGATCCCACGCCGCTCGGCTCGGTGGGCCAGAGCCCCCTAGCGGTCAGTGGTGTGGCCCCGGGATCCCCCTACGACGTCCTCCTGGTGATCGATCACGAGGATGCCGACAGCACGAGTCGGGTGACCGCCGTGCCCGATGCGGAGGATCGATTCACGGCCGAGGTGCCCCTGCTCTCGGGCAGCAATCGCCTGGAGGCCTTCGCCCGGGATGTGGTCGGCAACCGCTCGAGCGGCTCGGGAGCCGTGCTCATCTACCTCGTGGATCAGACGGCGCTCGAGATCCCCAAGCCGTTCCACCGCGGCGATGAGTTCGTGCTGGTCAATCCCGGCGGATGGGAGGCCCTCGAGGTGGAGATCTACAACCTGGAGGGCGATCGGGTCTGGTCGCGGAGCTATCGCGATGGACCCTTCTACCGGCGCAACGTCGTCTGGGACGGACGCAATGCGGCGGGAGAGACGGTACGCCAGGGACCCTATCTGCTGCGCGTGGTGATGACCGCCATCGGCGGCAGTCAACGAACGGAGGTGCGGGCCTTTGTCTTCCAGAGATAGGATTCGGCGCGGCGCACTGGCGCTTCTGCTGGTGCTGGCCGCCACCGCGATCAGCGCGGTCCCGGCCGGGGCGCAGGCCGCGGCGCGCACCGGCGCCTTCGCCGATCCCGAGCCGGGCGGGCGGGGCGCGGCCCTCGGCGGAGCCCTCAGCGCGGTGGTCGACGATCCATCGGCGCAGCACTGGAACCCCGCGCGCCTGGTGGCGCTCGAGCGTCCGGCCATGCTGGTCTCCTACGCCGACCTGTTCGGTCTGGGCTTGGTGCAGCAGGCGGCGCTCTTCCTAGCCTATCCCCTGGCCGGGCGCGAGATCGACTGGGAGGGGGGACGCCTGCGCGCGCGTCCGGGACGCACCGATGCCGCCTACGGACTGGGTCTCCAGTCGACGGTCGTCGACCTCGATCCCGAGTCGTACACCGAATACGACATCTCTCTGGGCTACGCCCGGCGTGGCTGGCTCGACCTGCGCTATGGCGGCGCCGCGCATCTGCTGCTGGTCGACTCCGAGCTCAACGGGGTCGGGGGCAACGGATTCGCCCTCGATCTGGCGCTCAGCCGCCCGCTGCATGCGTGGCTGGAGGGCAGCCTGGTCCTGCGCTCGCTCTTCTCCAGTCTCCGCTGGGAGGATGAAACGTCCGAGAGCCTCTGTCCGCGAGCCCTCATCGGTCTCTGCGGTCGCGCCGCAGACGCCTTGCGAATCCCGCTGGTCGCCTTCTACGATCTCGACCGCGCGGAACTGGTGCAGCTCTCCGGCGGCGTCGAGTGGGAACCGGTCGGTCCCGCCCTGACGCTGCGCGGGGGACTGCGCTGGCGGGACGACGGCGCCGACGCCGAGCTGCGAGCCGCGGTGGGCGCGGGTCTGCGCTGGCGGGATGTCGGCTTCGACTACGGATTGGCCAGCGGACGCGAGGAACTCGGAGACACCCATCGCTTGAGTCTCCAGCTACGCTTCTAGCCATCCCCGCGCGCACGAGTACCGCACCGCCGTGGAACCATCCTGCCCGACAGGCAGGCGAGAGGGCCGATGATGGCGCGCAATGCCAAGATCCAGAGTCCGTTCGGGGTCGATGAATGGGGCGCCGGCTATTTCGCCATCGGCGCGCGCGGGCACCTGCAGGTGCGACCGGGAGGCAAACATCCCCCGGCCGATCTGGTGGTGGTCGTCCGCCGGGCGATGGAGGCCGGACTCGCCCCACCCCTGCTGGTGCGTTTCCCCCAGATCCTCGAGTCGCAGCTCGAGCGGCTCTACGCCTGCTTCGACGCCGCCATGCGCGAGTTCGACTATCCGCGCGCCTACCGCAGCATCTACCCGCTCAAGGTGAACCCGCTGCGACCGGTCGTGCAGAGCCTGGTCCGCGCCGGGCGGGAGAACGCCTTCGGCCTGGAGGTCGGCAGCAAACCGGAGTTCGCCATCGCGCTGGCCCAGACGCTGCCCCCGGGATCCTGGATCTGCGTCAACGGTTTCAAGGATCCGCCCCTGCTGCGCCTGGCGACCGCCATGGCCGGCGGCGAGACGCGCATCGTGGTGGTGGTCGAGCGGCGCGACGAGATCCCGATGATCATCGCCGAGAGCCGCCTGCAGGGTCGCGCGCCCACGCTGGGACTGCGCTGTCGCCTCTATCATCGCGGCAGCGGGCGCTGGGAGGCTTCGGGGGGAGAGACGGCCAAGTTCGGTCTCGGTTCGGCGGAGCTGCTCTACGCCGTCGATCAGCTGCGCCGCGAGGGCCTGCTCTCGCAGCTCCAGGTGCTGCACTTCCACATCGGCTCGCAGATCACCAGTGTGCGACGCATCAAGGATGCGGTGAAGGAGGCGGCCCGCATCTACGCCAAGCTGCGACATCGCGGGGTGCCCCTGACCACGCTCAACGTCGGCGGTGGCCTGGGCATCGACTACGACGGCAGCGGGACCCCCTCCGACAGCAGCGTCAACTACTCGATGCAGGAGTACGCCAACAACGTCGTCTACACCGTGCAGGAAGTCTGCGCCGAAGAAGAGGTGCCGCAGCCCGACCTGGTCTCCGAGAGCGGGCGCGCCCTGACCGCCTACCATGCGCTGCTGATCACCAACTGCGAGAGCCGCGAGAGCGACGTGCCGATCGACTATCTGCCGAGCAACGAAGACGACCTCGAGGAGGAGGAGGACGAGGAGCCGCCGGCGGAGCTCCTCGAAATGGAGGAGATCGCGCGCGGCATCACGATCAAGAACTTCCGCGAGTACTACCACGATGCGGTTGTCACGCGGCGCGACATCCTGACGCTCTTCGACCTCGGCTACCTCTCGCTGAAAAAGAAGGCCCGCGCCGAGCAGCACTTCTTCGAGGTCTGTCGCCAGGCGCTGGCGTTCGCGCAGCAGACCGGATTCGCATCGGATGAGTTCCGCGCGCTGGAGAAGACGTTCCGTACGAAGTACGTCACCAATTTCAGCGTCTTCCGCTCGGTGCCCGACGCCTGGGCCATCGAGCAGCTCTTTCCGGTCCTGCCGATTCATCACCTCCACGAGGTCCCGACCGATCGAGGGATTCTGGTCGATCTGACCTGCGACTCCGACGGCGTGATCGACAGCTTCGTCGATGTGCGCGACGTCAAGGAGGTGCTGGAGCTGCACGGGATTCGCGACGGGCAGCCCTATTTGCTGGCGATCTGTCTGCTGGGCGCATATCAGGACATCATCGGCGACCATCACAACCTCTTCGGCCGGCCGGCCGAGGTTGCGGTGCGCAGCACAGGCGCCGGTCTGGAGGTCGAGCCGCTCTCGCGCGGCGAGTCGCTCGATGCGATCGCCACCCTGGCCGGCTACGCCCCCGATGCGCTGCACCGCGCCTTCCGCGAGGGGCTCGACGCCCTGGGCAGCGAGATCCAGACCTCCGAGGCGCTGCGCCGCTACGACGAACTCTGGAAGGGGCACGCCTACCTCGAGACCGATCGCCGGCAGCTGGGAAGAGTCGACTAGGCCTCGCGCGAGCGAGCGCGCCGAATGGCGCCGGGGCCGCGGCCCGGCACGCCGCGCGGACGCGGGCCGGCTTGACAGTGCGACCCCCCTTCGGCTATGGTCGTGCGTTCGATTTCGGTACGAGAGGTGTCATCGACCGCCGTTGCGGGGTAGCGCGCGCGCGTCGCGCTCGCAGACGGGGGATCGGTCGCGCATCACCCCTCGGAGTGGGTAGACCAGGGAGGAAACAGACATGGCTCTCAAGATCACCGAAGACTGCATCGCCTGCGGGGCATGCGAGGCCGAGTGCCCGAACAGCGCCATCAGCCCGGGCGACGAGTTCTACACCATCGACCCCGACAAGTGCAGCGAGTGCGTGGGCTTCTTCGATGAAGAGCAGTGCGCCGCGGTCTGTCCGTCGGATGCCTGTGTGCCCGACCCGGATCACCAGGAGACCGAGGAGCAGCTGATCGCCAAGGTCAAGCAGCTCCATCCCGACAAGGAGTTCGGAGACAGCATCGCCTCGAAGTACAGCAAGTAGCTCGCGGACCAAGCTCCGCGATTCGCACGTCCGGCGCGCCGGGCCGCAACGGCCCGCGCGCCGGTTCCGCATGCCCCGCGCTAGCCTGCGACGTAGATCTTGCGGGTTAGGGATCGACCGGCGGCGTCCAGTCGCAGAAAGTAGAGTCCCGGCGCCACGCGGGACCCGGCGTCGTTGCGTCGATCCCAGACGAGTCGGACGAGCCCGCCCGAGGTCTGGGGCGCATCGAGCCAGTGCCGCACCGGCTCGCCGAGCACCGAGTAGAAGACCGCCCGCACGTGTGCGCCGCTCATCCCGGGCGGCAACTGCAACTCGAAGGCCGCCTGCTCCTCGATCGGATGGGGATAGGGCCCCCGCAGCTGCACCTCCGATGCGAAGAGCGCCGCCTCGTCGCCCCGCGCGCCTTCATTGCCGGACGCATCCACGGCGCTGACGGAGACGTAGTACTGCTCGCCCGGCGCCGGCAACGGGAACGACCAGCTCGTGGCCGCCAGCGGTTGCGCGTGGAGTCGCGTGGCTTGGGTCTCGGACGCCGGGCGCCCGTAGACGAAATAGCCCCACAGATCGCTGGCGCCCACCGGACTCCAGCGCAACCGCACCAGCGTCTCACCGGAGCGTAGCTCGGCGAGGGGCGCGCCCGGCGCGGGCGGGGCCTGGTGGTCCACGGCGTGCGTCGAGATCTCCAGCGTCTCGTGCAGGGGCGAGCGGTTGCCCAACCGATCTGCGGCGCGTACCGCGATCCAGTACGTCTCGCCGGGGGTCAGCGGGCGGAGGCGCAGCTGCTCGGTATCCCCCGGGGCGCCCGGTTCGGGCAGCGCACCCGGCCAGCCAAGCGCCGACCAATCCGCCTCGCGGAGCGGGACGGAAGCCACGGCCAGTTCGTAGAAGCAGGCCGCGCCTTCCGGCTCGTAGGCCCGGGGGGCGGTCCAGCGCAGATCGATCCAGTCGGTGCCCACGTGCGTCGCCCGTAGATCGGCGATCGCCGCCGGCGGGAGCACGGGGCGCGAGTGAAGATCGGCCACCAGGATCGCATTGGAGATCGGTGCGCGGTTGCCGGCGGTATCGATGGCACGCACTGCGATACCATAGTCACCGCCGGGCGTCAGGCCCGCCAGGCGAAGGCGCTGCGGCTCTCCCCCACGGGCATGCGTGGGGGACACCGACTCGAGGCGATCGAGGCTCTCCCAGTCTCCGGCGGAGATCTCCCCGCCGTCGCGCACGCCGACTTCATAGCCCACGGGCGCATCGCTCAGGCTATCATCGGACACGGTGCTCCAGGTCAACTGCACCCACTCCGCGCCGAGTCCCGTCACCCGCAGGTCGGCTACGGCGGGAGGCGCGAGGGTGTCGGGATCGGTGGGCACTGTGGTCTGCAGGAAGCAACTCACCCCGAGCGGCGAGAGCAGGTCGGCATCGTCGTAGGCGCGCACGGCTACCCGGTAGCTCGTCCCGCTCGCCAGGGCGGTCCAGTCCCAGGTCACCACCGTCCCGCTCGTGTCCGCCTCCGGCAACCCCTCGGTCACCTTCTCCGCCGCCTCCCAGTCCGCTTCGCTCTCCAGCTCCCCCTCCGTGCGCCAGCCCAGGATGAAGCCGGCCGCAAGAC
>WJJG01000016.1 GCA_014729815.1 Candidatus Eiseniibacteriota bacterium
CCCCCGCCCCTCGCTGCGCGCTCGCCGAATCGGCCGGCGTGTCGCGTGCGCCCGCGCGCTGCGCGCCGGTCTGCTGCTCGTGCGCTCCCCGATCGCCTGCCTGTCCGGCCGACTCCTCGCCGCTGCAGCCTGCCACCAGGATCCATCCCGAGAGGGCCAGCAGCCACGCCCATCGCCGCCACTGCGAGCCGATTGCCATGGGACCTCCGTCACTTCGCGCCTGCCAAGCGTCGTGCTCCACGACCGCTCCAGACGACCTTTCGTCGGCCAGCGTTCAAGACACTCGACACCGATCGCGGACGCATCAGGATACACGACCCGCGGAGTCAGAGCGAGCCGGCCCGCGCGGCACCGGCCCGCGCGGCACCGGCCCGCGCGGCACGGGCCTGCGCCGACCCCTGTTCCCGGACAGCACGAGCGACTATGCTCCCCGGTAGGCCGATGCGCCCTCCCCCCGTATCGTGCGTCGCAACGCCCAGCGGAGGATCTCCATGTTGAGAACATCCTCGGGGCCCGGATGGGTCCTGCTCGCGGCAATCGCCACGCTATTGCAGTGCTGTCCCGGCTGCTCGGAGTCCACCAGTCCCGGATCCGGGGACCCAGAGCCGCCCGGACGGGTCGTTCCCGGGCGGCTGAGTGAGGAGGCCCTGCCGGCCGCCGACTGGGGCACGCTCTACGCGCACACGACCCTCGGATCGAGCCCGCTGGCGGCCGACGGGAGCTTCTCGGCGCGCTTCGACTCGACCGCCGTGCGCGCGGTGCTGCTGATCGCGCTGGAGGACGGCACGCCGGTGCTCGGTGCGCGCGCCAGCATGGCGGCCGAGACGATCCGTGTGGGCCCCCCCGAGACCGCCGAGCTGCTCGCGGGACTGGATCCCCTGCTCTGGGGCATCCCGGCCGCGCTGCGTGAGGCGGCGCTCGCTGGCCTCGGCGATCAGCTCGATCCGGTGGCCGGACAGATCGGCGACCGCCTCGGTGGGGAGGACGAGCAGTACTTGGTCCGCGGGCAGGACCTGACGATCCAAACCGCTCTGGCGCAGCTTCTGCGGGGCGAGCGCTCGGGCTTCGGCGACCCGACCACCCGGGAGGGCTCCGGCGTCGATTCGCTGCGTCCCTATCCCGCGCCAGGGAGTGGCGGCGAGGCCTCGCCGGTGATCGTCAACCCCCAGACCTGCTACTACGCCTACGCCATCGGCGACTACTATGGAGACGAGTGGACCACCGTCGCGCCGGTGTCTCCCGCGGAAGTCAGCGATCCGCTGCAGATCCCCACGCCCGCCCGCACACCGCTCGACTTCGCCGATGGGCGCTACGAGGTGCAGCTCCACGGCGGACGGCTCGGATGCGGCGCTGATCTGGGCGACGGGGCGCCCGGATCCGCCGACGGGATGGCGCGGGATGCCAACCTGGGCCGCGCCTGTGGGAGCCTGCTGCGCGATGTCTACCTGGCGATCCCCGAGCTCTCCTGGTTCGACGATCCGGCCTCCTTTTCCAGCGACAGCCTGGCGGATCTTGCGGCGCTCTGCGCCGCGTGGCAGGGGGCGGACTCGCTGGCGCTCTACCGTGAAGTGCTGGGCGCCGTCGGAGACAGCCACGAGCGGCTGGCCTCCGATGTGCCGGCCGATCTGCTGACGATGCTCGAGGCCCTGGCCGATGCGATGGCCGCCGCGACCGCGGGCCAGTCCCCGGGGCGCTTCGCCGGCGATCTGGCGACCGCGGCTGACAGCTTGTGCTTCTACATCGAGATCAGCGGCGCCGACGTGCGCCTCCTCGATCCCCCCACGACGCTGGCGGCGCCCGCAGAACTCACTGCGGCGCTCGGAGACTCCGCGGTCCTCCTGGAATGGGAGGATCGCGCCAACAACGAGGAGGGCTACGTGGTGCAGCGGACGCGCTACGGCGGCTTCTCCGATCTGACCACGCTGCCCACCGATGCCGAAAGCTACGCCGACTCCTCGGTCGTGGGAGGCAGCACCTATCGCTATCGGGTCCGGGCCTACCATCAACAGATGCGCTCGGAGGCCAGCAACGAGGTCGAGATCGAGATCCCCGCGCCCGACGATCTCACCGCGCCACGCTACCTCTGGGACCTGTCGGCCGAGCTGGTCGGCTCGCATCGCGTCGAGCTGCGCTGGACGACGACCGGGGACGACGGCAACACCGGAGTGGCCTCGCAGTACGACTTGCGCTACGCGCACGAGCCGATCAACGACACCACCTGGCTCGAGGCGACGCAGGTTGCGGGGGAACCGGATCCGGCGGCCCCGGGCAACGTGCAGACCTTCCGCATCGACTCTCTGGCATTCGACACGCACTACTACTTCAGCATGAAGGTCGGCGACGAGGTGCCCAACTGGTCGCTGCTCTCCAATCCGGCCGAGGTGACCACGCCCGCGGCACCGATCGAGCTGGAGCTGCTCCATGTGCCCGCCGGCAGCTTCACGATGGGCAGCGACCCGGGGGAGGGTGGGGGAGACGAGGAGCCGGAGCACTACCCCTATCTGAACGGCTTCTGGATCGACAAGTACGAGGTCACCAACGCCATGTGCGCCGAGGCGCTCAACTGGGCGCTGGCGCAGGGTCGGATCGAGATCGAGCCGGACGAGGAGTACGGCAACGTGCGCCAACCGGGCGGCGGAGAATACTACTTCCGGCTCGACTGGGATCCGGCGGGCGGTGAGTGCCGCATCATGACCGAGTTCGGTCCATTCGAGTCCGAAGCGGGCTGGGACAATCACCCGGTGGTCAACTGCACCTGGTACGGGGCCGTGGCCTACTGCAACTGGCGCAGTCTGCGCGAGGGACTGACACCCTGCTACGACCTGGAGGACTGGAGCTGCAACTACGCGGCCGACGGCTACCGTCTGCCGAGCGAGGCGGAGTGGGAGAAGGCCGCGCGCGGCGCCGAGGATGAGCGCATCTATCCCTGGGGAACCTCGGGCTTGAGTTGTGCTCTGGCGAATCGCTTCGGCTGTGTCGGGCACACCGCTGCGGTGGACGATTCCTTCTACATCGAGGGGCTGTCCCCCTACGGGGGATGGCACATGGCGGGCAATGTGACCGAGTGGTGCAACGACTGGTACGACTACGACTACTACGAGGAGAGCCCGCCCGAGAATCCCCGCGGCCCGGATTTCGCCATGCACAAGGTGGTGCGCGGCGGATCCTGGTTGACGCAGCAGCTTCCCCGCGTCTCCTACCGCAAGTCGTACCCCCCGGCGCATAGCTGGACGTCGATCGGCTTCCGCTGTGTCCGCCGGGAGTAGGTGGGACTCAGCGAACCGTCAGGACTCTGGATAGATGGTGCTCCGTGCCGCAGCGCAGGCGCACGAAGTAGACGCCGGATGCGGATGCCGCGGCCGGCCAGAGGAAGTCGAAGCAGCCGGGGGAGGGGTGACGTTGCGTCTGGCGGGCCACCTGTCGTCCGAGGACGCTCCAGACCTCCAGGGTGACCTCGCCCGGGGTCACCAGCCGGTAGTGCAGCCGGCCGCCGGGGGGAAGGGGATTGCTGCGGAGCAGATGCAACGCGCAGCGCGTCGATCGCTCGCCCGAGACGCGCTCGGTGTCCCAGTCCCCAGGGCGTGGCTCCGCGATTTCCGAGGACTCCCCGTCGATCCGTAGCATCCAGACATCCATGTCTCCGGCGCCGAAGCCGTCCGACCAACCCACCATGGCATAGGCGCCGTCGGTGGTCTGTCGCGCACAGCGTCCGTTGTCGAAGCTGTCGAGGGGACCGGTATAGGCACGCTGCCAGCGGCAGCCGCCCTCGGGATCCAGGCGCACCAGATAGAAGTCGCCCGGGTCCTCGCCGAAGGGATCGAGGAGACCCCCGATCAGGAAGCCGCCCTCCCGGGTGACACAGGCCGAATAGGCGCAGCCGATCTCTCCCGCGCCGTAGCTGTGGCTCCAGACACTGTCTCCTGCGGCATCGACCTTCAGAGTGCAGAAGTAGAGACCGGTGATCAGGAACCCCCCGTCCTCCGTCTCGCACAGCGCCCAGCCCTCGTCATCCTGACAGGGGCGCCCGTAGGTGCGGACCCAGAGCGGATGGCCGCCGGCGTCGGTGCGGACGATCTGATAGTCCCAGGCCCCGCCGGCGCTCCAGCAGGAGCCGCCGGCGACGTAGCCCTCGTCGGCGGTCTGTGAGACGGCCATGGCCCGGCTGAAGTCGCCGCTGGGATAGAGGCCGCGCCAGAGCAGGCCGCCCTGCGCATCGGTCTTGACCAGGCAGCAGACGCCGGCCGAGTCGCCGGCGACGATGAACCCGCCATCGCTTGTCTGACGGACCGCAGCGGCGCGAATGCGGTAGTCCGCAACCCAGAGCGAGTCCCCATCGGCATTCAGCCGGAGGAGATTCCCGATCCCCTCATCGAGCGCCACCACGAAGCCCCCGTCAGCCGTCGGCTGTACGCAGAGCGCGACATCGGTCAGCTCTGGAGATCCGTACGTGCGTTCCCAGAGCGGGACGCCGTCGCGGTCGGTCCGGATGACATACGCATCCCAGCCGCCGGCACCGAACGATGCGCTATACCCGCCGATCACATAGCCGCCATCGGGGACGGGTTCCAGGCATTCGGCCCAATCTCCTCCCGACCCACCATAGGTCTGCGTCCAGAGGATCTCCTGGGCACGCGGCGCGGCGTCATGGAAGCCGAGGCTCCAGAGCAGCAACAGGCTCGAACCGACACGGAGCAGCGTCCGGGACACAGTTCGGCGCGGCCGCGCGCCCGAGAGAGCAACTGGTGCGATGAGCGGAAGCGTCGGTGAACGTATGCCCATTCCTGGCATCCTCTCGCGCCCGCATCGGGAAGATCACGATCGATCGCGACAGCCTCATCCAAGTATAGCAGAGTGGGCACGCAGCGGCAGACGGCATGCCGAGGGGCTCGCCGCGTCCGTGCGACGAGCCCCCACAGCCCCAGCCAGGGCCAGTCTCATTCCCCCTCTACCACTCCGGAACGTAGGGCGCCCAATCCTGCTCGCCGTAGGCGTGGCCGACCGTCATCTGGTCGGTCAGCTTCGTGGGCGTGGCGGCGACCGAGACCGCGTCACCGACCACGTTGAGATCGGCGACATAGAGATCCGAGCCGCTGGGATACCAGTAGCCCACCGCCAGCGTCATGTCGTGCGGCGAGGCGGTGATCGACTCGACCGCGGTGCCATCGACATCCAGGCCGGCAGTGAGATCGTAGACCTGCCCCGAGCCGACCGAGAGCGCTTTGACGTCGTTGCCCTCGAGGAAGAGGATGTAGTTGCCGTCGGCCGTCCAGCAGAGATCGTCGTAGTGGGCCTCTTCGCCGTTCTGATCGTAGAGCGTCACCTTGCCCGAGCCGTCGGCGTTCATCAGGGCAATGCCGTTGTAGGGAAGGTTGTCCGGCACGGTCCGCAAACCGACATCGAATGCAATGCGCGTCCCATCGGGCGACCAGGCCGGCTGGCCGGCGCCCACGATCTTGGCCTGGGCCCCGGCGGCCGTGCTGAGCGCCTCTTCCTGGACGGTGATCTGGATTTGCCCGCTGCCATCCTCGTGGATCGTATAGATGTGAGCGTAGTTGAACTCCGCGTCGTGCGCCCCGAAGGCAACCTTGGCCTCGGCCGGGCAGCCGTCGAGCGAGACGAGGTTGAGCGCGTTCGCGTCGGTCAGCTCCTGCCGGTTGGCGCCATCCCAAGTGTCCATGATGTGCAGGACGTTGCTGCCGCCGCCCGGTTCGGGGCTGAGCAGGAGGACATGATGCCCTTCATAGCCCCAGCAGGTCTCACCGACGAACGTCACGTCGGGCGTGACCTCAACCGAATCCGCTCCGGTCGCCGGGTCGACGATCACATACTTGCCGACGCGGCCGTTGGCCACGATGAAGCTCAGCTCACCGAGGGTCGTATCCTGCACGACATTCGAGAGCGCGGACCAGTTGGGCACCTCATCGGCGGTCTTGACTGCGAAGGAGTAGATCGTCAGCTCGGAGAGGCCGGTGACGGTGAAGGTCTCCAGTGTGCCGGCATCCCCCGGCGCCGGCGGACCGGCGGCCACCATGGCCTGCGACCAGTTGTTTTCGGTAATCGCATCGCGTGCGTAGCGCACGGAGTAGGACGAGGCCGTCCCGGTGGCGCCATCGTCGCCGGGCGCCGTCCAGCGCAACGTGGCCGAATCCTCATCGATGTCGGTCACCTCCAGGTCGGCGATCGCATCCGGCGGCGTGACGTCGCCCGGGCTGACACCATCGTCATCATCGTCGTTGCAGCCCACCAGAATCAGGCCGGGAATCAGCAGCAAGCCCGCGAATCGAACCAGACGCATGGCATTCCTCCTTCTCTACGCTCAGGCTTGGGTCGAGCGGCAGCGCGGGGCCCACATAGTGGCCAATTGACTGTCCTACGGGACGTTGACCGCGGGCAATCCCCACGTTCGGTCGGGCACCGTGACATCCGCTTGCAACACCTGAACATGGTAGCGCAGGAGCGAATCCGTGTCCATCTCGGGGGGATTCGTCCGTACGGCCTGGCGCGGCACGCTTCTGGACGGAAGCGCCCGTTCTCGGGTGCCGAGCGCGGGGATCACGCGTAGGCGGCTAGCGCTGATAGGTTCCCATCAGCTCCGCATCCGCCAGAACATGGCCCTTCATGGCGGCCTCGAGATCCGCCTTCGTCGCCGAGGCGTCCAGGTCGAGGGATCCGTCGAGCGCATAGAGCTTGAAGAAGTAGCGATGGGGCTTGCCCGGCGGCGGACAGGGGCCGCCATAGCCGGTGCGCTTCCAGGAATTGCGTCCCTGTACAACGCCGCCGGCCGGCTCCGCGTCGGGTGCAACCGCCTCCTCGAATCCGCCCGCATCCGGCGGGATGTTGAAGACGACCCAGTGCACCCAGGTGCCCATCGGGGCGTCCGGATCGTCGCAGATCAAAGCCAGAGTGCCGGTGCCTTCCGGCACGTCTGTCCAGGACAGGGGGGGAGAGAGATCGTCTCCCTCGCAGGTATGACGCTGGGGGATGGTGCCCTCGTGTTCGAAGGCGGGCGAGGAGATCCGCATCGAGACGCCTCCTTGTTCGTTCTGGGTCGCCGATTCGGCGTGGGATCTGCCGGCGTGCGTGCCGGACTCCGCATCGTTGCCTCCGCCACAGGCACAGAATCCAAGCAGCAGACCGGAGACCATGCCAATCCGGCTGGCGTTCCACGACTTCATGCCCGGGGTCCTCCCACGCTCACAGCAGCTCGGATGGCCGGGGCGCCGCTGGATCGCGCCCGCGCGATGGCTCGGCGTCCTGCGCGCTACTGGCTGACCTTGAAAACCGTGTCTCCCTCGCGGGCCTGCTCGTCGACACGGATGCCGACCTCCTGCCCCTTCTCCGCCCGGGATATGTCTTCTCGGTCGATCTGCATCGAAGAGACCTTCTGCTGGAAGTCCGAGGTGTGACCCTTGATGTGGATCGTATCTCCGACGGCCAAGTCGCCGTCGGTGAGCTTGATCGCGGCCACCTGCACGTGGCCGAAGTAGTGCGTGACCTGACCGATCTCGACCTCATCCGCCATGAGCCTCCTCCTTCCTCTCGATCGCGAAACAGACTAGGAGGGCGAGGAGTGCGCCCACCATCGGGGCATGTCCCATACCGCCGTCGGACGAAAGGCCCACCTGCCTCCCGGGAGGTGGGCGTTACTCGTCCGCCCCCGTCTCGCTGTCGCGATCCTCCTCTGTCACCCGCGGCGCCGTGAAGACACCGCCTTGCTGGATGAGCAGTATCTCCGTCGCGGGGCCGGACTCGGGCAGCGTGAAGCGCACCCGCACGCTCTCGCCCATCTCGGCGATGCCGAACTCGTCATGTCCCCGCGGGGTCAGCTCGAGCGCGGGCTGTCCGCCGACGCGGGCGGTCAAGGTGTTGCCCTGCAGGATGATCTCGATCACCTGCCCGGGCAGCTCGTAGTCCCCGGTCAGCCGCTCGAGATGGGATGCTTCGTACATGCGTGCTGCGGGCAGGCGCTCGAAAACGATCGGATCGACCGTCGGCTCGAGGGCGATGCGCAGGCGATCGAGATGTCCGGCGGCGTCGCCGAGGAAGACGGCGCGCAGATCCTCGGGAATCACCTCCTCGTCACTCTCGGCCACCACGAAGACATCGTAGTGCCAGTGATCGAGCGGCATGCGCATCTGGTTGAGGATCATCACGAGCTGCGAGCCCTCCTCGACGATCTCGATCACCCCGTAGCCGGGATGCTCGAAGCGGCCCGCGAAGGCCTCCCGCGGCCGGCTGGGTCGGGTCCCCTTCTGGCGAAACAGATCCTTCTTCTCCTTGGCCTTCTCGACGAAGGCCTCCGCTTCCTCCTGCTTCTCGAAGCCCTTCGCCAGCCAATCCTCGGGCTCCAGCTCGAGCACGCGATCGGCGATGACCTTGGTGATCGCATCCGGCAGCGGGTCGGCATTGCGGTTCGAGAGCGCCACGATCCCCACCTCGTCGTTGGGGAAGAGCGTCACCAGGGCGGAGAAGCCGTCGATGTTGCCGCCGTGCTGAACCTGGTGGTGCCCGCGCCAGCTGCGCACCATCCACCCCATCGCATAGAGCAGCTGCGACTCCTCCGGCGAATCCGGCGTGGCCGGGATGATCGTTTGAGGCGCATGCAGCTCATTCACGGCGGGCGCGGAGAGCAGCTCGGTCTCTCCGTACTGCCCGCCGTTCAGGTGCACCATCATCCAGCGGTTCATCTCCTCGACGCAGGAGTTGATCGAGCCGGCGGGACCCATCACGTCGATCGGACGGAAGTCGATCTGCCGGATCTCGTCCTCCTCCTCCAGATAGGGGAGCGCGTGATCCGCGTCCCGCTGCGATTCCGCCACCGAGAAGTTGCTGCGCGCCATCTCGAGCGGATCGAAGATGCGTTCGCGCACGGCCCGCTCCCAGCTCAGTCCGGTGAGCTGCTCGGTCAGGTATCCGGCCGTGAGGTACATCAGATTGTTGTACTGGAACTGCTCACGCAGCTCGCGACTCAGCTCGAGATGGCGCAGGCGACGCACCAACTCCGTGCGCGTGATGTCACGCTTGCCGTACCAGACCAGGTCGTGGCGTGGGAGACCGGAGCGATGACTCACCATATCGCGCGGTGTGAGATGCGCGGTGACGTACTCGTCCTGCATGCGGAAGGCGGGCAGATGCTCGATCAGCGGATCGTCCCAGTCGAGGCGCCCCTCATCGACCAGTGTGGCCAGAGCGAAGCAGGTGAAGGCCTTCGTGCAGGAGCCGACGGCGAAGAGCGTTTGCGGAGTGACCGGCAGCTCCTCCTCGCGGTCGCGGTAGCCGTACCCTTCCGCCAGCACGACTTCATCCCCGACCACCACGCCGATCGCCAGGCCCGGCGTCTGCCACTCCTCGATCGCGCCGGTGACCGTCTCCTCCAAACCGGAGAGCGCCGCGCGTGCCCGCGCCGCGGGATCCTCGCGGCTGGCGAGATGGAAGGGGAACGACTGGCCGCCCTGCGTGAAGGTGCCGGCGATCGTTGCGCCCTCCTCGTCCAGGGCGCCGGCGAAGGTGGGCCCGCCCGGGATGCCGGCGATGGCGAAGGAGACGCTATCGCCGGCGACCGCGATCCTCTCGAGCGGGAGGTCCTGGGCGTTCTGCGCCGGAATCGAGATCGAGCCGCTCCAGACGCCTTCCTCCAGCGCCAGATCGATCAGCACCTCGAGCGCCATGCCGGGGATCTCGATCTCTCCCTCCCAATGGCCCGCAGGGGAGGGCGCCGCCAGGGGTGCGCCCGGCGCCAGGAGCAGGAGGGCCAGCAGCAGAAGACCGCATCGGGACGGGCGATGAGACGGGCAACGGACCGGGCAACGAGGCGTGGGCGTGGAACGCTCGCTGGGCATGGGACCTCCTCTCGAAGACCGCTGGGAATCTCGTGCGCCTGAGATTAGGCGCGGTCTCGGAGCAGGGTCAAGGTGGTCGAGCGAGCGGCCGCGACGGGGTCCCGGCCGTCAATCGCTGACCACGACCATCGGACGCGTCACCCCCGCGCGGATCTGCGTACGACCGGTGAGGCTGGCCAGCTGTCCCGCCCGCTCCTGCAGATGCTCGCGAATCCCCTCGGCGAAGGGCGCCATCCCGAATCCCTCGGTCAGCACGATCGTGAAGTCGAGATCCTCATCGCCAGTCGACCCGATGCCGATCTCGCCGCCGTAGAAGTGCGTCCAGTCGAGGTTGCGCATCGAAGGCGCGATCAGCCCGGCCACGCCCGCCGCGCGGCAGGCCTCCAGGAGCGCGACATCCACCCAGCGGGACGAGACGACTACCTTCCCCGCAGCGGGAATCTCGGGGGTCCCGCCCGCGCGCGCATCCGGCAGCAGCCAGAGCTCGCCCGCGCGCTCGCCGCCGAACCCGATCCGCCCGTAGAGGATGCTGCCGCGGCCGCGGATCGTAGCCCCCAGCCCCTCGCGAACCTCTGTCACACGCCCGCGCAAGAAGCTGCTCAGGACGATCGGCTCCAGATCGTAGTGGATCGTGATCGTACCGGCGCGCGTGTCGATCTCTTTGAGCACGCCGGAGGCCGGGGACTTGATCGGGAGTCGGTGCGGCCGCGCTCTGACCAGCGGCGTCCCGCGCTCGATGAAGTCGCCCACGTTGAAATCGAGTTGGCCGCGCAGGCGCCGGGGTTTCACGTCCAACCATTTCGCGAGCGGCAGGCGCACCGGCTTCAGCGCGTAGTCCTGGATCTCGCGCAAGATCAGCATCCCGGTCGGCTCGATGCGCGCCACCCTGCCACGCACCGGAGAGTGGAAGTAGGTCGTGCCGAGCAGGCCGCGATCCGACCTGAAGACGCGTTGGCCGATGCGCACCTCGTCGCCTTCTCGCACCAGAATGCCGCTCTGGCGTTCCTCATCCGAGAGCCGGCGGTCGTATCCTGCGAAGCGTTGCAGATCGATGATGAAGATGCGCGGCGGCGTGTAGCGGTTGCGCGCGATCGGGGTGTCCGGCTCGACCCGCTCGCCTTGGCGCACCAGCACCTCCCCTTCATAGGGCAATACGCGCGTGAACTCGAACTCGCCGGATGCGATCTGTGCGGTCTCGCGACGCAGCGGCATACCGAGCGCAGCGCGCGGATCATCGGGCGGCGGTCCGCTCAGCTCGGGGATGGTGAAGGTGGCCAGGGGGCGACCGCTGAAGAACGGGCCGCGCCCGCGGCAGTCGAGCAGAATCGGCAGCTCCGAGGTGAGCGTGGCCTGGTTCGAGTGCCGCGTGAGCTGCAGCTTCTCCCGCGCCCGCAGTCGCAGCGCTCCACCGTGGGGGAGGTAGCGCACCGCACCGGTCGGAACGGTGTAGTGCTCACCGCTGCGGCGATCCTCGACCTCGAGGGCCGCGCCCTCGCGTGGCAGGGGTCCGTTGGGGGCCACGACGGTGCCGAGCTCCTCCAGACAGGCTTCGGTGAACAGCCGCAGGGCGCCCTCCGGATCGCGCCGGGAGAGCACGCCGAGATGGGGACTGTGGAAGTGCCGATCGACGGCCAGGCGCACGATTCCGGGGATGCGGAGTCCGTCGGCCAGGATCCGCAGGAGATCCGCATCCCGTTCGGCATGCGAGAGCACGCCGCCGGTGCCGATGATCAGATCGATGTCGGAGAGCTGGAAGTAGGCCGGCCCGCGTGGGGTCGTGAAGATGTCCTGGAACTTGTCGAATCCGCGGCGCTTGCGAATCCGCTCCAGAATCCCCATCTGTGCGACGCGATACGACGTGCGCCGATGGTGTTCCCAGGCCAGGGCGATGCCCTCCGCTGCGGCGGCCTGCTCGACCAGCGTCTGGGCACGCGAGCGGGGCACATGCGTGGGATGCAGCATCTTGTTGGCGATGTAGTCGCGCACCGCGGCTTCCTCGAACCCGCGCGGCAGATGCGCCAGGATCCGCTCGCCACCGACCTGCGCGAGGATGTTGCAGATCGAGTAGCTCATGCCGACATTGGCCGCCACGGTGCGGCTCGTCTGGCCGGCGATGTGTGCCAGGACGTCGGTCGTCGCTCCGCCGATATCGACCAGGACCACGTTGCGATCGACCTGGCGTGCGTAGAGCTCCAGCATGCGCGTCACCGCGGTCGGCGTGGGCATGATCTCCTGCGCCGCCCACGCCTTCAGACGCGCGTAGCCCGGGGCGCGCTCCATGACCGTGTCCATGAACAGTTGGAGCACCCGCTCGGCGGCCGGGGCGGTGTCCAGATCGGAGAGCGTGGGACGGATGTTGTCGGCGAAGTAGACGTCGAAGCGCTCGCCGAGCGCGCGCTCGATGAAGGGGCGCGCTTCGCGGTTTCCGCAGAAGACCAGTGGGATGCGGCCGCCGGGCGCGTATTTGGGCGAGGGGCGGGCCAGGGTGAGCACCTCGGCGAGCCGGACGATGTTGGCGATGTCGCCGCCCTCGATGCCGCCGGCCATCAGAACCAGATCGGGATGCAGGTCGCGGATCAGGCGCATCTGGTGGATCGTCGAGCGCGGATCGTCGATCGTCAGCGTGTCGAGGATCACGCCCCCCGCACCGTAGGCGGCGATCTGCGCGGCGCGACCGGTCTCGTGCGAGGTCAGTCCGAAGACCAGGATCTGCAGGCCTCCGCCGGCCGAGCTCGTCGTCAGATAGGGCACGCGCGGCGCGCCTTCGGACGGCTGCAGATCGAGCCGCGTCTGCTCGGCGAGAGCGGCGATCGCGCGCCGCACGCCGATCGTGACATCCTCGAGCGGCCTCTCGACGGTGGTCGGCACCGCGTGGCGGGCGCGGATCCGGTAGCCGCCTGCGTCATGCTGGAGCAGCAGCCCCTTGGTCGTGGTGCTGCCTACGTCGGTGACGATCAGATGCGATTGCGAGCCGGATTCCATCGCAGCTCCTGACGCGTGCCGCGCTCCCCGCCGTGGACTCGGTGCCCGGCCGCTCGGCGTCCAGGAGGGCTCCCTTCCAGATCACGCGCTCCTTCGACGTGGCTCGCTCGCCGGGCCGCTTGCGTCCAGTCTAGGTGACTTGCGGGGGCAGGTGGATCGCAAAGCGGCAGCGCGCGTCGCCGCGCAGGACGCTCTCGAGGATCTCGGCCGCCAGGGGCTGACCGAGGAGTGTCTCGTAGGGCCGCTTGATGCACGCCGTGCTGCAGTTGCACCAGATCGGCGGCACCTGCGCCGCGCCGCTGCGCAAGGCATCCCGTACCCACGGGCAGTGGCAGTAGGAGTAGTTCCGTTCGTGCGCCTCGGTCGCCTGGAGATAGTCGTGCGTCATGTAGGGGATCTTGGTCTTGTAGAGCGTATGGCCCCGACGCACCGGAGATGCGATCTCGGGTTCACTGCGGACGAAAGCGATCACCTCGGGGGTGACCGGCTGGGTGAACCAGAGTCGCCCATGAGTTTGCGCTTCCTCCAGCTCCGCGAGCCGCGCCGCGCGCTGCTCCTCCAGATGGGCATCCAGGCTGCTCAGCGAGAAGTGGACTCGGCGTCCGGCATCTCGGCGCGGCGGAGCCGGGGATTCGTGCAGGCCCTCCTCGAGGATCGCCGCGCAGCGCAACGGTCCGACCGTTCCGATGAGTCGTTCGATGATCGCCTGCGTCAAGGGCGGCTTCTGGGAGTTCGGAGTACCCAGCGGGGGCGGGGGGATGTCGCCGAAGACGCGCCCGCGTCCTTCCGGACCCAGCTCGCGACCGAGGCGCCTGTAGAGATTGTCGAGCGCCTGGCTGCCATCGAGCAGCTCGAAGGCCGCCACGTACAGAGGATCGTTGGCGGTGAAACGCGCGTAGCGGGTGATGGCGGTCAGGTCTTCGCGGCGATTGGCGCGCTGCGCGATCAGTGTGGCGAGATAGGCATCCAGTTCGCTCGAGCCCGCGCGGGTGAGCGGGGCAGCGTCCTCCTCCTCGCCGCCGGCGTCGGAGGTCCGAGCGCGTCGCGTTGCGCGCGACTGCTCCAGGAATCGTTCGAAGCGTTCGATCGCTCTCAGGGATGCGTGTGCGGCCTCGTCGGAGACCTGCCAGCTGCGCAGAAACGTGCGGAATCCCTCCCGGTCCATAGCGGCGCCTCCCTGCCTCACGGATGTGGGGCGCGATGGCGGGTGCGGCCAGCTAGCGCGGTAGACGCGAGAGCAGTAACTCGACTCGATCCAGGGTCCACGCCGCCCGTGCGGCCACTGCCGTACCCGATGCGGCCACGATGTACTTGCGCCAGTGCAACAGGAGCACCGGGCCGCGGTATTTCATCCGCGCGCGCACGCCCTGCGCCGGGCCGGCCGTCACGGCCTCCGGCGGCGTGCTCGCGCGCTGAGCGAGCGATTCCTGGGCGCGGCCGAAGCGCTCGTCGGCCGCGCTAGGGTCTTCCTCCACGATCAGGGACAGCGTCAAGGGCGGCTCGTCCGTCGCATCCGGAGGCGCGTAGCGCGCCTGGAACGCCGCCGACAGTTCGGTGAGGCCCAGGACGGCGCGCGGTTGCCAGCCGAAGGAGCCGGTGACGAGATCCTCGCGCGGGAAGTACGCGAGTTCCGCCGGGCGCGCACTCTCGGCGAGGTGCGCGTCGGCGATGGTTGTGGCCAGGCGGCGCACGTCGGCGGCCTGGTGCGCTTCACCCGGATAGGCGTTGAGCTTGATGTAGTAGCGATCACCGAAGAGAGTCAGATCGGCGCCGCGCTGGTAGCCCTCCGCGCCGACCGGCAGCGCGGCCGCGTCGCGGGGACGCTCGAGGGTGTAGATCCCGAACGCACCGCGCGGGTCGTCCATCTCGTAGATCTCGATCGCGATCTCGACCCCCGACGCATCGGCCGTCGCGCCCAGCGGGCGGTAGTAGGCCACCGTCAGCGACTGGCAGCCGTGGGCCAGATATTGGTCGGCGGCGCCATCG
>WJJG01000173.1 GCA_014729815.1 Candidatus Eiseniibacteriota bacterium
GAACCTGACAGAACGAGAACGCCAGGCTCCCGGCCGGTAGCGCCAGCGCACGCGCGCGCCCGGCGAGACGGGCCGCGATCCGGCGGCGACTGCCATAGGGTCTCGATCTGCGCTGCATCTCCGCTCCCCCCTCTCAGCTGAGCAAGAGCGCGTCTGTTGGGATCCCCACGCGGATCTGCTCGATCTCTCCCCCGCGCGCGAAGACCTTCGCGGCCCACTCCGCTGCCAGTACGTACCCGGTCAGTTCGTGGGAGGATCCGTCGGCGAGCGTCACCCGGATCCAGGGGCCCCCGTCGATCCGCTCGTAGACGACCGGAACCTGACAGAACGTGAACGCCAGGCTCCCGGCCGGTAGAGCGAGCGTGCGCGCGCGACCGGTGAGATCGAAGTACTGGAGCTCGGTGGGGTGCTCCAGGAACTCGCCGGCGGCGAGCAGACGGGGGCGGAACTGAAGCGCGCCCTCCTCGACGCACACGCCGAGCTCATAGAGACGAGCGAGGATCTCCTCCTTGACCTGGCCGGTCATGCCCGGTTGACGCGCGCCACCCGCTGGGGGGGTGTGGGAATAGGGGTCCGTCGGGAAGGCGCCGTATTCTGCCACCGTCTTGCGATAGCCCAGTCCCGACTGCACGCGGCGGTACATCCGTGCGAGCGCCTCGCGGACCGGCCGAGATTCGTCGGCACGCTCGGCTTCCGCGAGAACCTCCCCGGTGGCCAGCAGGAGCTTGGCGACCATGTGCCAGTAGATGCATCCGATCCCTTCGTAGCCATACATGGCGGCCGAGCGGCCGGTGTAGAACTGGTGCCCGAAGGTCTCCTCGAAGAGGGCCAGGATGGCCGCCCGATCCCGAGCGACGGGTGCCGACCAATGCGGCTCCTGGGCGAGGCGATCGAGGGCACCCGCCACGTCCCGGACGCTGCGCAGATCGCCATGGAAGCGGGCCACGCCGGCCGCATCGCGGGCCCACAGAGAGCGATCTCCCCGCGACTCCAGCTCGCGCAGGAGCGGGATCGCCGCCAGCCCCTCCTCCGGAATCATGTTGCGGTTCATGAAGCCGGGCAGCTCACGCGCGGGGTAGAGCATGAAGCTGCCCTGATCCGGCCGGTAGAGCGCACTCGCAAAGAGCCGCTCGAGGATCTGCAGCGCCTCGGGGGGCGGGATCGCTCCGGAGCCGAGCGCGGCGACCTGGCCCTCGAGCATCTCCGGCAGACGCGTCAGCTCCACGCGGCTGCGGTCCGGGGAGAAGACCAGCCGGTTGTAGGCATGGTAGAGCCCGTCGTCGCGCCGATTGGCCGCGATGGAGGCATCGACCCGGGCGAGCGCCGTGCGGCAGAACGCCGCCACGCGATGGGTGGCGAGGTTCGTGCGGTCCGAGAAGCCCCGCGCGTAGACGGCCGCCCGGTATTCGGAGAAGGCGCCACCGAGGGCATCCATGATCCGCTTGCGGTCGAGCGGATCGGAACCATCGGGTGCCGATCCCATTCGCTCCTCGCTCAGGATTCTTGCCACCCGGTCGAACCAGGTGATGATCTCCGTGGAGACCGGGATCCTCTGTGGCGGTATGGCCTCGAGCCGCTCCGCCAGGAAAGCCAGATAGCGCCGGAGATGACAGAGCGTGACCACCGACACGCCGTCGCCGGCAAGGGCGTTGTTGGCGTCGTTCCACTCCGGACGCTGCGTGTTCATCCAGATGCCGCCGCCGGGCACCAGGTTCGACAGCTTCGAGAGGGCCGGCACCAGGAGCTTCTCGAAGAGATTCGCGTGGTACGTGCCGCCTTCGGATCCGGGCAGCAGCTTGCCGTCAGTGCCCAGAGCGTCGACGCGCGCATCGATCCGCGCGGCATGCTCGCGGTCGAAGTCGATCGTGGCCCGCGGATCCTGGAGGATCTCTTCGTACGGCTTGATGCGGTAGGGCACATCGGCGTAGCTGAAGATCTCCGCCACCAGCAGCTCCCGGAGGATGGACGGATCGTAGCGTTCCATGGCCTCGAGCAGCCGCAGCAAGTAGATGATCTGGTGGTCTCCCCAGTAGCCGATGTTGCTCCAGGGGTCGTTCGGTGCGGGCACCTCCCAGTCGATGCCGTCCTGGGTAATGCGATAGGGATTGTTGCCATCGACGGTGGAGGCGCCGACGAAGCGGGCGACCATACCGGGGAGGAAGCTCGGGAAGGATGCGCCCAGCGCCTCCCAGTTCTGGAAGATGTCCCGCCAGTTGCCCTCATGATGCAGCACGCGGTCGCCGTTGCTGTCCCGCACGCGGATCTCGAAGCGGTTCCAGGGGCGGCTGGGATCGCCGTGGCGCCGACCGAAGTAGAGTGGCAGGTACTCATGGGCCAAGCGCGCGAGATCGGCGTCGCCGTTCTCCAGCGCGACGGCGCGCAGCCTCCCGACCGGCACGCTCTCGGGCCAGTCGGCCAGTAGCGTCCGACACCGCTTGGCCGCCTCGCGGTTGCGCGTCTCGAGCAGACGCGCGAAGTCGGCCAGGGGGACATCGGCGTTCCGCCAGAAGACCCCGCCGCGCATGGTATTGAACAGCACATTGGCGAACTGGTGATGCGCCGACTCCGGACTGCCGGTCCGCTGCAGGCCGTCGGCGCTGGCGACGATGCGGCGGAGGTTCTCATCCGCCGCGTGCAGGCTCGCTTCCACCCGCGCGAAGAGCTCCCCGCGGCGGCGCACACTGCGGCGCAGCTCCTCGATCTGGATCTGATTCCGACCGACATCGGCCACCAGATGCCATCGGGCGACCTCTCCCGGATCCAGGGAGACGGCGGCACGCACGAGGAAGTTGCCCCGCCGGCCATTGAGAACGCGCCGCTCTGGGAGAGGCTGCCCGCGACGGAACGCACCGATCGCTTCCCCTCCCAGATGGACCCCGAAGTCCTCGAGGCCGCAGCACCAGACCGTGTTCGCGCGCAGAACCTCCAGCGCCTCGGGACGGTCGGTGATGCCGGCGGTCAGCGAGAAGATCCCGATGCCGCTGGCGGGATCCAGCTCGCTGGTCTTGTAGGCGTCGACCAGATTGCTGGCCTGCTGATGGAGCGCCAGCGGCGCGCCCCAGGGCAGTACGTTTCGCAGACCGTCGAGGATCGTGACGCGGAGGCGGGCCTTCCCTCGATTCTCCAGCGCTGCCGTGCGCACCCAGCCGAACTCGTCACACCCCGCCCACCGGTAGCGGAAGGCGAGGCCGAGATCGGGCGCGACCTCCTCGAAGACGATCTGCGTGCCGCTGGTATTCTTGTAGAGGTTCCGCCCGACCCCCGGCCGCCGCGCGGCGTCATCGGCGAACGGTTCCCAGAACTGGGTGGGTGCGGACGGATCGATGGTGCCGTCCCCGCCGGAAACCGGAGCCCCCCGCGCTCCGGACGCGCGCTCGATGCACAGCAGGGTCACCGGGCCTGTATGGTGGTGTGCGTCGTAGAGCCGATCGCTGGTCAGATAGGGAAAGAGGCTCGCCTCGGCATCGACCCGTCCGGCCGTAAGACCACCGCTCGAGGCGATGAACATCCAGAGGTCGGTGTCACTCGCGAGATTGACCAGGAACGGATCCAGGCGGTGATAGCCCGAGATCCGGTAGGCCGGCGCCCCATCCAGCGTGACGAAGCCACCCGAGAGCGGCTCGGCCGCCGAGGCGGCCGAGCTGGAGTGGGAGGTGTGTTCGGTGTTGGTGTGCAAGCGTCCTCGTTCTCGTCTGCGCCCTCGTCCTCATCTTCGATCGCAGGATCCGAGAGCCACCGCGCGCAGTCGCATCCCGGCCCCGAACGTGCCGCTCGCTACTGCGTTCGGATCATGCGCCCCGACACCTGGCCGGATCCGGTCCGCAAGACATACCAGTAGATGCCGCTCGGTGCGGGATCCCCACCTGCGGTCCGACCGTCCCAGACCACCTGGTGGCTACCGGCACCGCGCACCCCTTGCGGGAGAAGGGCCACCCGGCGCCCGGTGATGTCGAGCACGGCGAGCTCCACACGATCGGACTGCGCCAGGGAGTAGTCGATGCGCGTGGTCCCCTCGAACGGATTCGGAGCGTTCTGTCCCAGCGTGGCGGAGACGAACTCCTCGGCTTCCGGAACGGAGACGTTCCCCACCGGATCGAAGACCAGGTTGTCGTAGAAGATGCCCGATCCTTCGTAGTTCGTCGCCAGACAGAGGAAGCCGATCTGCAGGAGCTGATTCTCGAGAGACTCGTCGATGACGATGATCAGCGAGTCTCCACCCCACGTGTCCGAGATGAAGGTCATGTCGGACGTCAAGTAGTTGGTCAGGAGGTAGCCCTGCTCGGGATCGAGGGTCTTGATGAACGCGAGGGCGGACGAAGCGCCCTCGATGTTGCCGCGCTTGTGCTGAAAGGCGAAGCGCCAGATCGAGCCGATGTCCTCGGCGCCGATGATCTGTTCCTGGTAGACGTTCGACTCGATCAGGTTGCCGTTGCCGTGATCGGCGTTCTCGTAGTCGCTGAAGACGGACAACACCTTCTCGCCCTGCTCCTCGCCGCCCTCGCCGAGAACGATCTGGCAGAAGGCGAGATCGTGATTGGGTGCCGGGAAGGGTCCATAGCCGTAGATGAAGGTCGTATCGGGCGTGAAGACGTTCCCGAAGACCAGCCAACCGTCTTCCGATAGGGCGGTAGAGCTTGTCTCGTCCAGCTCCTCGAAGTTCTGGTAGTAGGGCTCCAGGGCGAGTGTCGCCGAGGGCACCAGGCAAAGCAGGAGGGCAGCCATCAGGGCACGGAGTGTAGAGGTTTGCATATCCGGACCTCCGGTTGCGGGATTCCATCAATTCCGAAGAGAGTGCTTTACAGGTCCGGATTCATGATACACTATGTTCGGTGTCCGAACAAAGGGCTTTCAGGAATTCTGAGACGTGCGGCGGGCGGCCCGCACCGGATCCGCCACGCAGGCAGGGAATGGCTAACTTCCATCTTCCAAAGGACTTCATCTGGGGGGTGGCCACCTCGGCCCAACAGATCGAGGGTGCTGCGGATCGGGACGGGCGCGGGGAATCGATCTGGGATCGCTTCGCTGCGGTGCCGGGGAATGTCGAGGACGGCTCGCGACCCGATGCCACTTGCAGGCACTACGACCTCTGGCACGAGGATGTCCAGCGGCTGCGCTGGCTGGGGGTCGGGGGCTACCGGTTTTCCACGAGCTGGTCGCGCGTCATGCCGACCGGGAGCGGCGCGCCCAACGTCACCGGTCTCGACTTCTACGACCGCCTGGTCGACGCCCTACGGGCCGCGGACATCGAGCCGTTCCTGACCCTCAATCATTGGGACATGCCCCAGGCGCTGCAGGAGCGCGGGGGCTGGCCGTCGCGCGATACGTGCGCGGCGTTCGCCCAGTATGCCGCGGCTGTGTGCGAGCGACTGGGCGACCGAGTGCGATACTGGGTGACGCACAACGAGCCCTGGTGTGTGGCCACCCTGGGGCACGCGGAGGGCGTGCACGCCCCCGGGCTTCGGGATCCGCGCGCCGCATTGCAAGCCGGGCACCATCTGTTGCTCTCGCATGGACTGGCCACCGAGGCCATCCGCAGCCGGGCGCCGGATGCGCAGGTGGGCATCGTCACCATCGTCTCTCCCGCCCATCCGGCTTCGACGTCCGAGGCCGATCGCGATGCCGTCCAGCAGTTCGACGGTCTATTCCATCGCTGGTATCTCGATCCACTCCTCCGCGGTCGCTATCCGGAGGATGCGCTGCGGGATCACGTGCGCCGGGGGCACCTCGAATCCGTGGACCCGCCCTTCGTTCGGAGCGGAGACCTGGATCGCATCCGCGTTCCGCTCGACTATCTCGGTGTCAACTATTACAGCAGGACGGTCGTCGCGGCGGGGCCCGAGGGCCACCCGCGCGCGGTGCGCGCAGCTCCACGGGAGGAGCTGACCGAGATGGGCTGGGAGGTCTATCCGCCCGGCCTGACCGAGGCGCTCGAACGCATCACATGCGACTACGGCGATCTGCCGCTCTACATCACCGAGAATGGGGCGGCCTTCGTCGATCCGGCCGCTTCGGCGGGACGGATCTCCGATCCGCGCCGGGTCGCCTATCTCCGCGAGCATCTCATCGCCGCCCAGCGGGCCATCGCACGAGGCGTGCCGCTGCGCGGCTACTTCGCCTGGTCGCTACTGGACAACTTCGAGTGGAGCCACGGCTTCACCAAGCGCTTTGGCCTCTTCGGGGTCGACTTCGCCACCGGGGAGCGCATTCCGAAAGAGAGCGCCGACTGGTATCGGGACACCGTTGCCGCAGGCGCGGTCGTGAACGGAGCCGAAACATAGCGCGGGACACGCAGACCGCAGGGCGCGCGCCCGAAGACGAGGGCCTGGAGGGAAACGGGGGCGAATCGTGGAACGAAGAAACGGCTCGCAGTGGACGCGATCCTGTCAGCAGGGGGAGAAGACCTGGAGATCGGACAGCTCGAGCCGATCGCGGGTGCGATCGCAGGACAGCTCGAGCCGGCTCGGGCCGCGCCCCCGCGCGGCTGGCCGGCACCCCCGCGCGGCTGGCCGGCAC
>WJJG01000174.1 GCA_014729815.1 Candidatus Eiseniibacteriota bacterium
GCGTCCCGCCGGCCGCGCTTCGGCCGCCCCGGCGGCAGCCGCCAACGCCCGATCGCCCTCGCGGGGTGCGGCGACCTGCGGGAAGCTGCCATCGAAGCTCGGATCGATGCGCCGGATACGCTCCTCGAGCGGGGGGTGGGTCGCGAACCAGAAGCCGAAGACCGGATAGTCGAGCGCGGGGCTGAAGAAGAGATGGCTGGTCTCCTCCGCTGCGGAGGACTCGATCCGGGAGCCGTGCGCGTAGCCGCCGATCTTCTTGAGGGCGCCGGCGATCCCCTGCGGGTTGCGTGTGAACTGCACCGCCGAAGCATCGGCGAGGAACTCGCGCTGCCGACTGACGGCGGCCTTGATCAGCCGGCCGCAGAACAGACCGATGTAGCCGATGAGCATCAGCACCAGGCCGGCGATCAGTGCCAGGACCACCGCGCTGCCGCCGCGGCCCCGCCGCGAGCTGCCCGCCGAGAAGCGCGTGATATGCAGCATCCCCCGTCCGATCACACTGATCACCAGAATGCCGAAGAGGATGCCGATCAGGCGCAGCTTCAGCCGCATGTCACCGTTGAGGATGTGGCTGAACTCGTGGGCGATGACGCCCTGCAGCTCCTCGCGACTGAGCAGTTCGACGCAACCGCGCGTGGCGACCACGGCAGCGTCATCCGGCGTATGCCCCGCGGCGAAGGCGTTGATGCCCGACTCCTCCTCGAGCAGGTAGACCTGTGGCACGGGCACGCCCGCAGCCAGCGCCATCTCTTCGACGACATTGAGCAGGCGCCGTTCGTGGAAATCCCCCGTTCCCGGCGGAATCAGGCGTCCGCCGAGCATCTCGGCCACCGCCGAGCCTCCGGCCCGCAACGAGAGGCCGCGCAGAAAACTGGCGAAGAGGATGATCACCAGCGTGCCGACGAAGAAGGAAAGGAACAGATCCAGATCCCACCAACCGGCGCGGGCTGAGGCGGTCGACCCATGGAGGTCGAAGTAGCGCATCCCGAAGAACATCACCAAGTAGACAGCGGCCGCGATGGCCACGACCGCCAGCAGGAAGAGCAGCACCAGCCAGACGGTGTTGCGCCGCGCTCGCTCCTGCTGTGCGAAGAAGTTCCGCATCGCTCGCTCGTCGGTCCGCGTTTAGAACTGCACCTTGGGCGCTCGGCGCTCTTCGACGCTCTCGGTGGATTCGAGGAGCTGGGCTTGCTGGAATCCGAACATGCCGGCGAAGACCACCGCCGGAAAACGCTCACGCGCGATGTTGTAGACATTGACCGCGTCGTTGAAGGCCTGTCGTGAGAAGGCGATGCGATTCTCCGTCGAGGTGAGCTCCTCCATCAGCTGCGCCATGGTCTGGTTCGCCTTGAGGTCGGGATAGGCCTCCGAGAGCGCGAAGAGGCGGCCCAGCGTCGCGCTGAGCATGTTTTCGGCGCCGCTCAGCTTCTGCATCGCTTCAGGGTCCCCGGGATTGCGCGCCGCGTCGTTGGCCGCGCTCACGGCGGAGGCGCGCGCTTGGATGACGGCTTCCAGCGTCTCGCGTTCATGCTTCAGGTAGCCCTTAGCGGTCTCGACCAGATTGGGAATCAAGTCGTAGCGGCGCTTCAGCTGCACGTCGATCTGGGCGAAGGCGTTCTTGAAGCGGTTTCGCAGCGTGATCAGGCGATTGTAGGTTCCGATGACGATCCCCACCAGCAGGACCACCAGGGCGACCAGAATGAGCAGTCCAAGCATCGCGCACCTCCGTGTGGCATTCCCAACTCCATGCCGCAGCACAACATAGGCCTCGGTCGCGACGGCTGTCAACCGGATCCGCGCCGGCGCGGGCGCGGGCGGCGTTTCGGACCCCCCGGAGGCGGGTGCGATCCGGCACCTCCCGGCCCGCGGTTCGGCAGAGACGACCCCACCACCCGCCGGCGCCGGGGGCGCAGAGCCCAAGCTGCCCCCGCGACGTGCGCGGCCAGGCTGGCGCGGGATGCATATCGTAGCGCGTTTCTAACGATCCCCTAAGCATTCCTGGATGCTCGCTGCCGACAATACTTGCGGGTAGGTCGAGGATGTGCGGGCCACCCACAGACAGGGGATGGACCCACCTGCGATCGGGAGGATCGATGTCGACCTTCAGGCACAATGGCAAGCGGCGCTATCGGGGACGTTGGATCGAAGACGTCAAGCTGCACGCGCCCTCCGGTCTGGAACGTACGGGCCGCCGGATCGCGCGCACCCTGGGTGTCGAGGAGCTGCTCTTCGCGCCCCTGCCGGAAGAGCGCGTGGAGCGTAGCAACGGCGATCTGCGCGACCTGCGTCGCGTGGACGGACGCTGGATGCCGCGCGAGCACGTGCATCGCGACCGCCATCGCCTCTTGCGTCTGGCGGCTGCGCGCGCGTGGTATCTGATCATCCCGGTGGTCGGCCTGGCCTGGGCCAATGCGGCCTACGTGCGACCGGCGGTGGAGAGCACTCGGTCGCTGGCGAACTACGAGCGCCAGATGGCTCTCGATACGCGTGACGATACTCGCGCCGAGATCAGCCGCCTGCACTCACAGGACGTCGAGATCAGCGCCCGGATCGACACGCTGCACGTCCCGCAAATCATGGTCCATCAGGTGCGCCTCGATAGTCTGACGCTCGTGCGCAGAGCGACCGAGCGCAATCCGGAGATTCTCCAGGCGCGCCTCGACTCGTTGCGCGCGTTCCGCGGGTACCTCCTCACGCAGCTCCATGAAGGGGAAGAACGCCTCCTCGAGCTGACGGCCACGCAGCAGCATCTGGCGCAGCGGCATGAGACCGTCCAGGATTCGCTGGCCCAGCTCGAGCAGCTCCTGACCCACAATACCACCGAGCTGGACCGGCGTGAGGGACGCCGCAGCCTCCACGGCGTGGTGAGTCGCTTCTGGTATCTGGTGGCGCCGGTGGTCGGCATGATGTGGGCCCACGAGTCGTAGATACCCTGCCTGTGCGACCCGCGGCGGGCATGAGTCGGAGATCATGGCTGGTTCGAAGGCACCCAGGAAGTCGCGCTTCAATCCATCGCTCACCTTGCCGGTGATCGACATCATCGCTGCTGTCCTGATCGTCATAGCTGCGGCCGTCTACTGGATGCACAGTCGTGGCGAAGAGCGGGTGACGGCCGCCGAGCTGCAACTCGAGCAGACGCGTGCCGAGAATGCCGAGCTCCTGGCCGAAGCCGAGGCCCAGTTGCAGGTCGCCGAGCGCGAGCATCAGCAGATGGTCGAGCTCGAGGAGATACGCCGCGAGCAACTCGACTACATCGAGGATCAGATCGTTCAGCAGCGCGAAGCCATCATCGCGTCCCGCGAGCGGGACGAGCCGCTCATGCAGGAGTCCAGTGAGCTCTGCGCGGAAATCGACGCCCTGCGCGACCAGCGCAGCGAGCAGCGTCGAGAGATCCGCGACTTCGAGCAGCAGGTGGAAGAGACCGACGCGGTGGTTGCCGCCCTCAGCTCGCAGACCATCGACCGCCAGGCGGAGGTCAGCCGCACCAACCAGCTCTTGCAGGAACCGCCGCCGAGCCGCTTCCCCGCCACCAGCGCCGTTGCTCTGCTGGCCGGTCTCGGGGAGCGTGAGAACGACTACCTCCTGGCGCTCTCCCGCGGACTGACGTTTGTCCGCGGTTGGCAGCTGGGGCTGCAGGGCTCCTTCGGCCTCGGCGAAAGGGATCGCACAGTGATCGAGGCCGGGCTTTTCGCGAATCTCCCGCTGCCGATTAGAGGCCTCTCATTCGATCTCGTGGCCGGATACAGTCACCTCTCCGGATCGGACGAGCAGCCATCCGGATCCGACGGTCTCTACGGCGCGCATCTGCGTTTCGCCCCACGCCCGCATGAGCGCTTCCACATCGTCGCCGGTGCCGTACAGAGTCACGAAGAGACACAGGCGCGGCTCGGCATCTCGTTCGGCGGGCGCTAGCAGAACGCCAGCGGTTCTCGCCCCCACCCTTCTCCCCTCACACACGAGCAACCGACTCGACAGCTCGCCCTCATACATCTCTGATGGTCGAGGCGTAGAAGGGGCATGCGGCAGGGAGCTCAGGCCGCACGGATCTGCCATGCGGTCCAGCCGCCAGAGGAGGAGGCATCATGGACTCGACGACCGCCCTTGCCGTTCTCGATCGCGCCGGCCTGCGAGCGCCGCCGTGGGGCGACGCTCGCGAACCACAAGTGCGCGAACGCTGGGAGAGAGGCCCGGGCCCCAATTCCGCGGCCGGCGTTTCTCGCGCCAGTGTCGGCATCGTGCATTGCGTGCCTCCGCCGCTGCGCCATATCGGCTGCATGTGGCTCGAGGATGGAGACGAACAGCAGCGCTGCGGAGCACCGGTGCGCTGGACGGTCGGGGCCAGTCTCGACCTTCCCCGGCTCTACTGCGAGCACCACGGCCAGTGGATCTGGGAGAAGAAGCACTCGCCACAGAGCCGCCAGCGTCAAGTCAGCTAGCGCTGAAGGCTGCAAAGAGACGACCGGTCGGTGATCCCTCCCGGTCGCCTGCACGCGGTTCCCGCACATCGCGAGGTCCGAGCGCGGCGGGATGCCGCCCGAGGCGCGCGAGGCGCGCGAGCTTCTCTGGCGTCAATCCTTGTAGATGTAGACCTTCCACACGCCGTCCTTCTCCACGAAGGTGCGGGCAAATTCGAGTACCACCAGGTCACCCTCCGGCGTGAGCGTATGGAACTGGATGCCCTGGAGCAGATTGAAGTTGGTGTACTCGGCGAGGCCGCCCCCCTCCTCGGGCGAGGCAAAGCCGATTCCGGTCAGCTCCAGGTCCCTTCCGGCGGCCTCCTGGATGCCGTGGCGGATGCCCTCGCCGCACTCGCGGAAGAGGAAGCCGAAGGCGTCCTCCGGCTTGATGTTGGTGATCGGGCGACTCTGCGGAAACTCGTACCAGAGCAGACCCTCGAACTCCTCGTAGGTCACACGCGCGGCGGTGAGGCGATCGGTGTCCCCGGCGATGGCGGCCGCGAGGACCTCCTCGGCCAGTTCGGCGGCGCTTTCGAATCCTCCGGTGAGCTGCATGTCGTTCGGTGGTACTTCGCGCCTTCCGCGCAGCACCGACTCCGCCTCCGGGTCGTTCGGCGGCTCGTATCCCGGGGCGTTCTCGGCTACCGATCGGCTCGGCACCCGCCCCATGATCGCCACCGGTGCGCGCCAGCGGCCGTCGATCAAGAAGCGGCCGTCTTCGGTGAGAGGGAAGTCGGATGCTTCGGCAGCCTCCGTGTCGGATGCATCCGATCCACCGGCATCTGAAGCGTCTGCAGCAGCGTGGCGGCCACCGCCTGCCTCCCGCTCCGCGGCCGCCCGCGTCTCGCTGGCCGACGGCGCCGCGGCATCCGTCGCGCGCGACTGCCCCGGGAGCTCCATGGGTGAGCCGTCGCCAGCCTCCGGACTGGCACTCTCCTGCACCGCCGTTGCGCTCGATCTTGACGCCTTCGGTGTGGATCCTTCGTCGGTGGCCTGCTCACTAGAGCACCCGCAGAGGACCATCAGGCCAATCAGCAAAGACGGAACTGCTACGCGCCATGCAGCCATGGCACACTCTCCTTCCTAGGAACCGCTCGTCGAGACCGAGAGGGAGAAGCCGCGCCCGTTCCTGTAGTGGCGCACCGTATAGCCGATCTGCTCGTAGTCGATCGGGGAGTCTAGCAGATTCTCGGCCACGAATTTCATCTTCCACCGACCCAGTTGCATGCGCAGCGTGTAGTCGAGAATCGCGCGCGGCTGTTCATAGATGTCCGGCAGCCCGAGAGCCCCCACCCCGTAGAGCCGTCGACCGAAGCGATTGTAGAGCAGGGACATGGAGTAGGGGCGGCCGGCGGGATCCCAGTAGAGGCCCAGGTTGTAGACGTAGGGCGACTGCCCGGCCAGCGGCCGTTCGGCAGAGGTTTGCGCACCGTACTGACCCACCTCGGCCTTCGAACGCACCAGGGAGACATTCACGGAGATGGCGTAGTCGCGAAGCTTCTGCCAGACACGCTTGAGCCCCAGGCGGCCCTCGATCTCGGTGCCGTAGAGGTAGCCCTCGCCACTGTTGCGCGGCTGGGTGGTCGGCTGACCGCTCGAGACCCACAGGGTCTTCTCGATCGGATCGATCATGCGCTTGTAGAAGGCACTCAGCGCGATAATGCCGCCGCCCGTCGGGTAGTTCTCGAATCTCAGGTCGTAGTTCTGGATCCAGGCGCGCTGGAGCGAATCGTTCCCCGTCTCGCGGTACTGCCCATCCATGTCCTCCATGTAGAATGGGGAGAGCTCCCGCAGGTCGGGCCGGGAGATCGTCGCGCTATAGGCCGCGCGCAGATTGGTGTTCTCGCCGAGCGCATAGGTCAGGTTCACGGCCGGGAGCACATCGGTCTCCGAGAGGGTTGCGGCAATCGCTTCGAATTCCGGGTCGAACTGGTCAAAGGTGATCGCACGCTGTTCCCAATCCTCCACCCGCGCCCCGGCTACCAGGCGCAGACGAGCAAGGATCGGCAGATCGACCATCAGATAGGTCGCCTGGATGTCCATGCCGGCGCGGTAGGTGTCGGTCGGACGGGTGAGCTCATCGAGGCGGAACTGCTGAGTCCGCCCGCCGATGTTCTCGGCGATCATCAGCGACTCGGGCGGCATCGTCAGATCCGGCCCGATTGTGGGGGTCTTGTAGCTCAAGCGGCGCATCCAGAAGTCGCGCTCCTTGTCGGAGTAGAAGTACCCCATCTTCACACTGGCATCGTCGCTCTCGCGGATCGTGACCGGGATCCGCACGTGCAGATCCGCCCCGCGTTCCGAGTCTTCCAGTTCGCTGAAGAGCCGTGTGAAGCCGAGGCTCTGCGATCGGGTGCTCACGCGCCAATCGTTGAAGTTGTCGTACCACTCGTAGGTGTATTGACGGCGATCCGGCTCGCTGCGCGTGGCGCGCGAGTAGGAGACCCGCCATTCGATGTCGGCATCGAATAGCTGCGGGACGACATGGTGCATCCCGACATTCGTCGAGAGGATGCTGCGTTCGATGTAGCGCAGACGTGTGGTCCGGATGATCGCGCCGTGGTCGTTGTTGATCCCCTCGTGGAAGCGGGTCTCATCCTCGGCCGTCCGATTGTAGAGCGCCCGCAGATGCAGCGTGCTGTGCCGGTCGACGCGATAGCTCACGCTGGCGACGCCACCCAAGTGGGCCTTGCCGGTCGAGGTCACCGCGTCGTAGGCCGTCTTCTCGTTGAGCGTGCCCGGCTCGCTGCCCGGTCCCAGACTGTTCTCCTCGTGTTCCTTCGTATGGAAGCTGTTCTTGAAGACCCCCCCCGCAATGAACCCGAGCGGATGACCCAGGATCGAGATCTCGTTGCTGTAGGAGCCGCTGAAGCCGTAGTGGGGGGGTGCTTCGCCCCGCTCGTAGGTCCAGATCCGATTGAACGACAGCCCCATCTCCGCGAGTTCCTGGGGCGAGAAGCCCAACCCCCCGATGCCGCCACGCGCGATCTTCCTGTCACCCGCCATCTCCTGGACGAGATCGGGGATGTCCCGCGTGCCGTCATCAAAGCCCAGCAGATCGGTCTTGCCGCCCTCGTAATAGTAGAAGTCGTCTCCCGTGGTGCCGGTCTCGGCGCCGGTCGAAACGGAGACGGACCAGGAGGCCTCGCCCGGGAAGTCGATCGTGTTGATGTTCACCACCCCGCCACCGAACTCGCCGGGCTGGTCCGGCGTGTAGGCCTTCTGCACGAACATGTTGTCGAGCAGCGCGGCCGGGATCAGGTCCAGGGGCACCACGCGCTTGTTGGGCTCGGGGCTGGTCACCGGAGAGCCGTTGACCATCGTGGCGCTGTAGCGCTCCCCGAGGCCGCGCACGAAGACGTAGCGGCTGTCGACCAACGAGAGACCGGAGACGCGCTGGAGCGCCTCGGCGGCGTTCGAGTCGGGGGTCTTCTTGATCTGCTCGGCGCTCACCGCGTCACTGACCGCCGCGGATCTCTGCTGCTGGGCGAGGACCGCCGCCTCGGTGTTGCGCATGACGGTCGAGTGCACCTCGATCGGCGCGAACTTGATGGCCGCCGACTTGAGGGCCACTTCGACCTCGGTGGTTCCCCCGGGACGGACTTGGACGTCGGTCACCTGCTTGGCGCGATAGGAGATGTAGCTGACCAGCAGGCGATAGTCGCCGGGCGGCACGTCGCGATAGAAGACGCCCTGGGGGGGCATCGCGAAGGTCCCCCCCATCGGAATGCCGGTCGAGTCGTCGGGCGCTTCGAGAAGGAAGAACTGCACGTTGGCGAATGGCAGCGGCTCCTGGGTATCGAGGCTGGTGATGCGCCCCCGGATCTGGCCGTACCTGTCGGGGCCTGGAAGCTGCGCGCCCGCATCGCCAGCGCTCAGCAGGAACAGGACGAACGGCAGTCCGCAGAGCATCCCGAGCAGAGACCCAGCCCCCAGAAGCCCGGTCCTCGCGCGCCCGCGCGGTTTCTCGGAGTGCGAATGTCGGGGACTCCCGGAACCGGTCTTCCGATCCATCATGCGGTCCTCTCCCAACCCATCCGCCCAAAACCTCCCTGACAGCGGAGGGGGGAAGACAGCATACGCTGCTGCCCTCCCCCAGCCATCCTCGCGAAGTGGCCGGGCCGAGCTTCGCTGCGCGGTCCGAACCTCCGCCTCTACCGAGCAACGCGGCGACTACTGGTCGAGCGTAAAGACCCGGCCGGTGGCCACACCCTGGTTCGTGGTCACGCGGTAGTAGTAGGTGCCGGTGCCCAGATCGCCCGGGACGTTCCAGGGAACGTTGTGCATACCGGGCTCCAGAGTCGCGTTGAGGACCTCGTCGACCATACGGCCACCAGCGTCGAACATGCTGATCTGCGCCTCGCTGGCCTCGGTCAGGTAGAACGAGATCTGGGTCTGCGTCGTGGCCGGGTTCGGCTGGGCCCAGGCCATGAAGGAGCTGATCTGACCCGGCTCGGGCACGGCGCTCGGACCACCGCAAGCCACAGCCGGCTCGTCGTTGCAGCCGCACTGCGGAGGCTCGTCGGTCGAGAACTTGATGCCGTGGTCTTCCCAGCCGATGATGATCGAGTTGACGATCGTCGCAGCCGTACCGCGGCGCAGATAGATGCCCGCATCCGAGGTGCCGCCGCCGTTGCCCAACGGGCCGACCAGCGTCAGGTTGGCCATCGTCGGGTTCGAGCGGCACTCGGCCTCGAAGTCGTACTCGTTGTTGTCGGCCTCGATGCCGCGGTTGCCGGCATCGGTGTAGTACTGGATCACACCGTGGTGGCAGCCGCCACGGAAGCCCATCTGCCAGTCGAAGCCGTCATCCGCACCCCAGGTGCCCACCAGGTGGTGAGTAATGATCTTGCCGCCGAACCACTCGAAGAGGTCGTCGGAGCCCATGTGGGCCTGGACGTAGCTGATGTCGGTGCCGAGACCGAGACCGTTCATGGTCAGGCAGTTGAGCTCGTTGTTGGGCGAGATCTCGACGCCCGAGTACTCGATGCGCAGGTACTTCACCGTCCCGCTGTCGTCGCAGTCGTCGTCGCCGCAGAAGTTGCCGGCGCCACCCTCGCTGACGCAGTCCTCGCCGTTGCGGCAGTCCGCGCAGTTGGCGATCGCACGGCCGTGGATCACGAGACCGCCCCAGCCGCCGCGCTCGTAGTAGCCCGGCTCCTGGTCGCTGGTCAGGATGATCGGGGCGTCCGAGCGGCCGATGGCCTGGATCTGGGCGCCACGCTCGATGGCGATGTAGCCCGCCGTGGCGTTCTCCCCGAAGATCACCACGCCCGCCTCGATGTAGAGCGTCGTGCCTTCGAGCATGTTGACCTTGCCGCGAGCGAGGTAGTTGTAGTCCGTCGTCAGGTAGAGATCGTCGGCATAGTCGCCCTCGAGAATCTCGATCTCCTTCTCGAAGTCGATGTCGTCACGACCCGTACCATCGTAGTTGTAGTAGGTCCAACCCTCGGTCCAATCGCCCTGCGGTGCCCACTCCGCTGGGGGCAGCGCGCCGCGATAGCAGACCACCGGGATGCTGTACTCACAGGCGCCGAGCCAGCAGTCGTCCTCGGCCATGACGATCTCGACGACATCATCGTTGAGACCCACGGCCGGGCTGGTGAGGGCCGGAACCCAGCTGGGATTGCCATTCAGGTTGTACGGATCGCCCAACTGCGGATCGACCTCGTCGTTGTGCGTGAAGCAGTCACGCAGGAGCGAGCAGGAACTGAAGCCGGGGCACGCTTCCGTCGCATCGCAGCCGTCCGGGAAATTGCCGTAGACGATATTCCCGTCGAACGTGTGCTGCGCCACTGCCGGCGCACCGCTGAGCGCGACGACGCCGAGAAGCAGCAGAGCGCTGCTCCATGCTGAACGTCTCATGGGGAACCCTCCTCCGATGTTGCTGAACAGATCCACTGCCGAACCGACTCCGCTCCCGACACGCGGTCATCAGCGACACACCTTCGTGTGCTGACCGACCGCCGCGATGTAGCCGCGCAAGACGCCATCTCCACTGCGGCGGTGTCTCTTCGCGTGCGTCGGTCGACCGGGTGAAGTCGACCCCGTGCAAAGTGGCGGTTGTCGCTTCCGAGCCGGTCTCCACTTCGGCCAGGTGCGAAGGCGCGCTGCGGGTGTGCAAGCCAGCGGCTACTTCCGAAACCGACGGAAACCGCAACCCACTCTCTTCCCCGCCCACATCCGATCATGCGGTCCACGAGGATTCACGCTGGCACGACGCGTGGTAGCCAACTCACGGGAAGCGTAGGCCACGCACCCGGCCAGTTCACGTTAGGTGATGGTTAATCTTGTGCGGCATCGCTTGCATTCCGTGTAAGCGATGCGTTAGCGGAATGCATGCGTTGCGTTCCCCTTGGTGTGGGCGTGCGGTGCGGGGGGGTGGGATGCCAATCGGAACGAGTCAGACAGCCTGCGCAGAGATGTACGGGACGCTCGGTCCATATGCGGCCTCGGGATGCGGGCATCCCACCCCCTTCGGCGAGTTGCCGACCAGGATGGTGCACATAGGAGGGTCGCTGCTCGGCGTTTGCCGGGCCTGAGGCGCGGATCAGAATCGTGTCAGATTCCCGGCGGCGGCTGGCAGTGCGGGCAGACGTGCGTCCCTCGCTGGGCGACGACGATGCGCTGGATCGGCGCGCCACAGCGTCGGCAGGGTTGACCGGTGCGGCGGTAGACGCGCAGGCGAGCGAGAAACCCACCGCCGCCGTAAACGCCGTCGAAGCTGGTCCCGTTGCAGCGGATGGCACTGCGCAGGACCGCGCGGATGCTGCGCCACAGCCGCTGGGCGGCATCGGGCGCGAGCTCGTCGGAACGCTGCTGCGGATGGAGCCGTGCGCGATGCAGCGCTTCGTCCGCGTAGATGTTGCCGATGCCCGCCAGAAAGCGCTGATCGAGGAGCAGCGGCTTGAGCTGGCGCCGATGCCTGCGCAGGCGGGCCTGCAGATCGCGTGCGCCAAAGTCGGCTGCCAGGGGCTCGGGCCCAAGCTGCCCAAGCGTGGGGATCGGATCAGCGGTCAACCAAACGCGGCCGAACTTGCGCGGATCGCGGAAGACCAGCCGCCAGCCGCGTCCCAACTGCAACCAGATGCGCGTGTGCGGGGGCAGCGGATCGCCATCGCGGGCGAGCCGCAGGCTGCCACTCATGCGCAGGTGCATCAGGAGCAGATCATGCGAGAGACGCAGTTGCAGGAATTTGCCGCGCCGGGAGACATCCCGCACCCGTTGGCCTGCGATGCGTCGGCGGAAGACGCCTGGCGCGGGTTCCGCAACCACCCCGGGCCAGACCAGATGCGCGGCGCGGATTTCCCGGCGCAGCAGCGTCGGATGCTGGGGCGCACAGCCCCGCAGGCGGCGGCAGTAGGTCTCGACTTCGGGCAGCTCCGGCATTCCCGCTCTCCGCGGACCAATCAGGGCAGAATCAACAGCGGCACGCTGTAGTGTACGGCGCCGGATCCGGTCGCCAGATGCAACCAGTACCGGCCGGCCCGCAGTCGGGTTCCCGCAGCGGCCTCCGGCGTCCAAGGACGCACCGCAGCGCCGGAAAAGAATCTATGACGGGCGATGCACCGCCCCTGCGCATCGCGCAACGTGAGCCACGCGTTCCAGGATGACATTCCGGCGCCTTCCGCCCCCTGCACTCCGACGCCCCGAAGCCCGAGCTGCAGCGGCTGGCCGGCGCGCAGTGGATTCGGGGCCACGTGCAAGCGCGGCCTCCCCGGGGTGTTCGGGGTAGATCCCGGGCCGACCGCGGCGGGATCGAGCGAACGGATGCAGAAGGCCCGACTGACGTCGATTGCGCTGTGCGAACCTTGATGCAGGGTAACCCGTAGATGCGCGCGCTCGGTCACGCCGCCGGTGACGGTCCACTGCCAGTGACCGCTGTCGGGCAGCCCGGCCGCCAGGGGCATCCAGGGACCAGCCGGACCGGAGAGCGAGAGATCGAGGTCGATCGCAGCCGGCTCCACTCCGAGGTGGGCGGCGGACCAGCGCAGGGTGACCACGGAACCCAGCACGAGCGTCTGACCTCCGCGAGGGTGCTGCACCGCCACGAAGCGCTCCGCCGGCTGGGAGCTCTCCCGGAAGAGATGCAGGTAGTTGCGATAGCTCGGCCAGGCGCCCTGCTCCTGCACGAGCAGGATGTCCGCATATCCGTTGTGATCGACGTCGCCCGCGACCTCGAGCGCGGCGGTATCCACCGCTGAAGGTCCGACGAAGCCGCCCGCGGGCTGCCAGTTCCCGTCCGCATCGCGGCGCCAGACGCTGCAGGTTCCCCCACCGAGGGCCACCAGATCGACCCAGCCATCGGAGTCCATGTCCCAGAGCGCGGTGACATCGTAGTGCCCGGCGGCCGGCAGCCCCTGCTCCGCGGCGACCCACCCATCCCCTCGCCAGAGGTAGAGATGCACACCGCCGTCCTGGGTGAAGGAGAGATCGTCACAACCGTCCCCATCCACATCGCCGAGCGACACGCCCGCCAAGCCGCACCCGCCCGCAGGCGGCAGGCCGGCATCGGCGCGCAGGAACCCGCCCGCGCCGTCGCCGAGCCAGATGGTGCCATGCTGATAGCTCGCCGCGAGGTCCGGCACCCCGTCGCCATTGACGTCGCCAAAGCAGAGATGGGCGAGCGCGTTTCCCCCGCTGTGCGCCCAGCAGGGAGCCCAGCTTCCGTCGCCGGCATTGCGATAGACATGGATGCCGTTGCAGCAGCCGAAGGAATGGGAGGCCAGATCGAGGTCGCCGTCCTGGTCGATGTCGGCGAAGTCGGTGGCGAACATTCCCCAACTCTCTCCATCGCTGGCCAGGCCGTCGTCCCACGGTGTCCAGTGGGCTCCCGAACCGTCGCCGAGCGCGACCTCGATCAACTGATCGCCGAAGTCCCCACTGCCGTACGCGTGATGCATCCCGTAGCCGACATCCAAGAGCCCGTCGTTGTTCGCATCCCCCACGGCGATGCCGCCGTACCCGAAGTGGCCATTCATCTCCAGCGACCAGCCTCCGGCTCCGTCGCCGAAGTAGACCATGATTCCGTGCTGATCGGTGTTGATATAGGGGGATCCATGGTCACCGATGCTGAGGAAGTCGAGATGACCATCGGCGTCGATGTCGGCGAAGCAGAGTTCCGTGTCGCCCCCATCCCATTGCGGAAACTCCGGCCCGCTGGGCGTGCTCTCCTCGTAGTCGAGTGCCGCCGGGCCGGGCACCAGCAGCAGCGCCGTGAGCAGCGCCGCGGGCGCGCGCCGCGCCGCAATCAGTTCGATAGGAAGGAAACGCATCGGCAACTCCCGGTGTGCAGGTGACCGCCAGCGGCGGTGGTCCCACCGGTCCCAAGCATACCGCAGGGCGGCCGCCTAGCGCATCCCGTTGGGCGGCGGCGGAAGATGGAACAGCGCCGCGGGAATCGCCTCCCCGCGACGGCTCTCGACCAGCTGCAGCGTCGAGCGCAGGCGTGCGGGACTCCAGGTCTCGAGGCGTTGCGGCAGGCGCGCATCCCCGCAAAGCCGGTGGTCGTAGAGACGGAATTCGCCCACGCGCCGGCCGATGGGCGAGATGGAGACCGTCACCAGACGCAGCACGGCGCCCGTCTCGGCCGCGAAGTAGATCGCCGGCGCGGTGATGCGTTCAGCCGCGTCGGCCGAGTCGGCGGATGCGCGGGGCGTGTGCGCGGTCTCCGCGCCTCCGATGCGGATGCAACGCCTTCCCTGCCACTCGACGTCGAAGGCGACCTGATTGGTGTCGATCCCCAGGGCCGTCAGCGCCTCGCCCAGGCGCGCGCGTCCCAGGAACGGCACCAGATAGGTCAGCAGCAGCGTACGATCGGTGAGCATCTCCTGCGGCGGTCCGGGGCGCATGCGCACCATCCGTCCGTGATTGTAGACGATGCTGTAGCCGCCGGCGTCGGCCGAGAAGTCGAGTCGCGCCAGCTCACCACTGGCCATACGCGCCACCAGTTCTCCTCCGGAGGCCCCGGGCACGGTGGCCTCCCAGCGATCGATCAGCCCCAGGCTGTCGGCGGTGAAGCCGGTCACCTGATCCCACCAGCGATCCTCGCGAGCACAGCCGCCGAGCAGCAGAGAGGCGGCGACGATCAGGAACGTCAACAGCGCGCCGGCGCGGCGCGCCAGCCGGCGCAGACGAGTCAGGTTCCGACGGTCCATTCCACCCTCCTTGGGGGTCTCGATCACCTTGGGTACGCGACGAAAACGCCGATCGGCCAGGAGCCAGCCGAACGGGTCGTCCCCGATCATGCCCGCCCCGATGTGCGCATGACGGTCGATGCGCGAGCCACAGGCGCGTGCCGAGTCGTTGAGATGGAAGAAGGCCAATCTCCGCAAGCCGATGATGCGATCGAAGCGACGCCACATCTCCTCATAGCGCGCGCGCGTGCGGAAGTCGTAGCCCGCCGCGAAGGCGTGCGCCGTATCGAAGCAGACGGCCGCACGGGCGGGAGCCCGCAGCCCATCGAGCAGGCGGGCGAGTTGCTCGAACTGGTGTCCCAGTCCGCTGCCCTGACCGGCGGTCGTCTCTAGAGCAATGCGCGCGCGCCCCCCGGAGGAGGCGCGCAATACGCGATTGAGCGCCCCGCTCACGCGGCGTAGTCCGGCGCGCTCACCGGAGCCCCTGTGCGCACCCGGGTGCAGCACCAGCAGCGGGATTCCCAGCTGATCGCAGCGCTCCAGCGTCACCCGCAGCGTGCGGATGGAACGCTCGCGCAATGCGCGCTCCGGTGAGGCCAGGTTGATCAGGTAGTTGGCATGGGCCGCCATCGCAAATGGCCCGCGGCGGGCGCGAATCTCCCGAAACCGGCGCACGTCTTCCGAATCGAGGGGCGCGATGCGCCACTGGACGTTGGCGTGGGTGAAGATCTGCAGTGCCGTGCAGCCCAGTTCGATCGCGCGCAGCAACGCCTTGTGCAGTCCACCCGCAATCGAGAGGTGGGCGCCCAGGAGCAGATCCGATGGCTTGCGTGGCGACGGCGTCAAGGCGTTCCCGCTACCAGAGCTCGACCCACCAGCGCACGCCGCAGGACAACGTGAGGTGCCGGGCGCTGACCTCGTACGAACGCTCGGGGACGTACGCACCGCTCCCTTCGGCGGGCACCGGCTCGTAGGCCAAGAAGGAGTCCATGAAGACCGAATGGAGCCCGATCTCCAGCGAGAGCGGCTCGGAGAGCGCGATATCCGCACCGACCCCGATCTCCAGGACGGTCGGATGCTCGCGGGAGATCTGCGGACTTCCCCCTCCGGGGGCCTGCCATCGGGCAAGATCCTCCGCCGGCAGGTAGCGCGCCGATGCGATCCCGGCCCCGATCGTCACGAACCCCCGCAGTCGCTCCTGCAGGATGCCGTGCCGGTAGCCGAGATACAGCGTCAGCGGCAGCAGATCGAGCGTTCCGATGCGGCCGCTCTCCCGCAGAACCGCGCGCAGGTAGTGGGTCCGCACACCACAAGTGAAATGCGACCGCAGCAAATAGCCGACATCGACCCAGTAGACGCCCGACGAGAAGCGGCCCATCTCGCTGCCGCGCGGGGCGCCACCGATCGACTCCTCGTGGAACAGACCGCCCAGGCCGCTGCCCATCCCCACCGTGAGACCGGGGAACTCGGCCGCGGGGGCCGCCGGCGTGCCAACCCAGAGGGCACATCCCAGCAGCAGTAGGAGCAGCCCGCCGAAGCGGGCCCAGGAGGGGCGATGGGTGGCGCGCGTTGCCATTGCGGACTCCCCGAGCAGCCGCGACGCCGGGGCCGCAGACTGCATGTGCGGGGAGCCTACGGACTGGTTCGGCCAGCGTCAATCCCCGCCACAAATGCGGGGACCGCGCTGGCCGGGAGCGCCATCCGGGCGAAAGCCCGGGAGCAACGATCCTTGCAGCGACTACTCGCTCAGCACCAGCTTCCACGCCCGTGCGCCGCGCTCGGCCTGCAGCCGGGCCAGGTAGACACCCCCCGGAAGTGAACGGCCGCGCGCGTCTCGTCCATCCCAGGCGTAGAAGTGCTCGCCGGCCGAGAGGGACCCCTCGACCAGGGTGCGCACCACACGCCCCGTGGTGTCGTGGATCCGCAAGGCCACGCTCTGCGGCGCATCCAGATTGAGCAGGATACGCGTATCGGGTCGCAGCGGATTGGGCGCGGCCCGCAGCGCCAGACGTGGTCCGGCCGCCGTCTCGCCGATGCCGGCCGGATCGCTGACCGGGATCTCGCAGATGTAGGGATACTTGTTCTGGCAGGTCACAACCATCTGCACCAAGCCGCTGGTGCCATGGCCGAAGACGGAGATCGTCCCGCTGCCGGACGCGCCGATCATGCCGCTCCCGACGACCTGACCAGACTTGGTGAGCCCGACGTAGCTGTTCGGCTCGGCACTCACTTCGAAGGTCACCGGCAACGGACCGTCCTGCGGATCGATGAACTCGTCGCAGGTCACCTCGTTCTCGGTCGGCAAGCCGAGATACGGACTGAGGCTCGGATCACCCATCAGGTTGTAGATCCGCCAGTAGTAGGAAGACCAGCCATTGCCCTCGACCACCGCCAGATTGCCGCAGAAGATCATCGCATCCTGCACGACGTACCACTGGTCGATCGCCTCGCCATGGTCGTGCCAAAGACCATCGTAGACCCCCAGGCCGGTCTCGTCGTAGTCGGCCCCGCTGGGCACGACCGGGCCAGCGCCGACGCCCCACCAGTAGTCCTCGTCCCAGTACGTGCTATTGGCACCGCCAATGTAGCCGATGGCGCCCTTCGAGTCGGCCCGCAGCCAGTGCTCGGCGAAGCAGTCGCTGTTGTTGAAGGTCGACGTGTCGCAGCAGTTGCCGATCGCCAGGCAGTATTCGTGTTCGTTCTGCAACCCGTCGATGTCGGAGTTGGTGAAGGAGGGATTCGCCCAGCCGCCCGAGTAGCCGTGCGCACTGTAGTTGACGAAAGCCACCCCGTCGCTGACGTTTTGGATGATCTCCGGCCCGCTGCCGCCCGACTCCGGATAGAGGTAGGTGTGGCTGAGGATGCCGTGCGCGGCGTTGAAGTAGTGCCGCGTGCCGTAGTTGACCTGGCCGTTGCCGTAGCTCGAGGCATAGTAGGGATCGACGCCGGCGATCAGGACGACCTCTCCGAGGAAGGCGGGATCGGGAAAGGTCGCCATCTCGTATTCGAGGGTCTTCTCGATCTGGGTCTCCAGCTCGGCCACGTTGCGCGCGGAGAAACGCCCGTAGTACATCTCGGGAATGTTGTCTCCGTTCATCTCGCAGTAGTAGAGATCGGTCGGGCCTTGCGAGTAGAAAGCCGGCACCGTGTCGACGTCTCCCACGAAGAGCACGAAGGTCGGCGGCGGAGAGGCGTTGTCGTAGAGGTCGTGGAGATAGGTCTGGATCTCGGTCTCCCCGTCCCCGATCACGTCGGTATAGGCCTCGGTCACGCGGAAGCCCTGCTGCGTCTTCCAGTCGACAAAGGGCTGGAGTGCGCTCTCGAACATGCGGTCGGCCACGATGACGTAGCCCACCGGGCCGTCCATCAGATCCGGGTGGTCGTCATGCGGAGCGCGATACCCGGCCAGGCGATCGTAGACGATCTCGAAGAAGGGGCTGTACGACTCGGCCTTGCGCAGTCGCGTGCCGGTCAGATCGGCGCCCGGGAAACGGACCTCGAAGCGCACGAACGTATGGACCGTCAGCTCGCCGGCGCCGGGATCGTAGGCCACCGGAGAGACCTCGATGCGACCGATGCGCACGGCGCGCAACTGCCCGACGTCCGTGACCGCCACCGGCTCGCGCTGCGTCACGGCGCCCGGTGCGTAGGCGGCGGCATCGATGTGGAACGGAAGACGGGACGGGTCGGCGTCCTTGGGCACACTGGGTTGTGCCGGCAGGAGGGGATGCTCGATCCCATGATCGGCCAGGCGGATCCGCTGCGTCTCCGAATCGAGGATCGTCACCTCGGCCGCGGCCCCATGGGGCAACTCGCACAGTCGGTTCATCATCGGCACACAGGGGCGGCCGATCTCACGCGACTGTTGGAAGCCGGGGATCACGAGCTGCGTGAAGATGCCCTGCGGGGTGGCGACATCCAGCCCGGCGAGTTCACCCACCGTGGCCTCGAAGATCAGTACGTCCCCGCTCGTCTCGATCAGTCGCATCGCGGACTGCTGATCGAGTGTGATCGTATGTACGGAAGATCCGGCTCCCGCCGAGGGGAACGCGAGTATGAGCGCGGCCAGCGCCAGACAGGTTCCAAACCGCATGCTGCCCTCCAATTCCGCCACGAGTTCTGCCAAGAGATGCGTGCGCCTATGATTATCCCACGAACGCGGAAGCGAACTCAAGGTGGGGAGAAGAGTTCTGCCAGTCTAACACTCTGTCTGGAGGCGGGATCCAGCAAACGATGGGGAGCGCAAGTCGGTTACACCTGCCCGTGCGCGATGGTTCATATCGGACAATGGATCGTCAGGACACCGCACTCGCAGGAGATCGTGTGGCGCTCCGGGGGACACGGCCACGGAAGTCGCAACTCCTTCGCATAGCGGTAGTCGCCGCGGCGGGCGCGCAGGTGCAGTTCTGATCCGCACACCTCGAGCCGCAGATCCTCCGCGCGGATGCCGGGCAGCTCCATGCGGATTTCGATCCCATCCCCGCGATCGACCAGCTCGGTCAGGGGCTCCCGTTCCGCATGGACGACCGGGTCGCCCCCTTCGGCGCGCCCTACGTTGCCGAACGAAGTGACCAGCACCGGCCCCTCGCGCCCCGCGACGGTTCCCATGTAGAAGCCGTAGATCGCGCCGCCCCAGCGCGGGAGATCGTCCGTGCGACCCCCCGTGGTGGCGCGCAGCTGATCGAGATCCTCCTCTGCCAGTGCGGAGAGCTTGGCCACGATCCGCATCAGACTCACCAGGACCGCCCGGAAGCCAGGCCCGGTCCTCAGCGCCAGCGACTCCGTCTCCGGATCGCGCATCTACGCCTCCCCTCCGCTCCGAGTCGGGCCGTCCGTCCCTCAGGCACTACTTCTCCGGGTCGCGATAGAGACATTCGAACACGTGGTTCCTGCGGTCCCACCAGCCATCTTCACAGAGATCATCGAGCGTACCGGCCAGATCCCACCCATCCGGATTCTGCGGGTCTTCCCCTTCCACCCAGTAGTAGGTGTGGCTGGCGTCGGCATTGCCGTCCGGGGGCGTGACCGTCACGCGCGCTTCGTCGTCATCCTCCAGATCGTCGAAGGAGAACTCCACGTACCCCTCATCGGTGTAGTCCGAATCCGAATCGATCTGCCCTTGGCCGCTTCGCCAGAGGACCACTTCCACCAGGGCGCTGTCGATCTTCTCCTCCGTGAAGCAGTCGAGTACCATCAGCTTCAGATCCTCGGCACCTGAGGCGTACGCGGATGGGACGGCCAGCCCGCCCAGGACGCAGAGCATTGCGCCGCAAAGCCAGGTGCGTGTGGATCGGAATCCGCCTGTGCTTCTCATCGTGTCTTCCTCCCGCGTTCGAAGCTCGAGCGGGGCCGTTGGGCCGCCGCCCACTCTGGGGTGATGCCCAGTCTCTTCATGCGGCGCAGGAGCGAGTTGCGGTGCACGCCCAGCAGGCGCGCGGCAGCGGAGCGGTTGCCGCGGGCGTGGACCAGGGCCTCTGCAATGGCGTCGCGCTCCTGCTCCGCCAGGCTCTTCGGTCGACCCGACGCCCGCTCGGCCGCCCGAGCGGGCGATGAACGATCGATCTGCGCTAGGCGCTCGAGCGTGCGGATGTGATCGGCGAGCGCCGGCTCGTCGATGCGCTCGCTCTCGCTGAAGACGAGCACCCGCTGCACGAGCGACTCGAGTTCCTCCAGATTGCCGCGCCACGGCCGGCGCTGGAGGAATCGGATCGCCTCCGGCGTGAAGCTCACCGATCGGCGGCGTCCGTGCGCGGCGGCATGTCGAGCGAGAAACCGCGCCACGAGGGCGGGGATCTCCTCCGGACGCTCGCGCAAGGGAGGCAGGTGGAGCTCGATGGGAGAGAGTTCGTCGAGCAGCTCCCGCCGCAGGCGCCCGCGTGTCTGTGCCTCGACCGGGGACATCGGCAGGGCACAGATCAGACGCACGTCGGTCGGCTGCGTCGCCGCCCGCCCGGCGCCCCGCACGTGGCCCGCGGACGCCAACCGGACGAGTCGTTCCTGCGCCTCGGGGCCCACGGCGTGAAAATCGTCCACGAAGAGGATCCCCCGTTCGGCCTGCCGCAACAGCCCCGGGGGCGCCGTCTCCTGCGCCCCGGTGCGCGGCGCAGACGGCTCGAGCAGCGCTTCGCGCAGTCGCGCATCCAGCACCGTGCCATGCACGGCGACAAACGGATGCGCGACGCGGGGACCCAACTCGTGGATCGAGCGGGCCAGCAGCTCGCGTTCGGTGCCCTCCTCACCGACGATCATCAGCGGCGCATCGACCAGCGCCGCGACGCTGGCGCGTCGCAGCAGAGCCTTCATCCGCGGGCCGGAGGCGTCCAGTCGGCCCAGGGCGTGCAGCGAGTCGAGGTGCTGGCGCAACCGCTCGTTCTGCTGCCGCAGCTCGCCGTAGATCTGTGCGTTGCGCACGGCGACGCCCGCCAGTCGGGCGAAGGCCTCGAGAAAGCGATGCGCCTGATCCGGAAACGCGTGACTCCGCGAGGGCGCATCGACGTAGATGATGCCGATCCGCTCCCCGTCCCCCAGCATGGGCGCGGTGGCCACCGAGCGCACGCGCTTGGCGCGCACGCTGGGCACATCGCGAAAGCGCGGGTCGCGCTGTGCGTCGGAGATGCGCAGGGCGCCGGAGCGGGCCGCCGCCAGGATCGTGCGACTGATCCCCTCGACCTCCTCGAGCTCTTCGCCGCGCAGATTGCGGGCCAGGACGGGCACGAGGCCCTGATCGCCGCCTCCGCCGAGGAAGATCACCCCGCGCTCGGCCCCCAGCTTGCGCAGCGCGGCGTCGAGGATGCGGCGAACCAGCGCCTGGAGGTGGATCTCCCCCAGCAACGCGGGCGCCTCCTGCTTCAAGGCATCGAGCGCCACCTTGGCGCTCCACTCTCGGGCGCGCTCCAGCTCCGGATCCTGCGCGCCGTTCTTCGGGCGCGACGCGGAGACCGGCGTGTCGGAGGATGGGCCGATGGCCGGGCCCAGGTCGGCTTCCAGCGCGGCCAGCTCCTCCAGATCGCCCACCGGATCGTCCTCGGGAAGGGGCGGGTCGCGCTCGATGGGGTCGTCGGGATTCTGCATGGCGTCCCTCTACTCCACCTGTTCCGCGCTCTCGACGCCGGCCGGATCGTGCGCATTCGGCGATCCGGACCGGCGCATCTGCGCTAGGCAGTCCCGCAGAAGGCCGAGACAGCCGGCGCTGCGGGCGGTGGCGATGGCTTCCTCCAGGCGGGTCCGTGCCCGTGCGGTGTCTCCGCTCAAGGCCTCCGTCTCGGACAGGCGCTGCAAGGCCCGGCCCCGATAGTAGGCGTAGCTCTCGCTCGGCAGGATCTCGATCGCCTGCTCCAACGCCGCGCGGGCGGCACCAAGTGCATCGTGCCGCCGGCCGCGATCGTCGCGGGCCAGCGCGAGATGCGTACACCCCCGATGATGGTGGAAGCGCGCGCGCACGGCGCGATCGAAGATTGACGCGATCGCCTCTTGCTCCGCATCGAGCAGGGCCACCGCCTCCGCTGTTCGCCCCGTCGCCTGGGCGCGCAAGGCGTTCGCCCGAGCTTGGGCCACGCGCGCCTGCGCGTGTTCGCCGGCATCCGCCAACTCCAGGGACGTCCCAAACTCGTGAATCGTTCCCCACGCCTCCAGATCGAGCAGGGCATCGCACAGGCAGCCGAGGGTCGCACTGCGCATCAGTTGCGGGCAACCCATCGCCGACTCCTGCCAGGCCCGCGCCATCTCGGAGAGCGCCACCAGCGAAGCGCGGTGGTGAAGGTGGCCGTGGGCCAGGAGCAGGCGCGCGCCCGTGCGCAGCAGCCCGTTGCGTCGCACGGCGGTCTGCTCCAACAGCTCGCGGGCGGTGTGGGTGGCGGCGGCGTTCCGGCTCAGGCTCCACCAGGACCAACCGCGCCGTAGCTGCAGCGCCGCCAGACGGCCGGCCGAGATCCGCCCGCGCAACCGCCCGATGCCTTCGTCCGCGCAGGCCACGGCGGCTCGATGATCCCCCACGTATTGATGCATCGAGCAGAGGTTGCGGCGGAGCTGCGCTTCGCGCTCAGGTTCGTGCGCCTGGGCGAGGGCCTGGCGCATCAGCGGGATGCCGGACTGGGGATCGCGCTCGAAAGCGCGCACGGCCAGCAACTGCAGTACCAAGACCTCCTGCAGCACTCCGCTGCCGGCCAGCCGTTCGGCCGCGCGGTGCGCCAGTCGATCCACCTCGTCGTCCAGCCCCTGCGCCAGGCCGTGCGCCGCGCGGTAGAAATCCAGCACGCCCGGATGCGGTGGCGCCTGGCCTGCACGCGCACGCTGCATGAGCGCATCCAGGTAGTGACGAAACGCCTGCTCGTCACGCCGGTTCATCGCGCTCTCGAGGAGCTGCACCATGGCCGCCGTCGACGACGCCGACGGCCGGTCGGCCGCCAGCGCTGTCAGGATCTCCCGGGCGCGTGCCGGATCCTGGTGCATCAGGCCTGCGGCGCAATCGTAGAGCAGCTCCTCCGCAGCCCAGTCGCCTCCCAGCCGCCGCGCCAGCCGATCGGCCTGGGCGCGCGCCCAAGCAGGGTCGATCTCCTCGGGCGGCCCGTCGGGCCAGGCGAAGAGCCGGCGGAGGCCGTGCCAGTGATGCTTCGCACGAGCTGCACGGTAGGCCGCCGCGAACCAGCTTCGCTGCCGCGCGGTGTCCCCCAGGCGACGCGCTCGATCGCAGGCCCGCAGGCTGCCGGTGAGATCCTCTGGATCCGGATCGCACTCCTCGTGCAACCAGCGATCGACCTCGGCCGCGGCAGCGAAGGGCACCGAGGCCGCTTCGCCCCAGAGAGCGCCGGTGACGAATCGCAGACGGTCCGAGGTTGTCGGCAGCAGATAGCCCTGCTCGCGTGCCAGCGCCAACTGCTCCGGAGATGCGAAGCGCTGGGCGAGTCGCTCGGCCAGCTCAGTGGAGAGGACGGGTCCCACGCGTGCGCAGAGGCGCAGCACTTGCGCGGCCGGTTGGGGCACGTGCGCCAGCTGCGGTTCGGGCGGCGACGGAGCCCACCGGCGACGCGCGTCGCCAAAGCAGGCCGCATCGATCCGCCACTCGATCCCCCGCGCCGCAGCGCAGGCATCGACCAGGAAGCGGAACCCCTCCTCCGCCGTGCGCAGATCGGCGTGGCCCCGGCCATGCAGCAGCCGGGCCAGCGCCTCGGCCTCTGCTCCGCCCGCGCCGAGGCTGTCGGCCACGATCTCGACGAACGCGCCCAGCGGGAGGGGCGCGAGGGTCATGCGCTCGGCGCCGGAGGGCGCGAAGAACTCCTGCAACCACGCGCGGTGGGCCGCGGGCAGCCAGTGCAGACCCGGGGACGGGTCGGGGACCGCGCAAAGCAGCGCGCTGCCCTCTTCCGCCGCCGCCGCCGCCAACCCGCGCCACGGCTCGGCGCGATCGCCCCGTGCCCCACCCGTCAGGTCGATCAGGCGTAGGGGGGGGCCGTCCTGCCGCGCCACGGCATGCACCGTCTCGAGCAGCAGGCGCGTCAGTCCGAGCCGCGGCCGGCCCTGCAGCATCACCC
>WJJG01000175.1 GCA_014729815.1 Candidatus Eiseniibacteriota bacterium
CGCCCGGCGTGCGCGTCGGCCGCATCGCCGCCGGCCGCCAACACGGCATCGAAAGCGGCGATGGCCTCCGTATAGCTGCCGCTGCGGACGAGCGTCCAGCCCAGTCCGAAGCGCGCATCCTGCAGCCCGGCATCCTTCTCGAGGGCCCGATCGAAGTAGTCGAGCGCATCGGGGTAGTTGCCGTCGCGGAAGGCATCCCAGCCCAGATCGCTGAGCTCTTCCGCGGTGAGCGTCGAGTCGGTAATGCCGCCGTTCTCTTCGTCATCGGAACAGCCGGCCAGCAGCAGTCCCAGACTCAGGAGCACCACCACGGCACCAGGCAAGAAGCCGTATCGCATCGTACCGATCCCTCCTAACTGCGATTCGCAAACCGGCGCGTCCGGCCCTCCTAGCGGACCAGAAGGCAGCGCCGCGCCACGCGCTGATCGTCCAGTTGCAGGCGCGCGAAATAGACGCCGCTGCCCAGCCGGCGGCCCGACTGGTCGCGTCCGTCCCAGACGCGTGTATGCACGCCGGCGCGCTGCATCCCTTCTGCGAGCAGGCGGATTCGCCGACCGGTCAGATCGAAGATCGCCAGGCGAACGGCGCCGTCACGCGGTAGCACATACCGTAGACCGAGTTGGGTGCGGAACGGATCCGGACCGAGGCGCAACGCCAGCGAGCGCACCGGAGGCGCCGCTGCGGGTTCCCAGCGGAGCTGGAACTCACCCAGGCGGTCGATCTGTGCCTCGATCCGCCGGCCATCGGCCGAGATGCGCGCGTCCATGCGTGCCCAGCCGCTCGGCGTCTCTCGTTCCAACCACACGGCGCGCGAGCCGCACTGCAGATCCTCGGGAAGATGCAGCCCGAGCTGCATGGGCCTGGCCAAGGCGAGCCCCGCCGGGGAGAGTGAGAAGCGCCACGACCCTGGAGCGTCCGCATCCCATGCGCCGCGCGCATCATCGGGGAGCACCAGCAGTGGGATGCGCTCTCGCACCGCGCCGGGCGGACAGTGCAGCGCCACCAATTCGTAGGGTCCGGTGAAGACGACGCCGGTATCCGGGGAGGCGACGCCGATCGAGAAGCTGCGCGAGACCGTTCCGAGATTGCCCGAGAGGTCCCGGCCGCCGGCAACCACTCGCACCGACTCGGTCTGCTCGGCCCGATAGGTGCCGCGGTAGATGCCACGCTCGGCATCGCTCAGGGCCAATGTGAGCGGCGCGCCATTGGCATTGGCATAGACGGTCAGCGAATCGAGGGACTCGGTCGGCATCAGGTAGACCCCGATGTCGCTCGGAACGACCGGATTCTGATGGATGGCCATCGCGATCTCCGGCGGCTCCTGCTGCCAGCTCCGCACGGCCACGCGCAAAGAGGCTTGCGACTCGTCGAGGTCCATGGCCGCGTAGGCGAAGAGCGCCTCTCCCGTCTGGCCGGTGGTGGCGATCGGCCAGCCGGAGACCGTATGCACATCGTTGATCGTGAAGCGCCCCGCCTCCGGAATCGTGCCCCCCGAAGCGAAGCGCGATCCGCGCAGGATCCAGCGTCCGTCGGACGGCTCGCGCCAGATCCCAATCGTCTCGATCCCATCGTAGAGGATGGCCGGCACCTCTCCAGGCGCGGTAGCGGCGCTCAGCCGGACCGGTCCGGGATCGAACGCCCCGCCGGCGGGATCGGTGCGCAGCGCGTAGACCGAGCCCTCGCGATCCTCCCAGAGCAGTGTGTGCAGCATGCCGTCGAAGGCCGCCTGCGGGGCGCCGCCGAGCGCCGTGGCGGACAGCTCGGAGGTCTCCCCGACATCCGAGATGCGCCAATAGCCCCACAGACCGCTCAGCTCGTCGAACCAGGCGGCGAAGAGATCCCCCTGCGGCGTCGCGACCAACGCCGGGTCGCCGGTGTTGCCCGACTCGAAGAGCGGCGCGGGCGCCTCCACCATGGCGAGGCTGTCCCCGTTCACCTCCAGGGCAACGCCGTGGATGCCTTCCGGATCCTGCATCGAGCTCCAGGCAACGAAGAAGGCTTCCCCATCCCAGACAGCGGCCGGCGCCGCTTCGAGCTCTCCGGAAGCGTCGAGCTCGATGATCTCGGAGAGAGAGTCGCCGTCGAACGCCCGAAGCTGCGCCCGGATGCTGCTGCGCGAGATCTCCGACTCCGACCAGACCAACAGATAGGCATCGTCCCCGCGCGCCACAGATGGATAGCGCCGCGTGGTGCAGAGATCGGCGAAGATGTCCCGACCGCCCGCATCGAGGACCTCGCCGGTGGTAGAAACCCGCGCACCGCGGAGCTGCCAGCCCGCGGCGCACTGCTCCTCCCAGAGCAGGAGATAGTCGGATCCGTCATAGCCCGCCGCGGCCGGAAACTGCGCGGGGCTCCCGAGCGAGAGAATCTGCTCGGGGCCCTCCGCCGTCTCGTCGGCCGCGATGCGCGTGCTGCCGATGTCGAAGTCGAAGTAGCCTTCGATCGCATAGGCGGCCACGAAACGCGCGCCATCCCAACTGATCTGCTGGGCACCCGTATCGCCACTGACCATCGTCAGCCGCTCCGAGACGGTGACCACCGTGTCTGCATGAGTCACGGCGGCCCCGTAGATGCCCGGAGTCGCCAGGGTCAGCGACCAGGTGACCAGGAAGTTCTGCCCGTCGTGCGCGACGCTCGGAGAGATACGGAAACCGCGCTCGATGTTGTTGATCAGGCGACCCAGGTCCAGCGAATCGGCCGCGACCTCACCGGCCATCGAGACTCCGCGGCCGAAGATGAACTGCGTGCCGGCATCGCGCGCATGCTCCCAGGCGACCAGAAACCGCTCGCCGTCGAAGCCGACTGCCGGGCCGCCCTCCGGCTGGCCTGTGCCGGCGATCACGAGTGGCTCGCCGATCGGCGCCGCGCTCGGATCGAGCTGCAGACCGCCAACGTCCGAGGTCTGCGTCGTGTCGCTCTCGCCGATCTCCTCGAACGCCGCCTCCCAGGCCAGCAGGTAGCGGTCGCCGCCGTAGGCCAGCGCGGGGAGCAGCAGCCGTTCGCCGGTATGGGCCAGCTCGGAGCCGCCCGGGGTTCCGACGACACCTCCGGCGGTGACCGGCGTGCCGTAGATGCGGCGACCGCCCTCGCGCGCGTCCGACCAGACCACCAGGAAGTCGTCTCCATCGCTGGCCACCGCCGGGGAAGCCAGGGCATCCTCCTGCGCGGCGAGCTGCAGCGGCGGGTCGTCCAGGATGGTTCCCTCGGTGGTGATCCGGGCAGCATGGATCTCCCACGATTGCCCCTCTTGCGCCACCCAGGCCAGAAGGAACTGCCCGCCCCCGAAGGCCAGCGCGGGGGCGGTCTGCTCGGCCGATCCGGTGGCGATCGGCAGGCCCACCGGATCGAGCAGCGTTCCGCTGCTGTCGATCCGCGCAGCGAAGATGCTGCCGCTGCCGGACCGATGATCCTCCCAGGCCGCCATCGTGATGCGCGCGCCGCTCGGAGCGCTGGCCGCCGTGGGGTGGAGCTGATCGAAGTAGGCCGGCAGCGCCTCGGTCTCTCCGCCCACGAAGGCGGCCTCACCGACGCCCTCGGCCGCGGCCGGTCCGCAGAGCGCAACCGCCCCCAGCGCGCCCAGCATCCAGAGGGCCGCCGAGAGAGCGGCGCGTCCCATCCGCGGAGCGGGCCGCCGCCCGCTCCCGAGTCGATTCCACATCATCCGCGTTCCTCCGGCACTCGTCCGAGAAGAGGCAACTCCGCTGCCGCGGAGCGCTTGCATTCCACAGGCGTACTGGTGCCCGCCGGGGAATGCTCGGCGGGCATTCTAACCGGAGTCTATGCGGTTTTGCAGCAATTTCCCGATGGCGCCCCCGCCCCCGCCGCTCGATCCGCGCGCGCCTGCGGCCCCCGGCCCGCAGAACCATCGTCTCCCCCCCACCCGCTCGGCTTCCTTGACACATTCCGGGGGCCTCCGTATCCTCCGTCGGGAATATCCGATGCGGCACTCGGAGGAAGGGGCCGGAATGAAGGCGCACGGTCTGCGAGCACACCTGCTCGCCATCCTGTTCTCGGGGCTCGCTGTCGGATCTCTGGGGCTGCTCGAGCCCCTGCTGCGTTTCTGGGGCAGCTTCCACCTGATCGGACTCGCCTGGCCGTCTCTGCTCCTGCTCTATCTCGGAGCCGGTATCGCGGTGGCCATCGCCGGGGGCGTCCCGGTGGCGATCGGCCTTGCGGTCCGTGCGGCCCGCTGGCGCACGGTGAGCATCGCCGCCTACTACGTGGCCGCCACGCTGGCCGTGGCGGCCGTCCTGATCGCCGCGCCCCTGCTGCGTCGCGAATCGATCGGCCTGCGCATGCCGATCTCCTATGGCGTGCTCTTCCCGGTGCTGATCGTGCTGGCGGCCGCGCTGGTCGTCAAGGTCACGCCACACGTTCTGACACCCCTGCTGGGAGTCCTCATCGGGCGCCGCGGAGGACTGGTCTCACCGTCGCGCCTGGCCGTGCTGCTGATCGTCGTGGGACTGCTGATTCCGCTGACGATCGTCAAGGAAGTCTCCGCGCGGCACACGCCCGGCGGGCGGGTGCGCAGCGAGCTACGCACCCGCCCCGGAGATCAGGCGGTGCAGAATCTGCTCTTTCTGACGATCGATGCCTTGCGCGCCGACCATCTCGGCCTCTACGGCTACCATCGTCCGACCTCTCCGAACATCGACGCCCTGGGCGCCCAATCCCTGGTCTTCGATCACTGCATCTCACAGGGCAACTCCACCGAGCTCAGCATGGGAGCGGTCTTCACCTCCCTCTATCCCTCGATGCACTCGGTCAAGCGCTACGGCCATATTGCCAGCGCCCTGCCGCACGAGGTGGAAACGCTGGCCGAGCATCTGCGCGACGCCGGCCTAAGCACGTCCGGCCTGATGAACAATCCGTTCATCAAGCGCGAGTGGGGCCTTTCGCAGGGATTCATGCATCTCGATGAGTTCCACGTCGGATGCGAAGAACTCCTACCGATGACCTACCTGCTCAAGGTCGGCCTGCGACGGACCTTCGAGCGCATCCCGCAGACCAGGAGCATTCCACGTGCCAGCGTGATGGCCGAGGAAGGGATCGCCCAGCTCCGTGAGCTGGCCGATCGCCCCTTCTACCTGCATGTGCATTTCATGGATGTGCATCATCCCTACATCCCGCCCAAGAGCTATCAGGAAATGTTCACCAGCCCCGGAGCGGCGCGGACGGAGGCCGTCGAGTTCTGGCGCCGCGGCTGGCGTCTCTTCAACGAGATCCCGGCTGATCCGCAGGCCATCGGCACGGCCGAGGTGCGGCGGATCATCGACCTCTACGATGGCTGCATCCGCTACGCCGACGAACAGATCGCCCGTCTGCTGGCCGAGCTGGAAGCACTGGGGATCGCCGATCGCACGCTGGTCATCCTGACCGCCGATCACGGTGACGAGTTCCTCGAACACGGGGACATCTTTCACAAGAGCCCCTTCCTCTACGACGAGTTGATCCACGTGCCCCTGATCGTGCGCCACCCGGCCTTTCCCGAGCCGCTCCGGATTCCGCAGATCGTGCGGCACATCGATCTGATGCCGACGCTGCTGGAGGTCTTCGATCTGCCGCCCTCGCCGGCGGCGCAGGGCCGCAGCCTGCTGCCCCTCTTCGACGCCAGTGGCCCCTGGCTCCCGGTGGCCGCCTACAGCGAGTCGTACCAGTTCATGGGGGTCCGCACGCGGGGGCACAAGCTGATGATCGACCGCACGGCCGATGGGGCGGCGTACTGCTTCGACCTTCGCGAAGACCCCGGAGAGCGCGTCAACATCTACGGCCAGGCCGGACCCTGCGACTCGCTGGAGGTCGAGCTGAACAAGTTCCTGCTCAAGATCAGCGTGCCGCCGGCCGGGCGACCGGGACGCGAGCTCGACGAGCGCACGCAGGAGCAGCTCCGCTCGATCGGCTATATGTAGCCCGCCCGCGTTGCCTCGCTCACGCGCTGCCATCTGAAGGGCTTCGCGCGATTCCCGACCGCAGCGCGGTGCCGAGGGTGATCCCTTGCGAAATCCTGCGCTCCCACCTAGGGCGCGAGCAGGCGCGTCAACCAGCGCTTCAGTGGCAGGTTCGAGCGGAGCAGCAGCGAGCGTTCTTCCTCTCCGAGGACACGCAGTTGCCGCAGCAGGAGGAACTGCAGCAGCGTGCCCCCGATCAACGCCCCGGCCAGCGGAAGCGGCGCACCCAGATGCGGCCGCAGCCACCAGAGCGGCAGGATCACCGCGGCCCCCGTCAGCACGCGCAGAAAGTGACTCCAGGGAATCTCGATCTCGGGCAGCAGACGCTTGCTGCAGACGTATTGCAGCACGCCGGTGCAGCCCAGCGCGATGGCCACCGGCCAGACCCCACCCCAGATTCCATAGCGCGGGATGAACACGAAATCGAGCACCAGGTTGATCACCGCCCCGACCGCGGAGATCCCCGTATTGAGAAGCGCACGCTCCTTGACATAGAGCGCCATGCGCAGCGGGGTCGTGAAGAAGGCCAACAGGAAGACCAGGAAGAGCGCCTGGCAGATCGGAGCGCCCGGTGCCATCTGGGCGCCGTACAGCACCCGGTAGGCCTCGGCGCCGAGCACGAAGCCGGTCAGTGCAAAAGGCACCACCAGGATGAAGAGCAAGCGGAAGTAGAGCCGAATGCCGCGCGCCAGATCCGCCGCGCGCTGGGCGTGCACCTCCGAAAGCGAAGCCAGCATGATCGGCCAGATGGCCAGCGGAACGAACTCCAGGATCATCTGCGGCAGATTGTAGGCGGCGTTGAAGTAGCCGACCTGTTCCGCCGGCCAGTAGTAGCCGATCACCAGCGTCTCGGACGAGCGCCACAGGATCTGGTTGATCACCGCTCCGACAGCGATCGGCAGCGCGTAGCGCAGCATGCGTCGCAGCGCGAGCCCCTCGCCGGTCGCCTCCGCCCCGCGTCCCAGGCCGCGCCGCAAGCCGGGCCCCAGAATCAGGATCCCTACCAGGAAGCTGCCCGCCACCGCATACAGGACGCGCGGGATGGTGAGGCCCGAGAGCAGCAGGAGCAGCAACAGGACGATCAGCGCGGCGCGCTGCAGCACCGAGGCCAGGGTCAAGCGCTGCATCCGGCGCAGGGCCATGAAGACGTGACTGATCGAGTTCCAGAGCACCTCGCAGATCAGCAGCAGCGTGCCGAGCAGAAGGATCGTGCGCAGATCGGTCTTGAGCAGTGTGCTGAGCTGGCCGCGCAGCAGGTAGACCAGCCCGACGACCGCCAGCCAGGTGAAGAGCTGCAGGCCGACGGTACGCAGCAGAAGCTGGCGCGTACCGCGCGCATCGGCCCGCACGCGCAGCTCCGGCAGGAACTGCAGCACCGCCTGGGCCAGACCGAGGCCGATCAAGGGCGCCAGGAAGCGTGCGATGTTGAGATAGAGGCTGTAGACGCCGTAGTCGTGATCGCCGAGACCGCGGACGATGAGCACGTTCGAGACCAGGGCCAGAATCGAGACGAGGAGCTTCGAGACCACGCTCCAGGCCAGCGCCGACGGCACCTCGCGCGATGTCTGCACCGTTAGTAGACCTCCAGCACCCCGGCCACCACGCCTTCATAGGCGTCCCGGTCACTGAGGAAGTGCTCGAGCGGCAGATTCGGCAGGAGGGTCTGCTCGAGCCATTTGACCTGTACGAAATACTCGCCGGACGCCGCCGTGGGCGGGAAACGCAGCCGGACGGCATCCGCCACATAGCGATCTCGCGGCCAATGCTCGACCCCCAACATGCCCCGCAGGGGGGCGCGCTGGACCTGCAGGCGGAACGCCTCGCCGCTCTGCACGTTCACGAAGTGCCGGTGCACCTTGCTCAGGCGCGACATCCAGAGCGGACTGCGTGGTGGTTCGGTATCGAGCCGCACATAGTTGACCAGCGGGAACTCGGGCACCGGTCCCACGCGGCGCCAGTAGAGCGTGACCGTCGTCCACTCCTCGCGCGCCACCAGGTTCTGCTCGAGACGGGCGCCGGCCAGGGTCACGCCGGCCAGCGTATCGGCCAGGACGGCCATCGCCTCGCGTGGCAGTTCGCGAAGGAGGATCTCGCGGCTGACCTCCGCCGTGGTGCGCCGGAACAGCTCGCTCTCTCCGGGCTGCACGATGCCCGAGAGAGCGTCGAGATGCTCGCGGCGCACCCGGAAGAGCGCCCCGCCGTGCGACTCGAGGTCCCACACCGGCGCGAAGAGGTCGCGATCGGCGGCCAGGGCGGCG
>WJJG01000176.1 GCA_014729815.1 Candidatus Eiseniibacteriota bacterium
GCGAAGCTGGCGAGCCTGTCTCCGGGCCCCGCCTGCGGGCATCTGACCGAGACACGGCAGCTCGAGCCGATGGGCAACGTAACGCCGATCACCAGAGTGAATTGCGGCATCTCGGCAGAGCGACCCGCTCCAGGGTCGTCGTTGCGCTCCTTTTCAGCTCCGGCGCGCCGTCGTGCTCCCCGCCGTGCGATTGTGAACCGCACGGGTGTCCGTGTGGGAGGCGTCTGGATCCGCGGGGCGGCTGCACCTGCTCGCCGCGGATGGTGGCGCGCTACCTCTCGCGTGTCTCCGGCCCCCTGCTCGAGCGCATCGACATCCAGCACGAGATGTGCGCGGTGGCATTCGGGGAGATGGTGTCGGCCTCGGGGGCCGAGGACAGCGCCGCGGTGCGCGAACGGGTGATGATGGCCTGGGAGCGCCAGAGGCATAGCTTCCGCGATCACCCCCGCGTGCTCTGCAACGCGCAGATGTCCGTCCCCGAGATCAGCTCGCACTGCCGGCTGCCGCGTCAGGCGTTGGGGTTCCTGCGGGTGGCGATGTCGCGGCTGCAGCTCAGTCCGCGAGCCTTCCACCGGGTGCTGCGGCTCGCGCGCACGATCGCCGATCTGGCGGGGAGCGAGGGGATCGCCGAGGAGCATGTGGCCGAGGCGATCGCGTATCGGGTGTTGGATCGGGGAGGGGGGTAGAGCGCGCGGAGTGCGGGACATGTAGCTGAGAAGATGCGACTCCCGTCTGCCTGTAGGATCCGTTGCCGCGACAGCGACACCCTGTCCCTTCCGCACAGGGTGCTGGGTCATTACCATCGACCGGCCACGTGCGCCGGTGCAGGTTGCCCAGGTCGCTTGCGATCGGTGCCTCCTGAAACCATAATGCCTCCATGACTGTGAAGAAGCCGTCTCCCCACAGCCCACCGCCCGGTCTCACCTGGAAGGCGCGCCCGATCTTCATCTCTTCCACCTTTCGTGATATGCACGCCGAGCGCGACTACTTGCGTGGCCACGGGTTCCTGCGCTTGGCCGAGCAGCTTCGGGAGCGTTGCCACTACCTCGACACCATCGACCTGCGGCAGGGGGTTGAGAGCCCTTCCGAGGCCGACGAGGCCGCGCGCGAGATGCAGGTGCTCAAGGTCTGCCTGGATGAAATCGAACGCTGCAAGCCCTTCTTCATTGGTCTGATCGGGGATCGCTACGGCTGGGTGCCCCCCAGCGATCGCATCCGCGCGGCGGCACAAGATGCCGGCCTGCCCCCTTCTCTCGACGTCGCAGGCCGCAGCGTGACCGAGCTCGAGGTTCTCTACGGAGTGCTGGAGAACCCCGATCAGCGCGGGCGGAGTTGGTTCTACTTCCGCACCCTCGACCGGAGCGGAATGCCGCCAGAGGTTGCTGCCCGTTTCCCCGCGGAGGCGCCCAGCGACGATCCTCACTCGCCCGCCGGACGCCTGCGTGCTCTCAAGGAGCAGCTGCGCCGCCAGCTCCCCGACCGCGTCCGCGAGTACGTGCTGCGCTGGGATCGCAAGAAACAGAGGCTCGTCGGGCTGGCCGAGCTCGATGCTGCCGTCGAGCGCGATCTGTGGAGCGATCTCGATGCCGAGACGACTGCCTACCTGCGCGCTGCTCCGAAGACATGGCAGGAGGCCGACGCCCGAGCCGTGTGGGACTTCGTGGCCGAGCGCACTCGCGGCTACGTCGAGCGGCCGGCGGTCACCGATCCAATGCTGAACCATGGGCTCTCACCCGCCGCGCCCGACGCTTCCTGGGGACTGGTCGTCACCGGCGAATCCGGCTGCGGAAAGAGCAGTCTCTTTGGTCGTGCGTACGAGGCTTTGCAGCCGCGTGCGGCTGCGGGGGAACTGGTGCTCCTTTCTCATGCGGCCGGCATCTTCCCCCTCTCCGGCCAAGTGGACCGCATGCTCAAGCGTTGGGTGACGGAGCTGGCGTCCTCCCTTGGCCTTCCGGACCCCCTCGATCAGCCCTCTGTGCCCGATGCCTCGCAGCTAGGACGAGTGTCGGCGCAGGGCACCGCCGAGTCCCCCGGAATCACCTCCGAGCGTATCGACCAGGCCTTCGCTGAGCTGCTTCACCGGGTTGCATCAGAACGCCGCGTGGTCGTCGTGATCGATGCGCTGAACCAGTTCGAGCCGACCGACCGCGCGGAGTATTTGACCTGGCTGCCCAAGCCTTGGCCCGACAACGCCCGTCTTCTCGCGACGGCCGTTCCCTGCCAGGCCACGGCTGCGCTCGCGGAGCGAGACGGCTGCCGCGAGCTGCCCACGCCGCCCGTCACCTCCGAAGAGGCTCGCGAGATCGCTCGCCGCTTCTATCGCGAACGCCACCACCGCGACGTCAATGCGCACGTGCTGGATGCTCTGGAGGCGAAATCAACTGCCGAGGGCCGTCCTGCCCATGGCAACCCACTCTGGTTGGCACTGGCACTGCAGGAGATGAACCTGCTGGAGGCAGACGACTACGAGCGCGCTGAGCGGGAGCACCCGCACCTCTCTGGTGCTGCACGGTTGCAGGCCCTCCAACTCGACGAAGCGGCCGAGCTACCGGGTGATGTTCCGGGCATGTATGACGAGCTGCTAGCACGCGCCGGACGCGGGTTCGGTCCGGCCTGGGTGGACAGCTTGGCAGGGCTCATCGCGATCAGCCGAGCGGGCTGGCGAGAGAGCGATCTAAGGCACTTGATGCCGGGCGTCTCGGGCCAGGCTTGGGACGACCTCGCCTTCGCGGGCGTCCGCCGCGCACTCGGGACTCACATCGTGCAGCGTGGCAATCAAGCCCAGTGGGACTTCTTCCATGCCGCCCTGAGAGAGGCAGTGCTGCGGCGTGGTCTCGCCCAGGAGTCGACGCGTCGCTACCTGCATGGACTGATTGCCGATCATCTGCAGAGCCTGGCGCACGAGGATCCTCTGCGGATCAGCGAGAGCATGTTCCATCTCATCGGCCTGGGAGACCGTGACCGCGCGGCTTCGCATCTAGCAGAAGCTGTACAACAGCAATGGAGCAATGCTGCGGCTCTCTCAGGCGCTGTCTCGGCGATGGTCGAGGCTATCCAAGCCTGCCTGGGGGACGAGGAACGCGACAGGCTGACTATATGGATCGCCGAGCTGATGGGGGGTGACGAGGATCTGCGCGCCGGCCGCGTCGCAAACGCGATCATCTTCGATCTCAGTACGGACCTCGCGATCACCGGATCCGTGCAAACTGAGCGTCCGCGCAAGCGGTTGCTGGCGGCAGCACAGGTCCGACTCGAGGAGCTGCATCAGAGAAACCCGCAGAGCGCCGACTACGCGCGCGATCTCTGTGTCAGCTGCTGGCGGATGGCACTGAATGCCGAGGAGACGGGGCGGGGGAACGCACGGGTGTGGTGGCGGAAGGCGTTTGAGCTACTGAACGGCATGAAGCTGCGTGGAATCATGCCGCCCACGGATGAGCAGTTCCTGGCAGCGCTGAGAGAGAAGGTGGAGGGCTCAACCGCAGGATGACCATGCCCTGTGCCTTTGCGGGTCCCGTCCGTGTTGGGCTACGTGAGGTCACGGCCCTGACC
>WJJG01000177.1 GCA_014729815.1 Candidatus Eiseniibacteriota bacterium
CCGGCCGCCGCCAGCGAGGCCGTCAGGGCGATCATGAGTGCGATCAGAACCGTTTTGCGCGCCATGGCGTCTGCCCTCCGGCTGTAGGTGTGGGGGATCGTTGCCTCCCGTGTAGGGAAGGACGCAGAAGCAGCAGCCAGGGTTGCATGCACGCGCGGCGGTCGGTCGGGCCTCGAGAGGCGCATCAGGTGCATCGACCGGGCCCCGGGCCGGCAAGCGGGCCCGGAGGTGTAGAAGTATTTGTCAAGAGGTCGGTTACGGTTCTCCGCCGTGTGGGATGCCACGACGCAGCCGCCGGGCGCGAGCGCTCCGCATCCCCAGCCGCGCCCGGCGCGAACGAGCGCGGGCTTGACCGGCCGCGGGCGACTCGCGTATGCCTCCTCCGGCTGGACCGAGCTCCGGGGCAGCGCGCCACCGGCGGCAGGTGGCCCGGAAGGGAGGGCGACGTGGACATTCGGGAACGCGTGGGGGAGCCATGGAGACGCGGGGCATGGGCGTCTCTGTTGGGCCTGGCCCTGCTTGCAGGGGCACTGGCGAGCGGCGGCGGGCAAGGCATCCGCGCCGAAGACGACCCGATCCTCTCCTCGCGGGCCTATCGGGGGCACGAGAACGATCGCGACATCGCCAACCTCGCGCGCGCCTATCCGCGCAGCGTCGGCACACGGCTCGACGATTGCCAGACCTGCCATCGCGGCGGCCGGGTACAAGACGCAGAGGCGCGGCTGGTGCACCTCAATCCCTGCGACTACTGCCATCTCGTCGTGCACCCGCCCGAGGGGTGGGCGCAGCTTCCGCCCGCCTTCGCGGCAACGCTCAATCCGTACGGTCGGGCGTACCAGCAGGCCGGGCGCAGCGTGACGGCCCTGCGAGCGATCGATGGCGGAGACGAGGATGGGGACGGCTACGCCAACGCCTCCGAGATCGCTGCGCTGCGCTATCCCGGCGATCCGCAGAGCCATCCCGGGCAGGCGCTCTGCCCGCTGGTGACCGTCAGCGCCGCAGAGCTGCGCGCCCTACCGGCGCACACGCAGTTCGGATTGTTCAATGCCAACCGCCAGCAGTTCGACGTCTACGCCACCTATACTGGTGTGCGGATCATAGACCTGCTAGAAGCGCAGGGAGTCGACCTGCGTGGCGCGACGAGTGTGGAGATCCTCGCGCCCGATGGCTACGCGCGCAGCTTCACGATCGAGCAGATCACAGAACCCTATCCGGCGCAGCGCTTCTATGGCGGGCTCGGCGTGGCCGATCTGGGACCGGAATGCGCGTTCGTTCGCTACCCCGAGAACACCCATGGCTACACCGATGGCGATACGATTCGCGATGCGCAGTGGCACATCCTGGCCTACGCTCGCGAGGGCCTGCCGCTCGAGCCGACCCGGCCGGATCCGGCGAGCGGCGGCATCGTCGGCGAGGGACCCTATCGCAATGTCGTCCCCCCGGCGGCCGCGAGGGAGGCGCGCAATCGGCCCGACCGGAGCATCCACCACGCGCCGGGAAGCTGTCCCGTGCCGGAATGGGACTACGACGCCGACCGGGATCACAACGCCGGCAGCATGGTGAAGGGAGCGGTCATCATTCGCATCCAACCGATGCCCGACGGGTGTGAGGAGTTCGACATCTTCAACAGCGGATGGGCCATGGTGGATGCGGGGCAGATCCTGATCTACGGGCACGGCGTCAGCGCCGAGTAGTCTCCGCGCTCAAGAGGCGAAGCATTCGCTCGCCGCGGGTCCGTCATCGATCGCGCTACTGCCGAACGACCTCCAGGGAGACCTCGATCTCCACCTCGTCGCCGAGCATCGCGCCCCCGGCCTCGATCAGGCGATTCCAAGAGACGCCGTGGTCGGTGCGGTCGATGGTCGTGCGCGCCTCGAAGCCGCCGCGCTTGCCCATGCCCGGGATCTCGGCCAGGCCGAGCATCTCGACCTCCACCACGACTTCGCGGGTCACGTCGCGGATCGTCAGATCCCCAGTGACGTCGTACCGGTTGGGCTCCTCGCGGGCGGTGATCGCCTTGCTGACAAAGGTGATCGTGGGGAACTTCTCGACATTGAAGAAGTCGTCGCTGCGCAGATGGTTGTCACGACGATCGTTGTCGGTGTCGATGCTGGCGGACTGGATGGTCAGGGTGATGCTCGAGTTCGTCGGCGCGGATGGGTCGTACTGCAGCGTCCCCGAGAAGTCGGTGAATCGCCCGGGCACCTTGCTGAAGAAGTGCCGGATCTTGAATCCGACCTGCGAGTGCGTCGTGTCGATCTCGTAGGTCTCGAGCGCTGCCGCGGCAGCGACGAGCGTGGTCAGCAGGATCGTTCCCAGAAGACAGGCACGGAGAAGCCAGCATCGAGACTGCCGGTTTGGGTGCACGTTCATGGCATTTCCCCCCCCTCGGTTCCTCTCCAGACGCAGGATGGCCTGTTCGCCCTCGCTGAAACGCTACGATAGCCGCTCTACCCATCCCCGGGCACTCAGTTCCGCAGCCGTGAGAAGGCGCCCCGGAACCG